>NZ_CP009621.1:2372500-2565000 GCF_000973725.1 Pontibacter korlensis | reverse complement strand
CAATGTCATAGGTCGGAGCAAGTACGTCTACAATCTTTCCTTTGCCTTCGTCGCCCCACTGCAGACCTATTAAAATGTCAACTGCCATTTAAGTATTTAATATGTTGATTCCTTTAAGAATTGCGCTGCGAAGTCATCGTTCTCAGCAATTGTAAAAATCGCGTTTAGCTTAGTTACTATCAATAGTTTTCGGATATGGTCAGATGGCTTTATCAGCACCAGCTCTCCTCCGCGGTTCCGGAACTTTGTAAGTAACGAAACCAGCACTCCCATACCACTACTATCCATAAACCGCACATTCGACAGATCCACGGCGCAAAGCAACACATTTCCTTCCTGCATATCATCCACGCTGTCTATCATTTGTTGCGTGTCTGCGCCTGCAATCAGGTCGCCCTCCAGCCGAATATAAAGGATATTATCCTTGAGCTCTGTCTGATACTTCATGTTTAAGTTCCTCTGTCACTTTTCTAGCACGGCAATCGCCGCAGATACCATATAGATTCAGGGAGTGATGCAAGATATGAAAATTTAACAGTTCACCCACCAAACTTTGAATCTGATGCACACGCGGGTCGCAAAACTCCACCACCTTGTGGCATTCAGTACATATTACGTGGTCGTGCTGGCGGTATCCGTACGACTTCTCATACTGTGCCAGGTTACGACCAAACTGGTGCTTGCTCACCAGGTCGTTCTCTACCAGCAGGTCCAGTGTGTTATAGACAGTGGCTCTACTTACGCGGTAGTTTTTGTTTTTCATGCTGATGTAGAGCGATTCCACATCAAAGTGCCCGTCGCTGGAGTAGATCTCCTCCAGAATAGCGTAACGCTCTGGTGTTTTACGTAGGCCTTTGCTTTCTAAGTATGCAGTGAAGATCTTTTTTACTTCTTCGAACTTCTTTTTATCTAATGCCATTTCTCTTCTATTAGTATACAAGCTCCTCTTAATCGAAACGCTCCACGGAGAGAATTCCGTTCACCTTGCTCATGCGCTGGATAAGCTTGTCGAGGTGCCCTGTGTTGTTAACAAAAACCATGATGTTCCCCTCAAAGATACCGTCGTTAGAATCGATGGTGATGGAACGCATGTTTACTTTTAAGCTGGTGGAGATAACCTTGGTCAAATCATTTACCAGACCAACACGGTCAGTTCCTTTGATGCGGATACCAGCCAGGAATGCCAGCTCCTTCTGCTCTGTCCACTTCGCTTTTATAATGCGGTTGCCGTAGTTCGACATTAGCTCAATGCCGCGCTTGCAGTTTGTTCGGTGTATCTCGATGCCGTCTTCCTCTGTCTGGAAACCAAACACATCGTCGCCCGGGATTGGGTTGCAGCACTTAGACATCTTGTAGTCCCAATTGTCTGTACTCTCCCCTATCACCAACATATCCGAAGTTACCCCTCTTATCTTCTGTACTTCCCTGTCGAAGCTCTTCGGGTCAAGCATAGAAGCGACCTTATCAGCGGCAGCTGTAAAGATAACCTCTTTGATGTTTTTTATATCGATATGTCCGGTAGCTATTCTATAATAAAGATCCTGTAAGGTCGCTACATTGAAGAAAGCCTGCAGCTTGTTTAAGTTCTGCTGATTATCAGCTACACCTATATACTGCATTCTTGCCTCCAGCATTGCCTTACCCTGCTCAGCCTTATTCTTACGCTCCTCCCGCAACGCATCTTTAATGCGTGTACGAGCCTTCGAAGTAACCACATACTGCAGCCACTCTTCGTTTGGCTTCTGCTTTTGCGAAGTCAGGATTTCGACCTGGTCTCCGTTCTTCAGCTTATAGCTAAGTGGCACCAGCTTCTGGTTTACCTTAGCACCAAGGCAATGCAAACCAATCTGGGAGTGAATTTCGAAAGCGAAGTCCAGCGCCGTAGATTTATCTGGAAGTATAATGAGTTCTCCTTTCGGCGTAAACACAAACACCTCCTCTACAAACAGGTTCTTGCGGAACTCGTCCATGAACTCCAGTGCGTTGGCGGTGTTGTTCTCCAGCATATCGCGCACCTTGTTAATCCACTGCTCCAAGCCAGACTCTGCCGAAGCTGCTCCTTCTGTTTTATACTTCCAGTGAGCTGCGTAGCCTCGCTCAGCAATCTCATCCATTCGGCGGGTACGTATCTGCACCTCTACCCACTGCCCCGATTTACTCATGACAGTTGTGTGCAGCGACTCGTATCCGTTCGCCTTAGGTGTATTTACCCAGTCGCGCAGGCGGTCCGGGTTAGGCTGGTAAAAGTCTGTTATAATAGAGTACACCTGCCAGCAGGCCGCCTTCTCGTTCTCCAGCGGCACATCCAGAATGATCCTGATAGCAAACAGGTCGTAGATCTCATCAAAGGTTATGTTTTGCTTCTTTATCTTTTTAAGGATAGAGTAGATTGACTTGGGCCTGCCTTTGATGTTAAACTTAAAGCCATACTTCCGAAGCTCATCCTCAATAGGGTGTATAAAGTCTTTAATAAATTTATTTCGGGCACTGCGTGTCTGCCTTACCTTTCGGGATATATCTTTATAAGTGTCGGTGTCGGTATACTTAAGGTACAGGTCCTCCAGCTCCGACTTGATGGCATACAAACCCAGGCGGTGCGCCAGAGGTGCATACAGGTACATTGTTTCGGAAGCAATCTTGAGCTGCTTGTGGCGCGGCATACTGCCCAAGGTACGCATGTTATGCAGGCGATCGGCCAGCTTTATAAGTATAACGCGTACATCATCACTCAGGGTAAGCAGCATCTTACGGAAGTTCTCCGCCTGCTGTGAAGTACCGTAATCAAAAACACCGGAGATCTTGGTAAGCCCTTCAATGATCTTAGCCACACTAGGCCCAAACTCACGCTCGATGTCTGCAGTCTCCAACTCAGTATCCTCTACTACATCGTGTAGCAGGGCTGCCACAATGGAAGTAGTACCCAAACCAATCTCCTCTACCGCGATCTGAGCTACAGCCAGCGGGTGCAGGATATAAGGCTCACCAGACTTGCGGCGCATATCTTTGTGTGCCTCCAGCGAGGTATTAAATGCCTTCTTGATGATTTTGGCATCGTTGTCCTTTAAGAAAGGCTTAGCATGCCGTAGTAACCTCCTGTAGTGCCTGAGTATCTCTTTGCGTTCTGCTTCTAAATCGATCATGTTTTACAACTATGATGTAGGGTGCTGCCAGTTTAGTAGCCCACACTATAAGTATAAATAAGCTGGCTGCGTTATAAGTTTCAAATATAACTGATTATAATATGCAACCAATAAATGCCAGTATTGAAAGCTTTTAGGAGGGGTTATATATGCAGATCGAAAAATATTTAAGAAATTTTTGAAAGAGGTATTGCATTTAAAAAAACGTTGCTTACCTTTGCAACACTAAAACAAACAAGCACACTCAAGCGGATGTGGCGAAATTGGTAGACGCACTAGACTTAGGATCTAGCGCTGCGAGGCATGGGGGTTCGAGTCCCTCCATCCGCACAAACATTACGAACCCTCAACAGCCATTGTTGGGGGTTTGTTTTTAGTAGATATTTCTAAAATCTAAATTTTTATAAGCCTTGAATATTACATTAAACCAAACCGACAGCACCAATGCGCAACTGAAGGTGGTACTGGAAGAGGCGGACTACGCACAGAAAGTAGACCAGCAGGTAAAAGAATTCAGCAAAAAAGCTCAGATTAAAGGCTTCAGACCTGGTAAAGTACCTGCAGGGCTTGTAAAGAAGATGTATGGAAAGAGCATCCTAGTGGAGCAAATCAACAAAACGCTTCAGGAGGAAATCTCTAAGTATATCCGTGAAAACGATGTAAAATTACTGGGAGAGCCACTTCCAGAGAATGACCAGCCAGAAATTGACTGGGATAACCAAAAGACATTTGAGTTTACCTACCAGGTAGGCTTACTGCCAGAAATCAACCTTCCTCTTGATAAAAGCGTAGAGGGCTTCAAAGTTGAACTGGACAAGAAAACAATTGACGAGGCTTACGAAAACCTGAAGCGCCAGTTTGGTAAGACAATCAACCCGGAAACATCTGAGCAAGGTGACTTCATCTCTGGTGAGTTGAAGCAGGTAGATGGTGAGTTCCAGTCTAAGACGCTGATCCCTACTAGCCGTGTGGTAGAAGGCCAGGATAAGTTTGTTGGTGTTAAGGCTGACGACGTAATCCGTTTCGATATCCGCAAGACTTTCGGCGACGACAACGCTGCTTTGGCACACGTAACTGGCCTGAGCAAAGAGGCTGTGGCTGACCTGAACGGTGAGTTTGAATTCATCGTTGAAAAGATCAACCGTACAGAGCCTGCTGAGCTAAACCAAGAACTTTTCGATAAGCTTTTCGGTAAAGACGAAGTAAAAACAGAAGAGGAGTTTGACGCTAAGATCCGCGAGACTATCCTGGAGAACTATGAGCGTGAGGCTGACAACCTTCTGTACCGTAATATCATCGATACACTGGTTGACAACGTAGAAGTAGAATTACCTACAGAATTCTTCAAGCGTTGGATCCAGGTGACAAACGAAGGCAAGCTTACTGCTGAGCAAATTGAGGAAAACTTCGATCAGTATGTGCGCGAGCTGAAGTGGTCAATGATCAAGAACAAGGTTGTTGAGGAGAACGAGCTGAAAGTGACAAATGAGGAAGTAGTGGAAGCTACTAAAGAGAAGATGCTTGCCCAGTTCAACATGCCGGAGGTACCTGAAGAACTGATGGAAAGCATGAACAACTATGCTCAGCAGTATCTGCAGCAGGACAACGGCCGTAACTACATCAACGAGTACGAGCAACTGCTGGCCGAGAAGGTGCTCGCTAAACTTAAAGAGAAGATGACTGTTGTGGAGAAGACTATCACATCAGAGGACTTCAGAAATATGTCGTTCTAAGCAGAACGCACATACATAACTTTATAAAAAAGTCCTTCGATATTAGAAGGACTTTTTTATTTTTGAGAAAACCGTAAACCTAAACAACATGATGTTTAACAAAGACGAGTTCCGCAAATTTGCTGTAAAAGGCCAGGGCATGAGCAGCCTGGGCGTAGACCAATATATTAACCATGTAGAGGGCAGAGCCATGCACACAATCGAAAGCATGACGCGCTCCGTAATTGAAGAAAGACCTACTAACTTCCGTGAAATTGACGTGTTCTCACGCCTTATCATGGACCGGATCATTTTCCTGGGTACGCAGGTTGATGACTTTATCGCTAACATCATTACAGCCCAGCTACTGTTCCTGGAGTCGGCGGATGCCAAGAAAGACATTCTGCTATACATCAACAGCCCGGGTGGCTCAGTGTATGCCGGTCTTGGTATTTATGACACTATGCAATATGTAAGCCCTGACGTTGCTACAATCTGTACTGGCTTGGCAGCTTCCATGGGTGCTGTACTATTAGCAGGTGGCGCTAAGAACAAGCGCTCTGCCCTACCGCATGCCCGTATCATGATTCACCAGCCAATGGGTGGTGCGCAAGGTCAGGCTTCTGATATCGAAATCACAGCGCGTGAAATCCTGAAGCTGAAGAAAGAACTGTATGAAATCCTTGCTGACCATTCTGGCAAATCATACCAGGAAGTATACGACAACTCTGACCGTGACTACTGGATGCGTGCCGAAGAAGCCAAGGAGTATGGCCTGATCGACGAGGTACTAACCCGTAAGGTATCATAAATCTAAAATATAATTTATAGTATATAAAACCCCGCACCGACACCCGATGCGGGGTTTTATTTTGCACACTTTGCACTTAGAAGGGATGGTTTTAGAACCAGACTTAGCATTAAAACGTAGCTTTAGTAAAAAATTTATCCACATACCACTGTGCAAATCTCTACAATGCAACTATCTAGTGGTCAGCATTATACATAAAAATAGAAAAATACTTATCTTAAAATTTATACCTGTGTTTGAACGGCATTCAAGCGTTTGGATCGAATTTTTTCTACTTGTATAAGTATTCAATTTTGTACCTTTGCTTTACGCATTTGAAAAAGATGCGTAAACTACTCTGGATCAATCGTTTCTTATGGCAGAAATTACTTGCTCATTTTGCGGCAAAAACAAGAAGGATGTATCGGTGATGATATCCGGTATCAACGCGCACATTTGTGATCGTTGTATCGGTCAGGCACAGCAGATTTTGAATGAGGAGAACAAGATACGCGCAAGCAGTAGAACTCCGAAGTTCAACCTGATGAAGCCTAAAGAAATGAAAACCTACCTTGATCAGTTCGTGGTAGGTCAGGATGAGGCCAAAAAGGTAATGTCGGTAGCGGTATATAACCACTATAAGCGACTGATGCAGCAGCCAACTGAGGATGATGTGGTGATTGAAAAGTCTAACATCATAATGGTAGGTGAAACAGGTACGGGTAAAACTTACCTGGCTCGTATGATGGCTGGTATCCTGCAGGTGCCATTTTGTATTGCCGATGCTACTGTACTAACCGAGGCTGGTTATGTGGGCGAGGACGTGGAAAGTATACTTACGCGCCTACTGCAGGCAGCTGACTATAACGTAGAGGCAGCTGAGCGTGGCATTGTTTACATCGACGAGATCGACAAGATTGCCCGTAAGAGCGACAACCCATCAATCACTCGTGATGTGAGCGGTGAGGGTGTACAACAGGCTCTGCTAAAACTTTTAGAAGGTACTACTGTAAACGTTCCGCCACAAGGTGGGCGTAAGCACCCTGAACAAAAGATGATTACTGTAAACACGGAGAACATCCTGTTTATTTGTGGTGGTGCCTTTGTTGGCATTGATAGAATTATCAAAAACAGACTGAACACCCGTCCTATTGGTTTCTCCAAGTCTAAAATGGATGAGGCGGAAGAGAAAGAGAACTTCCTGAAGTACATGACGGCACAAGACCTGAAGAACTTCGGTCTGATTCCGGAACTGATAGGTCGTTTACCGGTAGCTACACACCTGAACCCGCTGGATAAAGAGACTCTGCGTCTGATCCTGCTGGAGCCAAAGAACTCTATAGTGAAGCAGTACAAGCGCCTGTTTGAGATGGAAAACATCAACCTCTCTTTTGATGAGAGTGCGCTGGAGTACATTGTGGAGAAAGCTGCAGAGTATAAGCTTGGTGCACGTGGTCTTCGCTCTATCTGCGAAGGTATCATGACAGATGCCATGTTTGAGCTTCCATCAGAAGAAGGAACCAAAGAACTGGTTATCACCGGTGATTATGCCCGCGAAAAATTTGAGAAGTCCAGCCTGAAGCAACTGAAGGTAGCATAAGGCAATAAAACAATTATACAAAAAAGGGAGCCCCATTCAGGCTCCCTTTTTTGTTGTACATGCTCTAGTGATAAAACTACAAAGCACTATAATGAATCAGCATTCAATTCTTCTGCTAAAGAGTTTTCTGTAGAAGTAGCACATTTCAGCTGTATGGATATTATCAAACCTGAAAGTCCTAAGGCAATCAGTGGTGGTCTCTTATAAACTTTACGTAAGTTAGAATTTAGATATAGGAGACTTCCCTGCCAGTGCTTCAATCTGTAGAAGGTACAGTACCATACGGGATGTTAGTATAGCCAGAAACTAACCACTATGATACTATGTGGTGAATGTTAGAGGGAAAGGAACTATGCGGCCTTTAAACCTTTTCTGCCTTTAGATAACCCACCATCAGCTGGGCAGCACGTTCCGCTGTTCTGAACTCTCCGATCTTTTTTCTTACGAGTGCATACCCCTCCTGCTGCTTCTGCATAAAATGCTTATCAAACAGCACCCGCTTTAGCTCAGCCACAATCTGCTTAGCCGTAAAATCATCCTGAATAAGCTCGGTTACCACAGGTTTATCAGCAATAAGATTTACCAGCGAGATATAAGGTACCTTGATTACCATCTTACCAATGGTGTAGGAGATAGCACTAGTCTTATAACAAACTACTTGCGGAACCCCAAACAGAGCAGTTTCCAGGGTTGCTGTACCTGATGTTACAAGCGCAGCTTTGGAATGCGACAGCAAGTCGTAAGTCTGGTCGTAAACTATCTTAATGTTGGAGTCTTTATTATACTGCTCGTAATACTCTTTAGAGAAGTTGCTAACGCCTGCCACTACAAACTGAAAATCCCGGAAGTTAGGTAGAACACTAAGCATGACATGCAGCATGTTCTCGATCTCTTGCCTGCGGCTGCCCGGCAGTATAGCAATGATGGGCTTGTTGTTGTAGAGTTTGTTTCTTGTCCTGAAATCGGCAGAAGGTACATGATCTGTCACAGAGTCATTCACAGGGTTGCCCACATAATCTACTTTGTAGTCGAACCTGCCGTAGAAATCCTCCTCAAAAGGCATGATGACGAACATACGGTCCACCACTTTTTTAATTCCGTGCACACGCCCCTGGTTCCAAGCCCAGACTTTGGGAGAAATGTAGTAAAATACTTTTAGCCCCTGCTTTTTGGCGAAACGGGCAATACGCATATTAAAGCCAGCATAGTCTACCAATATTACTACATCTGGTTGATACTGCTTTATATCTGCTTTTGCCTCACTTAGAAAACCAAGGATCTTGCGCAGGCTTTTAAAAACTTCGGCGAATCCCATAAACGCCATCTCCTGGTAATGACGCACCAGATCCATACCGGCATTTTGCATCATATCACCGCCCCAGCCTCTGATCTGTGCTTCCGGATCTTGCTTACGGAGCTGTTTGATGAGGTTAGATGCGTGCAGGTCGCCGGATCGCTCTCCGGCTATGATGTAATATTTCATGGTGTGGGTTCTTTTGGAGCTGGTCAAGTATGGAACGCCGCTGATCCCTTGTTTATTCTCCGAAGTACTCTACATAGTTGCGCGGGGTTTCGTACAGCTTCAGGCTGTGCAAACTCGCGTTGTTATTGGAGATCTCCTTTACGCGTGGCTCCAGAATTTTCCAGAACTCCACGATCAGGTTCTCTGTGCTGGCCAGCTTATCCTCCATAAAAGCAACATCCAGGTTCAGGTTCTTGTGGTCAACCTTAGCAATGATGTGCGTACGAATAAGAGTACTGAGTTTTTTCAGGTCGATCACAAAACCTGTGTCCGGATCAGGCATTCCTTTCACCGTCACGATCAGCTCGTAATTGTGCCCATGCCAGTTAGTGTTGGCACATGGCCCGAAAACCTCCTTGTTCTTTGCCAACGACCAGTTCGGGTTGAATAGCTTATGAGCTGCATTGAAGTGCTCTAACCTGCTAACGTAAATCATTTATCCTTTAAAATTGTAATTCTTTTTGAACAGCAAATATACAAAGAAAGGAACACCAAAGAACGAAGTAATAATTCCTATTGGCAGTCCGGCAGGCGGATAAATTATTCTGGAAAGCAAATCGCACAAGAGCATGAAGAGACCTCCTATAAAGGCACATAAAAGTAGGTTAGAGCGGCCTGTTGCTCCCAGTAAACCTCGTGTAACATGCGGTATGATCAGTCCTACAAAACCTATGGGGCCGGAAGTGGCCACAGCGAAGCCTGTTACCACCGATACCGTTCCCAGTATAACCCAGCGGGTCTGCGCTACTTGTATACCTAGTGCCTGTGCCCGCTCTTCGCCCAGCAAAAGTATGTTCAGCTGCTTTTGGTAGAATGCAAACAGCAACAATGCCCCTAACAGAGCTGCCGCCGGATATGGCACCATGTCCCAGCTGGCTCGCTCAAAGCTCCCCATCGACCAGAACACGACAGATCTCAGCTTCCCCTCCGAGTCGGAAAGGAAAGTGAGCAGGCCCACAAGGGCAGTTACCAGAGAACTAAGGGCAATACCAGCTAACAGTAACTGAGCAGGGATGATCTGTCTTTTTCTGTACCCGAGCATCACAACCACCAACGTTACCAAAAAAGCACCTGCCAAAGCAAACACCGGTGGCAAGTAAACTCCGGCCACTGCTATAGGTACAAAGCCAAAGAAAACGATGACAGCTCCTAAAGAAGCGCCCGAGGCTGTACCCAGCAGATAGGGATCAGCCAGGCCATTGTTAACCATAGCCTGCATGAGGTAACCACAAAAAGCTAAGGAGGCACCTACTACCAAAGCAAGTATAAGCCGGGGCAGACGCAGATGAAGTATGGCAAAGTGAGTAGTGTTGGAAGAGTCATAGTTAAACAGCGCATTAAAGATGGCTGCCGTGTCGGTATCGAAAGAACCTACCTGAAGCCCCAGTACCCCTACCATCAAAATCAACAGTAGAGCAAGTATAAAGTATAAGCTGCGCCGCAACATCATGGGTACAGGAAGCCCTCCAGTTCCCGCAACGACTCCACCACCCTTGGGCTAGGCCGCGACATCAGGTTATCTGTTGGTTCGTAAATGCGGTTATTTTGGTAAGCCTCTATCCTGCGGAGCTCTGGGTATAAGTTGAAGAACTTTTCCTCAAGCTCCTCTTTTGTTCCACCTAATAAAACAGATGGGTTAAGCTTTAGAATATACTCGCGGGTAAGCGCAGGATATGGCTGCTCGAATACTTCTTTCACAGCATTCTCGGCACCAAGTATGTGGAGCTTATCTGTAAAGATCGTGTTCTGCCCATGCACATAAATTGGATCGGTCCAGGTGATAGCTAATACCTGCTGCGGAGCATTTTGCTGTTGATGCCGCTGATTTATCTGTGCTACTTCCTGACGTAGCGAATCAGTGAGCTGCTTAGCCTGTTGCTCACGACCCATAATTCGGCCAATGTCTTCCAATCCAGTAAAAATATCCTCTACAGACCTATACTTCTGGTAATACACCGGTACACCTAACTGCTGTAAGCGCTCTGCCACCTCCAGTGGAGTGATGCCTTCCACGGTGAAAACAAGATCTGGTTTAAGCGCCAGCACCTGCTCATAATCAACCGGGTAGTTATTTACTACTGGCTTCTCGAGAGCAGCGGCAGGGTAATCGCAATTTGGGGTGCGGGCAACAATGGTACTGGTGTCGAGAACGGCAAAGAGCATCTCTGTCATGGAAGAGGCAAAGGAGAACACCCGTTCAGGCTTTTGCTGCAGCTTCAGTTCACGCCCCAGGTCGTCTTTTAGTATCAGTTCTTCCTCCTGCGTTTGTTTCTCTTGCTCATTGCAAGACAACAGGAGCAGGCAAAGTAGGGTATGTAGTATAAGTCTGGCTTGTCTCAAGGTATAGTTGGGTTGGCGCAGGTGGCTCAGTTTATTTTCGTAAATTTAACGCAATTTTAGATACAGGCTTAACAAAGAAACATGATAGTAGTAACAGGTGCCGCTGGTTTCATCGCCAGCTGCCTCGTAAGCAGGCTGAACCAGGACAATTTCAATGATATAGTGGTGGTGGATAATTTTTCCGTTGCCAAGAAGGAAGATAACCTGAAAGGGAAGAAAATAAAGGAGTTCGTAGACCGCGATAACTTCTTTGAGTGGCTGGATGAGCACTATGAGGATGTCGAGTTTATCTTCCACCTGGGCGCCCGCACCGACACTACCGAGTTCAACAAGGACGTGTTCGACCTGCTGAACCTGAATTACTCCAAGCAAATGTGGAACGCCTGTGCTGAATACCAGATTCCGCTGGTGTACGCTTCTTCGGCTGCCACTTATGGCTCAGGCACCTTGGGCTACGACGATAATGAAGCCACCATTCCGTTGCTAAAACCGCTCAACCCTTACGGCGAGTCTAAAAACGATTTTGATATCTGGGCACTGGAGCAAACAGCCAAGCCTTTCTTTTGGGCAGGACTGAAATTCTTTAACGTATATGGCCCTAACGAGTATCATAAGGGTAAAATGGCTTCCGTTATTTTCCATGCCTATAACCAGATAAAGGATCATGGCAGCATGAAGCTGTTCCGCTCGCACAATCCTGATTATGCAGATGGTGAGCAGATGCGCGATTTTGTCTATGTAAAGGATGTGGTGGATGTATGTATGTTCCTGATGCATCACCGCAAGAACTCTGGCATCTATAATCTTGGCTCCGGCCAGGCCCGTACCTTCATGGCGCTGGCGCTAAATACCTTCGAAGCCATGGGCATAGAGCCAAATATTGACTTTATGGATACCCCGGAGAACCTGCGCGCCAACTACCAGTACTTCACGGAGGCCAACATGAGCAAGTTGCGCTCTATCGGGTATGATAAGCCATTTTATACTCTTGAGGAAGGCGTGAATGATTATGTACAGAATTACCTGATGGAAGAGAAGTATTACTAACATCAGTTCTTTGAATGATAAATTAGATGCTGGATTATGAACACGCTTTCGTAATCCAGCATTTTACTTTAGAGCCTTTTACCTTCTGACTTAGACGTGTGAAAAACCTATTCGCTCTTGCTGTACTTTGTTGTTTCAGCTTTGCGGCAAATGCTCAGGCTCAATCTCCAAGTTACGATAAGGCCCTGGCTGACTCATTAGGTGCTGATGCCTATGGAATGAAATCTTATGTGCTGGCTATACTTAAAACCGGCTCTAACACCACTACCGACAAGCAAAAGCTAAACGAGTATTTCCGTGGGCATATGGAGAACATTGGCAAACTGGCAAAAGAGGGGAAACTGATTGTAGCCGGGCCACTTGGTAAGAACGAAAAGAACTACCGCGGCATTTTTATACTTGATGTAAAGACAGTAGAAGAAGCTCAGAAGCTGGTGGAGACTGACCCAGCTGTAAGGGCCAAGGTTTTTGAGGTGGAACTTTACCCCTGGTATGGTTCAGCTGCGCTTCCGGTATACTTAGAGACGCATAGTAAGATTGAGCAGCAAAAGCCGTAATATGGACAGCACCGTAATTATGGATGACACAAATTTATGATGACTCTTCCGGATAACTTACCGTTATTTGTAAAGGAGTGCTGATGCTCGTTACTCTACCTCTTTGTATACTACTACATCCTCCAAACTTTTGCTAAACAGCCCGGAATGGGTTGCTACATATATCAAGTCATCTACCTTTTTTATAGCAGTAATGTAGTTGCCGGCTAACCCTTCATTCTCTAGTTCTCTTATATAAAAAGAGTTATCTACATCTATCTCAAATATCTGACTTCTGTAGCTTCCTACCAGTAGACTATCACTTACAATATGGTAATTTAGAAATCCTGCGTTATGATTTAACTCACTTACAAAGGTCCAATCTTTACCGTTTGTGGAAGACTTATGAAGCGAACACTTATTGAAGCTTCCGCGATAAGTAATGGCATAATGATTTCCCTTATGCACGAACATAGATTCCAAAGACTCCTCATTAACAAAACCCTCCACTTCTCCTTCTTCCGATACTTTAGTGATGCCACCACCTGTAGATACATAGAAGTAATTCCCTAAAGTTTTAATGTGCTCTACATAAAACCCCTCTGGTAGAAAATCTAGCACCTTCCTTTCGATAACCTTTACCTCATCATTCCCATGCATATTAGGTTCAACTGACAACTTCATTAACAATAGTTTATTTTGAGGAGCACCACTCACAAAGTATGGTACTAGCACAACATTGTTTTCAGATAATCCAAATGGTTCGTTCGTGTAAGACATAACTGAACTAAAACTATTGAATGTAGGGTCTGCCTCCTTCATGTCCATATAAACATCAGTCCACAAAGTTACCGGGTTCTTTAAAGGCTTAGCTAACAGAAAATTACCTCTTCTACCAAGCACTACTTGCCCGTTAAGCGGGAACCTGTGCCTTGTCACATCATCGAACGAATGCACGTAATGCTCTACTCTTTCATTAGGGCCAGCTTGAGAAATAGTAGAGACTAGGCTAATTCCGAGCACATGCAGCTTATCCCCGTCAGCATAAATGTTCGTGATAAACTTTGAGTCGTGCAGAAACTGGTTATGCAATTGCCAGGCAGGGAGAGGGGCAGGCTCTACTTCTTCCATATCCTTTTTGCAGGAAGAAATAAGAAAAGAAAGACATAGTAGGAACAGCAGAATCTTAGAGGGTAAGAAGCATTTCTTCGTTAACATAGCAATTGCGAATGAGGTGACAGTGAATTGAATAGCAACATGATTGGCAACAATACTAATATAGTAATATATTACTGTCAATGTAAGCTTTACCTCCTGTAACCGCAGCCTTAGTATAGATCAACCACTTATCATCTTGATGAATCGGCCACTTTATAACGACAACTGATGTACGTGGCCGCAGATTAGAAGGTATGCTAACTCCTCTAACATAAGGGCAGGATTACTACCTGAATAGCCACTTTACCATGCTACTAGGATACAACCCTTGATAATATTGCAGCTCCTTTTACTTCTTCAATAAGCATCAAGGAAACAAGTAATAGCCTTTTCTTAAGTTTGTTTTCAATTAGCGCTTGGAGCAAAAGTCAATATAAATTATCAAAGGCTACTACTTATTCTCCCTTTAAACTTTAATTAAAACTCACCTTGTTAAGGTAAAAAGCTTTTCCCCATAAGAGAAAAAATTTATACCAATGAGCTTTTGCTGTAGACGAAACGTGTTGCGACTTTAGAAAGTAATGTGTTGTTTTATACATGCCGATTAGCACTTCATACCGCACTATTCTATATCACATACTTGCCTGGGCAGCATTTATTACATATGAAGTGTTACTTGTCGAACTCATCAGTCCGACTACGACTGCTTGGTGGGAATGGACCTGTTGGTATACGCTTAATATTTGTCTGTTTTATTTCTTCGCCCATGTAGTGCTGCAGTATACCGTTAAGCATAAACAACTCCTATTGCTTCCTTTACTCGTTCCAGCAATCGTAGCCGGATACATTACCATTCAGGTTGGTCTGGAAAGCGTTATTAATTTATTTCGCGATGAGCCTGAGTCCTTTAGTATAAACAGGGTGTTTTTACTGCGAGCAACCTGGAGGTGTATCTATTTTCTGGGGTTTAGTACAGCCTATTGGTTTACTCGCCAAACAATCAAGAACACCAAACACATCAATAAAATAGAGCTACAACGCCTGCAGGCCGAACGAGAGAAGGCAGAACTTACCAAAGGACTTGCTCGCTCACAGAATGCATTGCACCAAGCACAGGTTAGTCCCCACCTACTTTTCAACACGCTCAATTTTATTTATAACTCCGTGCAAGATGTGTCTCCCAAGGCATCTAAGGGTGTTTTGCTACTCTCTGAAGTTATGCATTATGCGCTCCAGCGGGTGCAAGAGGACGGCAAAACCGACCTCAAAAATGAGGTGGAGCACATTGAACGATACATTGCCCTTAACCAACTTAGATTCAGCTATCCGCTTCAGTTGCAGATGAAGTGCTGTGGCCAACTGCAAGGCAGAATTCCACCGCTACTTTTGCTCACCTTTGTGGAGAATATTTTCAAACATGGCGACTTAACCGATCCGTCGCAAGCCGCACAAATCCTGGTTTCTAGTATCCAGAATCAACTCTATTTCAGTACTAACAATAAAAAGCGCAAACATCATGCTGCTCGTGGGCATGGCATAGGAATACAGAATGCCAAAACCAGGCTCACCCAATATTACACCGAAAACGACTATACCTTAGCTATACAAGAAGACGATCAGCATCACCGCCTTAGTCTAAAAATTAACCTGACATGACAACTTGCTACGTAGTGGACGATGAGCAGCACGCAATTGATGTACTCTCACGCTATATACAGAACACGCCTGGGCTTAAATTAGTGGGATCGGAAGAGAACCCGCTGCATGCCCTCGACACTATTACCTCGGGCAAAGTATCGGCAGACATTACATTTCTGGATGTAGATATGCCACAGCTTTCAGGTGTAGACCTGGCAGGGCTGATCAACAGTTGTACCACGGTGGTTTTCACGACAGCCTACCCTGATTATGCATTTCAGGCTTTTGAGAAGAATGCAGTAGATTACCTGCTTAAGCCTATCTCTTATGAACGGTTTCTACGTGCTGTAGCAAAGGTGAAGGAATCCTTGAAACCTAAAGCGAAGAAGCAAGAAGATGCCTACTTCTTCATCAAGGCAGATGTGAAAGGAAAATTCGTAAAAGTCAGCATTGAGGATATCGTCTATGTAGAAGCCATGCAAAATTATGTGCGTATTCAAACTTCTTCCGAAAGGCTGACCACCTACTTAAGCATGAAAGAAATTGAGGAGCACCTGCCGACAGCAGACTTCACCAGAGTGCATAAATCTTTTATCGTAAACAATGCTAAAGTAAAATCGGTAGAGGGCAACCAGATTATGTTGTCCAATGAAAACTCTGTATCGCTAGGCCCAAGTTACCGAGCAACATTCCTGGAAATGATCAATGCCAAGCTTTTAAAAAGTAAGCGAATATCTTAAAACAGTACCGACACCTGCGTGCGTCCGGTATGTACAGCTCCTACTCCATTGGCTTTACGGCCGTCGTAGTTAAGCGATATGTTAAGACCGTTGCTCAGGCGCTGTTGCATTATCAAAGACCAGGTCATGTTGTTGCCTGGGCGAAGAGCATTCAGAATCTCATAGCCTACATAAGAGGCCTCATCGCCATCAAAATCAATATTGACGTACTTTATCAAACCCGTTACTGTACGTTTGCCTACCTGGCTCAACTTCGTTTCCAGCCCCAGTTCATGAAAAATTCCCTCCTGCTCTACTTCTGCGGTTTGCAGCACATCCTCTTTTAGAGAATACTGGTACTTGCCCGTAAAGCGTAGCTTGGTGTTTGGCTGGTAAGCCAACTCGGGCGACAGCTCCCGCGCCTGAATTTTGAAGTTCTTGGAGCTAAGGAAGTTCGACTGGTTCTCCCGTACATTATAGCCTAAACTTAGCTGCGAACTTAGCACCTCGTTCAGGTTAAGGCGGCCAATAAGCGCATGACTCAGCACATTACGCGTTTCTGTACCATTGTTAAGCAACTGCTTTTGCTCATTCTGCTGCACAGTATACTCCATACCATACTTAGGGCTGCTGCGGTTAAAGTAAACAGTATGGCGCAGCTGCTTCACCAGCGAGATCAGAAATACATCCTCCACGTCCTCACCAAAAGGATTAAAGCGCTGGCTCAGGTCATTGTCAGTTGTCTTTTTGTTGATGCTGACAAAGCTGAGCATAGAGAAGTTAGACAGTCTTGCCTTTATACCTGGTTCACTTTTCCAGCTACGGGGCGTTGAAGTGGTAAGGCGGTAGGTAAAGGTATTGGTGTAGGCATTCACATACTCATCGGTTGGCAAGTAAATTTTGATGTAGCGACGCTGGTCCACTGTTTGGGCCTCCAGGTAGTCGTTCAGGTTATTCGGGTCTCCTCCTTCACGCAGGTAATGTGTGCCTTGCCCCGGCAGCATTTCCTGAAAAATGTAGATGCGCTTTAGCTCACGACCTGTTCCCGTAGCATAACTCATTTCAGACCGAAAAGCACCCTCCACAAAACTTGCGTTCCAATCTACCCTAGACTGAATTGTTTCCTCATCCTTACCGTTGCGCACATTCAGCTTACGGTAAGTTGCCTGCACTTCCAGCGTTTGATCCTGACTAATGCGACTCTGCAGCAGGGCATTGTATGTCTGCCCCACTTCCTGGTTGCCCATTGTGCCGTTACCTGTCGGGAACCTATCCTTACGGTGGCTGTAATCTACCCTGAACCTTGTTTTGGTAGTGTCGCCGCTCTCCAGGTAAAACAGGTGCTGTTCAAAATATTGCGCTGAGCCAACCACTGAATCTGTATCTAATACATTTATTCGATTTTTATCAAAGCTGTAAGTATAGCCAGGCGACACCTTACCCATTTTATAGGCCACATTCACATCGCCGCGGTACCACTCAGACTCCCGATCCCCCTGTGTGCTGTTCAACATGAAAAAGCGATTGCGAAAGGTAAATTTACCCAACTGCTTATTGGCATCCAGAAAATGCTGCACTCCATTCAGTTGGTCAACACGATAGCGACGGCTAATACGGTAGTTCACAAGGTTTGCAGCATTCTCGGCTGCTCCAACAGAGAAGTTGAAGATATGATCCTCTGCCTTTTTTGTGGTAGTAAGGCTCCAGTCACGGTCAAACTCTATAGGTCTATAACGATCTATGGGCTCAAAATACTCATCCGTATATTCATAGTTCAAAGTACTGTTAAGTTTATACTTGCCCAGGAAGTCCAGCTGCTTATCCTGCACCACATATCCTACCCGTAGTCCTTTGCCTTGATCGTCCTGAGCATTCAAGTCTGAAAAACGGTTCAGGTCATGCTCAGATGCTGCTCCCTCAGCAAAAAAGCTTACCCCCTCCTGTAGCTCGTAGCTACCACCAAAAGTTATAAGCTGCTTTTTACGTGGCGTAGGCAGCACCCGCACTGGAGCATAGCTTCCCTGCTTCACTCCGTTTACAGGAGCCACCCAACGATAAGCCCGGCCATTTACAGCACCGTTGACAGCCACATAGTCACCATTGCCAGGACCTACATTTGTAAAGCTTACACTATAGTGGGCAGCCTCAGGATCGTTAGAGTATTCGTAAATGCGCTCTACATTTTGGCCGTTGTTGTAGACCGTGTCGCGGCGGGCATAAAGCACCTGCCCCGGGTCATAAGCCACACTATCTGCTCCGGAGGAAATTGCCTGATGCAGGCTGTCGCCTATACTTGCCAGCAAGCGCTTCTGCTCTGTATTAAGACTCAGGTTCAGCAGGCTGTTTGGGTTGTCGCTTTCGTTGTAGTAGTTGCCATATAGTTTTAGTTTACCTAGGTTCTGGTAGTGGTTCAGGTGGTAAATTCCTCTGCTATAGTTCTGGTCAGAGTATTCGAAATCTACCCTGATGCGGGAGTTCTTGGTAATGACATGGCGGGTAGTGAAGGTAACCTCTGCTTGGTTATAATCTATCACATAGTCGTAGTCGTAGCCCCGTTGCAGCAGCACCCCATCCAAAAACACCCGTTCCGAGTTAGCTAGTACAATAATGTAAAGCTCGTTGTTAGGCCCTCGTAGGCGGTAAGGTCCTAACACCCCCTCTTGCGGCTGTATAGTTTGTGAGGCAAACTTACCCTTAGACACAGAGGCTGCTACTGTAGTTATGCCCTGCCGATCCTTTTCCTTTCCTGTGATATAACTAAAGGCGCCTCCTTGCACGTTCTTGTAAAACTGCATAAAGTAGGACGGCTTACTTTTCAGGACCACATCACCTGCCGTGAGCTGCCACAGGCGGTGCTGCAGGGTTATGTATACTTTGTCAAACTCCTGTAGCTGCTGCGTATTTCCTTCTGGTTGAAAAGGAATGTTTTGGTCGGTTATGGCAGCTGTTATACTTATATCGTCTGTCAGTTTACCATCCAGCTGCAGGTTAAGAGCCGAGTTAACAAAAACGTTTTGTGTATTACCAAAAGAGATGCCCCGCGAAATGCTACCCGTCTTATTCAGGCCAGGAGTTTGGAATATCTCTTCTTTGGTGCTGATATCTTCCTGAAAAAACCCACCCCTGCTAGAAGTTAACTCCAGCCTAGCAATGTCCCGCTTAGATGCAGGCTTCGTGAGGTTCATGGGCATCACACGAAAGCACACCAATATAGAGTCGCGCAGGGCCTGCACGGTACCTAAGGTGCCAACAGCTATGGAATCAGGAGGAGGAAAGCGGGTGAGCGTAAACTCGTTGGTTGTATAACTGTACTCGTAGCTGAACTGCTCCTTCTTTGGATGAAGGAGTGTAATAGAGCTTGGCATCAGGGTGAGCGTATCCAACTGCTGCGGGAGGTTATTAACAGGTAGCCAGATGCAGCGCTTGTTGTTGAGTGGCACCTGGGCAAACAGCGGGATGCTCAGTAACCACAGCAGCAACAATATACTGAGGCCCCTAGCGCTCATTAGCCAGCGGTAACTGTATAAAGAATGTAGTACCCTGCCCTTCCTCAGTTTCGAACCAGATGCGGCCACCTGCATTTTCAATGCCACGTTTAGCCACGGCAAGCCCAATACCCGACCCTGTATACTTCGTGCTGAAGTTTGGTATAAAGACCTTGCTCTGAATATCTTCCGGAATGCCGCTGCCATTATCTCTGATCGAAATCAACACCGCATGGTGCCCTTGCAGTTCCAGCTTTACCTGTATCTGTGGCTTCCGGCTAGCAGGAACCGCCTGAATGGCATTTAAAAGCAAATTATTGAACGTACGCACCATCAGACTTTCGTCTGCTTTCACAACTATCTCCTCATCCGGAATCTTCTTGGTAAGTATAGCTGAGGCAGGATCATTATGCAAATCTACAGCTTTGTGCAAAGCAGCCGCCACATCCATCGGCTCAGCCTTCGGTTCCGGCATTGAGGTAAAGCTTGAGAACGACGAAGCAATATCGTTCAGTATGTTGATTTGTGTGATGAGTGTATCCGAGATCTTGGCAATAAGCTGCTCTGTATTTGGCCTCTTTTCAGAAATAGCCTTCTGCAGGTATTGGAGCGAAAGCTTCATAGGCGTGAGCGGATTTTTTATCTCGTGCGCCACCTGCCTTGCCATTTCACGCCAGGCTGCCTCCTTCTCTTGCATCGCCAGCTCCTGCTTGTTCTGTTCCAGGGTTAAGAGCATTCGGTTATATTCGCTCACCAGCATACCTATCTCATCTGCCCCCTCGTAAGCCAGCATCTCATTTTTACCAGTTAAGGAGGTACGTTTGAGTTTTTCGGCCAGCATACGCAATGGCACTGTTAGGGCACGCGAGGCAAAGAAGGTCAACACCATAAAGGAAATGAACATCACCGTGAAGATATTCATCGTGGTAGTAATAAGCTCGATTAGCTTCATGTCCAGCTCCTTCTCTGAGTCAAAGAAAGGAATGCCGATAAAACCTGCCAGCTCGGCTGGGTAGTCCTCATCGCGCAGGGGCAGGTAAATGGAGTTGAAGCTAAGGTTACCTGCCTGCTCCTGCAACAGCACCCTTAAGGCCTGTCGCTCCGAAATGGCAGCAAAAGCCTGCGGGTTTACCAGCTTAGAAAGCAGCCCGGCTTCGAAAATTAATGGCTGGCTGGTTACAAGCAACTTCCCATTGCGGTCGTAGACGTTTACATCGGCCTCTGCAATGGCTGCCACCTCAGCTATATTCCGCTGCAGGTTCCGCTGACGCTGCAAAAGTCTTCGGCTTAGTTGTTTAGACAGATGCTCCTGAATGGCCTCTCCTCTCTGCTCATACCGCTGCATCAAATCTTTCTTATATGAGGCCGTAACCAGACCAGCGGTAGCTATACTTACCAGGAGCATTGGTACTAGTATACCAAAGTTAAGGAAGAGCTGAATTTTGGTACTGAAGTTCGGACTGAACTCACGCAGTCTATGGCGCTGAAGTAACAGGTACAGTAAGCCTAAAAGTATTAGTCCTGCTACGAAAACGAGAAACAGGAAAGAGAAATTAGAGAGAACTTGCCGGCTTCCGTACTTATCGGTGGTAATGATGAGTGTTTGTCTGTTTTCGCTACGTACCCCATAATGATGCGAGTCTCCCTGTGGAACACCTTGTCGGTACAGCTCAGGCCGTTCCAAGAGGCTGCGATCAAAATTGGTAGCATAGTCATACTCTCCTTCACTGTGCCGCAATTTATTACCGCTGTAAACGGAGTAACTCAACATTTCGCGCCCAAACGGATTATTATACTTTTGATCAACCAATAGCTCCGGAACTACACTGTTAGGCAGCAGTTTCTTTAGTGTCAACTGCAGGGCAATAGTACCATTCAGTTCATTGCTGATAGGTACTTGTATGAGCTTTAAGTAAGTACGGGCATTAAATCGTGCCGGGTCTTTTAAGAGATAAAGCCCTTTATGTTCTGTTCGGGCCTGAGGCTTGTTAAACTGATGTTTAAGGTCTTGCAAGGTGGCAATCGTAGTATCTGCGCTTTCAAGTGTCTTGCCCTGATCATCAAAGAGCAAAACATTGATCTCGTACTTATCAAAGTAATCGCTCAGGTATTGCCGCGTAATCTTGCGTTTGATGAAAGAGACATCTACATAGGGTCCCATCATCTTCATCTTGATCAGTTCATCATTGGCAATCTCAGTAGCCACTTGATTCAGCTGATACTCTCCCAGTACATCGTTATCCTGTAGAATGTTAAAAGCTAAGTTCTGCTTATAGGTTTTCAGGTCGTTGTGGTAATGGGAGAACTGTGCCATGGCACCTGTTAGAGCACTAACTATCACCACCAGGAAAAAAAGCAAATAGGTACGGTAGGCAAGACTGACCGCATGCTGGTGTTGGGCTGCCAGCACAATAATAGTCCAGAAGATAAAACCTACAAGTACTACCATGAACAGCTCCGTTACAAAAACACCTGTGAAGAGTAGCAGCATTCCTGCTATTAACATCAGCATTTTAAAGGGCCACAGTTTCTGCTCTTTTGGCACCAGCACAGACACAACAGTCGCTAGTATATAAGTAAACATGCATAGCGCCATTGTATGCACCAGCATCACCAGGTACATTACCGTCTTATATCTTGTAAAACTGAGGGAGTGGGTAACATCCAGTACTAGTGGAGTATTGTGGTATATGCTGTAATAGAATTTGAACAGGAGAAGCTGCAGAAAAAAGAAGATCAGCACGCATGCCATTATCAGCGAGCGGCTCTTTTCATGGGGCATCTTGCTTAGCTGCGCCACCACTCGGTTCTTACGAAACAGGTATAATCCAGAACCGGCAACTGCCGCCAGCAACAGAACATTCAGCAACAGGTCACCAACTGATGGTGACCAAAAGGAGGCGGCATAAAGCCTAGGATCAAAAAGCTCTACATCAGCAATACCAAAAGGGAGGTTAAGCCATAAAAGAACGAGGCGCATTCCTCCCAGCAACAGCAGGAGCACCAGTATTCCCTGGCTGTATTTCTGCTGTCTGACATAAGATTTAGTCACAGCAACTGCAAAAAGTATAAATAGCAGCAGCCCCAGTATAAACAAGCCTAATTGTAAGGAAGTGTAGCTTGATGTTTTATGTGCCTGTTCGAAGTTTAGCGCAAACAGGAAACGTCCGTCTCGTGTTCTTACTTGTGGCAATAGTGCTTCCGGGTCGAGTATAAGCTGAAGATTAGCCTGCTCAAATACCTCTTCGTCAAGTTTAGGAGTCAGATAAGCATTTTTTATCCGGTAATCTACCTGTAGTGGTATGTAAACATCAATCTGATAGTGCCTTACCGCTTTTCTTACCACCACAAAGCGTCCGTACTCATTTTCTATAGCTAACGCACCTGTAAAATTTTCTGGCACATCTGGCTGCGGAGCAAACGTGTGGTTAGACCAAAAAACAATGTTACCACCACGGTAGATGAAAACAGGATAATCAGTTTCCTGGAGTAGTTGCGAGAAGGAGACAGTATTATCACTCAATTTAGAAGCCAACTGCTCAGCTTGCGCATTAGCTTTATCTATGCAATGCTGTACACGCAAAGCAATCTTCTCTGCTTCCTTCTGATTATTTTGCGCTGCTGCCCGAGGTGAAAAAACATTGAAGTGTAATACTGCAATGGCAATGAAACACAGCAGCGATGCAAACAAAAAAAGAAAAAGGGTAAGCTTTCGGTTCAAAGTAGCGCAGTTTATTTACTAATGTAAGGAAATCACAAGATAAGCGCTATAGCCTCAATAATCGTGCAAAGATAAATTACTTGGAATTGTATACGCAGCGGGCAGCACATGAAAAATATACTAGACCAATAGCTTTAAATCTGAAAACGTATCTAACTATAAAAGGAGCGGCCCTTAAGATTTCTTAAGGGCCGCTCCTTTTATAGTTATCAAGTAGAACTCTAAGCTTCTTTTTCCTTTTTGCGGTTACTTTTATACCATAAAAAGCCAACTGTACCAATCAAAATGTAAGGCACAATCATCAGGTAAAGTATACCTGTATTCAATCCACTGCCAACTTCACTTTCAGGTGTACGGCTACCTGTACCTACATTAGACTCTACTGTAGCACGGCACATGGCACACTGGCTGTAAGCATCTGTAGTGGCAAACATAAGTATAAAAGCGAATGCAACTACTGAAAGTATTTTGCCCATTTTCTGTCTCATCTCTCCTAATGCTTTGATGAAAAAACTAATTTATGCGTAGTAAGGCGATATCATTAAATAAACCAGTACTCCGGTTACAGCAACATACAACCAGATAGGGAACGTCCATCTAGAAATACGACGGTGGCGCTTCAGTTGATTCGTGATACCAAAGTAAACCGACAATAGCACCAGAGGTACAATAACGACGGCCAACACAATATGTGTGAGCAGAATGAAATAGTAAATATATTTTAAAGGTGCATCTCCCCCATAAACCGTGTGCTGACCCAGAAAGTGGTATGTGACATACGATACTAGAAATAAAGACGAAAGACCAAATGCTACGAGCATCGCCGCACGATGAGCTCTGCTATTGCCACGCTTTACAAACCCATATCCTACAACTAGTGCAATAGCAGTTAAAGAATTAAGGATGGCATGAAAACCTGGCAAATACGAAACATCCACCCCAGGAGTATCCCCCTTGGGCATAAAGAATAAAACAGCTACAACTAGCGGTATAGCAACCGAAAGAAGAGCAATAACCGTAAGAAACTTACGATCCTTTTCGGTTGTCAGGTTACTTTCTCTTACTGTATTCATCAAGCAACACGTTTATTTCTAAAATCAGACGGTCGGCATCCTCAGGGTCTGCACCCTTATATACACCCCTAATATTCTTTTCTTTATCTACCAACACCAGCCGATGGCTATGAGCAATAGTATCTCCTATCATTTCATAGCGTTCGTGAAACCCTTCAGTTACTAATGGGACAACTTCTGATGTATCCCCTATTAATAAAAACCACTTATCACTATTTACTTGATACTCTTGTGCCAGATTTTGCACTGATTGCAGACTATCGCTTAGTGGGTTTACTCCTATAGAAACAAGCTTAACGTCGGGATTGTTCTCGAAAACCTCCTGAACCCTAACTAATTGAGAGAAAACTTTTAAGCAAGAGTCTGTACAAGCAGGGCTAAAGAAACTAGCTATAAAAATACTCTCATCAAGGTCTGACTGCTGTACCGTTACACCTGTATGTGATTCTAGTTCAAAATAAGGCACATACTGAAACACAGTATCTCCTGCCGCATTTAGCACAACCTTGCCAAAATCGTCAAGTTTTGGGTAATAAGTTTTTAGAGAGAAGTGATGTGTTCCGAAGACACTGATAAATATAAAAATAAGAATAGGCACTAATAGAAGGATACCTAATATTAGTGCCTTTACAGGTTTCATCAAGGATGTAACTTATTTGAAGTAATTTGTGATGGACTCGTAGTAATAGCTACCTTCAGCAAGAAGTGCTACCATTAGCCATACAACCAAAGCAAGCGGAATAATAATAGACCAGATCAAAGACTTTGTTTCATGCTTCAAGTGCATAAACTCAGACACGATATAGAATGCTTTGAAAATAGTAAGGATGATGAAGATGGCGTTACGCGCTGTACCAGCATCCATAGTAAATGCAAAAAGGAATTCAAGCGCTGTAAGTCCTACAAGTATACCAAACGTTCTCCAGATAGCCTTTGTCTGTGGCTTTGGAATCTCACCTGTTTGATGAAAATCGTTTTCTGTATGATGATGTGCCATAATCCAGTGTTATGTTTTATACAGTTGCACTATTTCGGTTTACCGTTACAGCGCAACCTTGTTATTGCTGTTTATTAATTAAATCAGGTAGAAGAATGTAAACACAAATACCCAAACAAGGTCTACAAAGTGCCAGTAAAGACCAATTTTCTCTACCATTTCGTAGTGACCTCTCTTATGATATACGCCATTAACTGTGTTAATGAAGGCGATGATTAGAAGGATAAAGCCTGTGAATACGTGTGTTCCGTGGAAACCTGTAATAAAGAAAAACAGGTCAGCAAACAATGGAGGGCCATACTGGTTGATTGTCAGGTTCGCACCATAGATACGTGTACCATCTGCCAGCAGCATACCTTCGTCAGTACCAGTGATAAAGTGAGCCCACTCCCAAGCCTGGCAACCCAAGAAAGTAGCACCAAAAAGGATGGTCCAGAGAAGCCACTTTTGTACATCGTTTTTGTCCATACGGTGTCCTGCTTCTACTGCCAGTACCATAGTTACTGAGCTTAAAATCAGAATCATCGTCATCAAGGCCACAAAGGCAAGTGGCAGGTCTACCCCATGAAAACCAGGGAAGGCATTGAATACTTTTTCTGGGATTGGCCACCATTCTGTCGAGAAGGTAAATGCTTCAGCATCGCCTGTGTAAGGCGTGTGAGCATGGCGTGCTAATCCATAAACAATAAGAAAGGCACCAAAGGTAAACGCATCTGAGAGCAGGAAAAACCACATCATGAGTTTACCATAGCTCGCTTTCATTGGCTCATTGCCACCGTCCCATGTACCTGAATTAGGTGCTTCCAGCGTAGTTGAAGTAGACATAGTTTATTTAATGAAAAACGTGTTTAGTGATTTATTCTTAAGAATATGTACAAATATAGCCAAAGTCCGCCTAAAAAGTGCCAGTACACTGTACACAATTGTATGCGCAGCATATTTTTAGAATGCACTTTATACTTCAGGCTACTAAGCAATGTAATCAGGACGAAAATTAGCCCTGTGATAAGGTGGAAACCGTGTACTCCTGTTAAAACATACAGAAATGAACCAGAAGGGTTACTTCCTGTACCTCCGAAATAGATGTTGTTCTCTACTAGTTCAGCCCATCCATACCACTGTCCTATCAGGAAAGCTACTCCTAAACCTAAGGTTAAAAGCAACATCAGTTTCAAGCGACTCATGCTATTCTGCTTCGCGGCATTGTGTGCCAGTTGCATCGTAACTGAGCTTAGTACAATTACAATTGTATTGATCAGAAGTATGCTTGGCAGATCGAACTCAAGCCAGTTACCTTCTTCTCTTCTAACAATGTATGCGCTTGTAAAAGCTGCAAACATCATTATAATACTGATAATAATCAACCACAGCGAAAACTTTAACGGGTGTACACCGCCGCGGCCTGTTTGATCTTCTTTTGAAAAGTTAGCCATTGCTATCCCTATAATTTATCTAACACAAAGGCTATCTGCACAATAGGCAGATACAGAAAAGAACCAAACATTATACTCATGGCTGCTTTTTTGGAGCATGTGCGCATCAGGTAAAATGTTTGAGCCAAAAAGAGCACGCCGCAAACTACCGCTATCATGGCAGATGTTATACCTGTCATGCCAAACTGTAATGGCAACAAACTCAGAGGGATCAGCACTAAGGTGTAGCTCATGATCTGGATCGCTGTCTTCAAATTTTTACCTCCAGCCATTGGAAGCATTTTGAATCCTGCTTTTTTATAATCATCGTCTAACACCCATGCAATAGCCCAGAAATGCGGGAACTGCCAGAAGAACTGAATGCCAAATAAAATTATTGCTTCAACCTCTATGGCACCAGTTGCGGCTACCCATCCAATAAGTGGAGGCATAGCTCCTGGTATAGCTCCTACAAATACACATATAGGGCTTATCCTTTTAAGAGGTGTATATATGAAACCATATAGCACCAATGATAATAATGATAATGCCGCAGCGAGTGGATTAAAATACATTCCCAAAAGGGCTGTACCTGCCACACCTAATATCACTCCATATACTGCAGCCTCCATCACAGTTACTCTACCTGTTGGTAGAGGTCTGTTAGAAGTTCGCTTCATATGCTTATCAAGATCCTTCTCAAGAATCTGATTTATGATGTTCGCGGCACCTGTAACCAATATCCCTCCTAACATCACAAGAGCAATGTCATACCAGCGGGAATTTGGATAGCCTAATATAAAGCCAATGGCACTTGAGAAAGCAACAGTCAGGCTCAAGCGAAACTTTAAAAGCTGAAAATATGCTGTTGCTTTATTAGCCATGGTTGTATCATGCAGTAGTGTCTCAGTGTTTCCTGTGTACATTATTTATCAACTACTACTTGCGGATTTTCAGCCTTGCGAGAGGCGTAATGGTAAATAATCAATAGTTGGAACTGCACTCCAAACAGTAAAGCTGCAAGAGTTAAGTGCAGTGGTTGTAGAACTGGAGGGATCGCAAAATAAGAAAGTAACACCCCAATCAAGACCTCTGCCCCTACTATAACCAGCATTGCAGATGTCAACATGTTAAGTCGACGGTTCTGCAACCTGTATATTTGAAGGGCCACATATACATGCAGAGCTAACAGTACAATCGAGAAAGAGCGGTGAATATAAAAGCTTGTTCCTAGCTTTTCTACCCATGTTGCTCTTTCAGTACCACCCAACATGAAGGACACCAGATCAACTTCTTCTCGTACTTGAGTTCCAAGCAAAATTTGCCCGAAAGTAACAGTAGCTAATATCCAAAGCAGCAAATTAAGCTTAGGAGAATAGCTGATTTCAGCGGAGAAGCTGTTCTTGTCAGCGCGTGCTACTGCATACTGCAGCATGGCCACAATTACCAAGGCAAGAGCCATATGTATAGTAATTGTTATTGGCAACAAATTGGTAGAAACAACAATTGATCCTAACCAGCCCTGTACCCCTACCAACAAGAAACTTCCCAATGCGAGATAAAAAACTGTCTTATCCCGTTTTAGAAAAGGAACTGCATAAACTACAGTCAAGAAAATAAAAATACCTATCAGTACACCAACTAAACGATTTAAGTACTCGATCCAGGTCTTTGTAACGTTGAACTCCGTTTCAATGTACTGGCTAGGGTGAGAGAAAATAGCGGAAGAAACATTGTCGAAACCTATGTTATCCAGGTATCCTGCTAGCTTCTGATTTTTCTCTATTCGTTTTTGTTTGTATACCTCAAGGTAGTCATCTGGTAATTGGCTAACATCAGTCGGAGGAACCCAACTGCCGAAGCATTTAGGCCAGTCTGGGCAACCCATACCTGAACCTGTACTTCTTACGATTCCTCCGACTAATATTAGGAAGTACACAGCAAATACTGTTAGTACTCCTATATTTCTAAATCTTTTATATTGAAAAGATTTGTTAGCCATCAATGAGCTTATTCAACATCTCTCTCGTTTGGCAGGTTTGAAGACTGCGTCTGCGAGAAAGGAACTGTCTGTGGAATATAATCTTCTTCAGCACCCGGCTTGCTGTAGTCATAAGGCCATCTGTATACTACAGGCAGCGGACCTGGCCAGTTGCCATGTCCTGGCAGCACAGGAGTAGTCCACTCCAGTGTGTTTGAATGCCATGGGTTAGCACTAGCTCTTCTACCACGGAAGATGCTGTAGATAAAGTTGAACAGGAATACAAACTGAGCAGTGAAACCAAAGATAGCAGCAGCACTGATGAATGTATTCAAGTCTGTAAAGATGTTGAAAGCCTCAAAACCTGTCCAGTTGTAATATCTTCTTGGGAAGCCGGCAATACCGATGTAGTGCATTGGCATGAACACCAGGTATACAGAAATAAACGTAAACCAGAAGTGAACAAATCCAAGCTTCTCATCCATCATACGGCCGAACATCTTAGGGAACCAGTGGTATACACCAGCAAACATTCCGAAGAAGGCCGCCGCACCCATCACCAGGTGGAAGTGTGCTACCACGAAGTAAGTATCGTGCAGCTGAATGTCCAGTGCAGAGTTACCCAGAATGATACCTGTCAAACCTCCAGAGATGAACAGCGATACGAATCCGATAGCGAACATCATAGCAGTAGTGAATCGGATGTTACCTCTCCATAACGTTGCTATGTAGTTAAAAACTTTTACCGCAGAAGGTACCGCAATAATCAGCGTCAGGAACATGAACACAGACCCAAGGAACGGGTTCATACCTGTCACGAACATGTGGTGCGCCCATACTACGAAAGAAAGTACAGATATACCGATCAGTGAACCAATCATGGCGCGGTAACCAAAGATTGGCTTACGTGAGTTAGTAGCAATTACCTCAGATACAATACCAAAAGCTGGCATGATCACGATATATACCTCTGGGTGACCCAGGAACCAGAACAAGTGCTGGAACAGGATTGGGCTACCGCCAGTGTTAGTTAGTGCCTGTCCTGCGATATAGATATCAGACAGGAAGAAGCTAGTGCCAAAGCTACGGTCAAAAATCAGCAACAGCGCCGCTGAGAAAAGTACCGGGAAGGCCAGTAGGCCAAGGATTGCTGTCAGGAAGAAGGCCCAGATCGTAAGCGGCAACTTCGTCATTGACATACCTTTTGTACGCAGGTTGATAACAGTAGTGATATAGTTCACACCACCTAGCAGCTGAGACACGATGAACAGCGCCATCGAGATCAACCACATAGACATACCATCACCTGAACCTTGTATTGCTTCAGGAAGAGCACTCAGTGGCGGGTATACCGTCCAACCACCTGCCGCAGGGCCTGTCTCAATAAACAGCGAGCAGAACATTACTATACTTGCCAGGAAAAAAATCCAGAAAGAAAGCATGTTCATAAAGCCTGATGCCATATCACGGGCACCGATCTGCAGCGGAATCAGGAAGTTACTGAAGGTACCGCTCAGACCTGCTGTAAGTACGAAAAATACCATGATGGTACCGTGCATGGTAACCAGTGCAAGGTAGAACTCAGGGTTAAGTTTTCCGTTTTCTACCCAGCCACCAAGTATTGGCTCCAGGAATGAGAAGGTAGCCTCTGGCCAGCCTAACTGCAAACGGAATAAAATTGATAAGAAGCCACCTATAAAAGCCCAGAAGACACCCATGAACAGGAACTGCTTGGCAATTACCTTATGGTCTAAGCTAAAGATATACTTCTCAAAAAAATTTTGATCGTGATGATGATCATGCTCCTCGTGAACATGATGTACATCCCTGTTAATCGAAATATCTGTACTAGACATGGACAATTGAATTAAATGCTACAACTCAGTTTTTACTTCTGTGGCTTTTTCCTCCTGATGCGCTTCTGCTACTAATGTTTTAGAAGACTCAGTAGAGAATTTTGCCAGTACTTGAGGATTTTGCTCTACGAAAGGCTTTTGCTCTGCTAACCATGCTTCGTAATCCTCAGGCTCATCAACTACCACGATAAAGCGCATTGCAAAGTGGCCACGTCCGCAAATTTCAGTACAAGCAAGCTCATACTTGAAATCCGGGTTACCGGTCTCATTGGCCATTTCGTTAGTAGTTTTGCTTGGTACAAACCAGAACTTAGTTGGCATACCTGGTACAGCATCCATTTTCAGACGGAAGTGCGGCATGAAAACACTGTGAATCACATCACGAGATCTGATCTTCAGAAGTACTGGCTTACCTTTTGGCACGTGGATCTCACGTGGCATGAAGTCATCCTGCGCGTTTGGATCGCTGAAGTCAACACCAAACTCATTTGTAGCATCTATAAGTGTATGTCTTGCAACTCCCAACTGACCGTCGGCACCTGGGTAGCGAACCATCCAGTTAAACTGCTTACCCATTACTTCAATCACCACAGCATCTTCTGGAGCTGCGCTTGTGATTTTAGTCCAGGTCTTCCAGCCACCAAATACCAGCAAAGCCATCACAACTGCTGGGATCATTGTCCAAACAATTTCAAGCTTGTTGTTGTGCGGGTAATAATAGGCACGCTTGTCGTCTTTGTGCTGGTACTTGTAAGAGTAGATAAACAGAAGCACCTGTGTGATGACAAACACAATACCGATGATGATCATGGTTGTCCAGAACAGGTTGTCTGTCCACTCACCATGAACAGATGCCAACGGCAGGTTCATTTCGTCCCATGCATCTGCGAATGACCATGCAAAAGCAGCGCCACCCAGCACAAGAAATAGTAGTAGTAGAGTACCGTTAACACGGTTACTTGTTTTTGTAGTACCAGCCGCACGCACCGACGATCCTCGGAATATTGAAGCGAGCGTTCCTATCCTGAAAAGCAGGAACAGGATAACCAGTAATAGAACTATGGATAAACCAATGGCGATCGTAATCATTATATAACGCTTTTAGTATAGTCTCTAAACATGATGGTGAACACTCTCCTCCACGAACGGGTGGTTTACTGGCACCAAAGAAGCTTTTGCAAGTTCTTTTGTGAACATAAACAGGAACACGCCTAAGAAAATAAGTGCAGTACCGATCTCAATGAAGCCTATGCCTGCATCTGTACGCATCGTACCTGGCATCATCATCAGATAGAAGTCCAACCAGTGTCCAATCAAGATGGCGATTGTAACTATCTTCAACATGATCATCTGACGCTTTGCATCTCTTGTCATTAGAACAAGGAAAGGGAATACAAAGTTTATCAGAAGATTAGTAAAGAAGATCCAGGCAAACTTGCCATCATTACCTCCAAGTCTCTCGATAAAGTAGATCGATTCCTCTGGAATGTTAGCATACCAGTAAAGCAGGAATTGAGAAAACCAGATGTAAGTCCAGAAAATAGAGAATGCAAATACAAACTTACCCAAGTCGTGCAGGTGGTTTGAGTTTACCATCTTCAGGAAGCCATTTTGCTTCAGGATAATTACTGTAAGCGTTATGGCAGCCAGACCAGATACCCACCAGCTAGCAAATACATACCAACCGAACATTGTAGAGAACCAGTGCGTGTCAATTGAAAGCACCCAGTCCCATGCAGAAGTAGAAGATGTAATACCGAATACTACCAGGAACATTGCTGAAATGCGGATGCTCTTGTGGTAATAGTTAGTTCCACCGTTCAGGTCTTCGTTGAATGACTCTTTTCTCAGCCACTTTGTGAACAGAATCCACAGAGCGAAGTAAAGAACCATACGGATCAAGAAGAATGCTGTGTTCAGGTAGCCTGACTTACCAGCAATAATTGGGTCGTATCTTGGATCGTTTACGTCGTACAGATACTCGTGTGTCCAATGGAAAATATCATGGCCACCAAAAAGGAATACAAGCAGCATTACTACACCACCTACTGGTAGATAAGCGCTTATTGCTTCAGGAATTCTTTTAATCAATACAGACCAGCCTGCATAAGCTACGTACTGTACAGCCACGAAAAAGGTACCTATCAAGGCAATGCCTGTAAAGTATACGTTGTTCAGCCAAAGGTTCACGAATAAACGCTTTGTCCAAGAAGCTGCTTCGTGCCCTGCAGCAGCGGCCTCACCATGGCCTTCTGCATGATGCTCTGCTCCCCCGCCTGCGGCCATAAAAATGATACCTGCTATAAGTAAAACAACACCTACAGCTATCATTAAGAAAAACTTGTTAGTCGTTTTTCTGGAAATGATGAGTCTTTCTTCTGTCATTATCCTTTATTATTATGCCTTAGTCTTAGTTATTAGGAGTTCCGGTTACAGGATTGTCTGTGCCAGGCTCACCATTAGCTTCTTCTGCAGCTTGAGAATCAGTTGGTGTTGCTGCCGCTGCTTCACCTTTTTGAAGCTGTTGCACATACATTACAATTTTCCAGCGTTCAGTAGGGTCTACCTGTGAGCCGTGTGGCATCATTCGACCTCTTCCGTAAGTAATCACATGGAAAATGTGACCAGCTGGTAGTTCAGCAACGCGACCAACAGAGTATGATGGTACACCTTTGAACTTTTGTCCTACCAAACCTTGTCCGTCTCCTTGTTCGCCATGGCATGGAGCACAGAAACGAGTGTACAGTACTTTACCTTGTGCCAGGTTCTCCTCATTATAAGCTAGAGGATTCTTCAGTTCATTACCTGCCGTTTCAGCGTTATCCTCTGACAAGTATAGGTTATAGCCTTTCTTACCGCGTGCAACAGTACCTTTTGCAGGCTCACGCATGTTCATTCCGGCTGGGTTATACTTATTATCCTTAATCTGTGAATAAGGATCTAGCGGAATAGAGTGGTACATGTCCGGAGCATACTCCAGACCTGGTTCTTGCTCATTGCTGCAGGAGATAAGAATCGCTGCAGAGAAAAGTATAGCAGAGGCCTTGAAGCCTATTTTCGAAATTCTTTTCATTATTTTACTACCTCCTTCTCATTAACTTCAATAGCACCGTTAGAGCGAAGCAGGTTGTTAAGAGCAGACATATCAGTTACTCCTTCCTTCACCTCTATTGCCATCACAAACTTATCGTCTGTAGAGCGCTTATCGAAAACATTTACTTTCAGAGATGGCTTCAGTTTCGATACAATAAAGAATGTAATCACCATACTGAAGGCACTGCAAAGTACAGTCAACTCAAACGTTACCGGAATGAAAGATGGAAGCGCAATATGTGGCTTACCACCAATGATCATTGGCCAGTCGAAACCAAGCATCCAGATCTGCATCCACAGAGCGAATGACATACCGAATAAACCTCCAAAGAAAGCAACAATCGGTAATCTTGAACGCTTGATACCTAACACATCATCAATGCCGTGCACAGGGTATGGAGAAAATACGTCGTAAATTTTAGTACCGGCGGCGCGGATATTCTCGATGGCTGTTAGCAGCACATCTTCATCATCATAAATACCTAGAACAAACTTCTTATTCATTGTGATGTCTATTAGTGTTCAAACCCTTATCAGTAGAGTGCATTGTTGCGTTGTGGTGGTGCTTAACCTCTGAAGAAGATTTCAGGATTGCTTTCACCTCAGCCATGTTCACTACTGGGAAAAACTTACAGAACAACAGGAACAGAGTAAAGAACAATCCTATTGTACCAACATAAACTCCGATGTCGATAATGGTTGGAGAGAACATAGCCCAAGAAGAAGGCAGGAAGTCTCTGTGTAGTGAGGTTACGATGATCACGAAACGCTCGAACCACATACCGATATTCACGAAGATAGAGATGATGAAAGTGGCTGTTAAGCTTCTTCTGATTTTTCTGAACCAGAATAACTGTGGAGTAATTACGTTACAAGTCATCATAGACCAGTAAGCCCACCAGTAAGGACCGAAAGCACGGTTGATGAAGGCATACTGCTCATACTCAACACCTGAATACCACGCGATGAAGAATTCAGTAGTATAAGCAATACCTACGATAGAGCCTGTAAGGATAATTACCTTGTTCATAGACTCCACGTGCTCCAGTGTGATATAGTCCTCCAGGAAGAATACTTTTCTGGTGATGATCATCAGGGTTAACACCATGGCAAAACCAGAAAAAATCGCACCTGCCACGAAGTATGGAGGGAAGATTGTAGTATGCCATCCTGGAATTACAGATGTTGCAAAGTCCATCGATACGATGGTGTGTACTGAAAGTACCAGTGGTGTTGCAAGACCTGCCAGAATCAGGGATACTGTTTCATAGCGAGACCAAGCTTTAGCAGAACCAGTCCAGCCCATTGAAAGTACAGCGTAAGCTCTTCTTGCAATTGGACCAGTAGCGCGGTCGCGGATGGTAGCAAAGTCTGGGATCAGTCCGATGTACCAGAACACCAGCGATACAGAGAAGTAAGTTGAGATCGCGAATACGTCCCAAAGAAGCGGTGAGTTAAAGTTCACCCACAGTGATCCGAACGTGTTTGGCAACGGAAGTACCCAGTATGCCAGCCATGGACGACCCATATGAAGAACTGGGAACATAGCCGCACAAATTACGGCGAAGATTGTCATCGCCTCTGCTGCACGGTTAATAGAAGTTCTCCACTTCTGACGGAACAACAGGAGGATTGCTGAGATTAGTGTACCGGCGTGACCAATACCTACCCACCATACGAAGTTGGTGATATCCCATGCCCAACCTACTGTTTTGTTAAGGCCCCACTCACCGATACCGTACCATAGGGTGCGGTATACAGAGTAGATAAATATAGCTAAGCCAACCAGTGCAACGGCAAGGGCAGCCGCCCAACGTGCGTTGGGCTTGGCCTCCACTTGTCTGCAGACATCTTCAGTGATGTCGTGGTATGTTTTCCCCCCCGTTACAAGAGGCTCTCTTATCGGAGATACATGCTGCATAATGCTCTCAGTATTAAATGTTAAGCTAAGTTTCTAATTTTAGTCAGGTACGTTACGTTTGGCTGAGTATTTAGCTCTTCCAAAACATGGAACGCTCGCTCTCCCTGCTGACGAGCAAGGATTTTAGAAATGCGGCTCTCCGGATCTTTCATGTCACCGAATACAATCGCTTCTGTTGGGCAAGACTGGGCGCAGGCAGTAACAATTTCACCATCTTTTGGTCTTCTGTTCTCACGCTTTGCTTCCAATTTACCTAACTGCACACGCTGTACGCAGAATGAGCATTTCTCCATTACACCTCTGCTACGAACTGTTACGTCTGGGTTCAACACCATTTTGCCAAGGTCTGTGTTCATTGGCTCATTGAAACCAAACTTATCGTTGTTAGCATAAGCGAACCAGTTGAAACGACGCACTTTGTAAGGGCAGTTGTTTGCACAGTATCTTGTACCTACGCAACGGTTGTAAACCATCTGGTTGATACCTTCTGAGCTGTGCATGGTAGCAGCAACAGGGCAAACTGTTTCACATGGAGCATGGTTACAGTGCTGGCAAAGCATTGGCTGGAAGATCACAGATGGATTATCCGCTGGATGCTCCATTTCAGCATAATCTTTCTCCTCATGCTCTTTTGCACTGTAGTATCTGTCGATTCTCATCCAGTGCATCTCACGACGGTTCAGAACCTCTGCCTTACCTACAACCGGGATGTTATTTTCAACATTACAGCTCATTGTACAAGCACCGCAACCAATACAAGAGTTTAGGTCGATAACCATACCCCAATGGTGGTTCTTGTACTCATAGTCATCCCAAAGAGAGATTGTCGCAGGCTTAGCCGGACCTTCATGTGTAGCAATACGGATGTATTCTGTTACCTCTTTAGGGTTTTCTTTATACTTAGCTAGTGTGTTTTCCTGCACAACCAGACGGTCCATGATAGTATGGTGTGTCTGTGTTTGAGCAATTGGAGAAGTTACATTTGTTTTCTCCAGTTTAACACCACTTGTGTTTAGTACTACGTTATCTACTACAGTTGCAATAGGAGCGGCATTTGCACCTAAGCCTTTTGCTACTGGCATAGACTCCAGGTCACGTCCGTAACCCATAGCGATACCTACTGTTCCATTAGCCTGGCCTGGTTGCATCAATGCTGGCAGCTCGATGCTCTCACCATTTGCAAATGTAACTTTCAGTACATCACCCTGCACTACCTGCATTTCTTCTGCCATTGTGCGTGGCATGGCTACATAGTTACCCCAAGTAGCTTTAGAAATTGGGTCAGGAAGCTCTTGTAACCAAGGGTTGTTAGAGAACTCTCCAGAACCGATGCTTACCTTCTCATACAGTACAGCTTCGATAGCGCTTGGCTGAATCTTTCTTACTGAAGTAGAAACTGCAGTAGTAGATGGTTTCACTGTCAGCATGCTGGTACCATTCTCCAGCACACCGTCGTGTACTACCTGCTCCCAGAACTTGTTGAAGTCTCCTCCTGTAGCAACTGATTTCCAGTTGTTACGCAGGTACTCATAGAAGTCTGTGTTATTATTGTTCCACACCAACAGGCTGTCCTGCATCTGGCGTGTTGTAAATATCGGGCTGATAGTAGGCTGTGATAAGCTCAGGTACCCTTTTCTTGGCTCAAAGTCGTTCCAAGACTCTAGGTAATGATGATCTGGCGTAACGAAGTCAGCAAACTTAGCAGTCTCTTCTACTCTGTCTGCAAACGATACCTTCAGCCCTACTTTCTGCAGACCGCTCTTAACACGTGCTGCCAGTGGGTGGTTGTATACTGGGTTTGCATTGTAGAAGAATACAGCACCAACTGAACCAGCATTCATCTCCTCGATCAGGCGAATCATGTCGGCATCGTTACCCTGCTTTGTATAGAATGGAGCAGCAGTATTGATTGTGGTACCTTCTGCACCAAGCGCTCTGTTGATAGCAGCTACCATTGCCTGAACGCCTGGATCATTAGAACCAGAAACAACTAGTGCTCTACCTTGGTTGGCTTTCAGGCCTTTGATGACCTCAGCCAGTTGTTTGTTATCAGATGCTGCACCAGATCCACCAACTATAGCATTGTGTAGAGCTGTTACATAGGCTGCTTCTTCAGATGGCTTGATTGGCACACGCACATCTGCGTTAGCACCAGTCAGTGTAAAGTTAGTTTCAAACTGATAGTGACGAGACATTACTGGGTTGTCAGCGTCTACTTTTCTTGTCTGGATGTACTGCTTTGCAAACGGCACTGGAGCAACCCAAGTACCCAGGAAGTCAGCATTGATACCAACTATCATACTGGCCTTGCTGAAGTCATATCCAGGGATAACGCCACCATTAGCCTGCAGAAGACCTGCAGCAGAGTTAGCGTCGTAAATTACATGCTCAAAATTGCCAAAACGTGCACCAAACTCGTTGATCAGTTTTTGGGTGGTTGGGCTGATGATTGTAGAGGAAACAAAAGCCACTTTGCCATTTACATTAGCAAGGCGAGACTTTATTTGCTTATCTACATCCTCCCAAGTTGCTTCTTTACCAGCTATCAGCGGGAAACGAAGACGGTTATTGTCATACAGGTTAAGCAGGGAGCCTTGTGCTCTTGGGCTTGTACCATATGGAGTTAGTGCTGAACCCGGATTTGGCTCAACTTTAATTGGTCTTCCCTCACGTGTTTTTACAAGTATGCTATTGTAATCACCATTTGAGTAGAAGGTAGATGCATACCAGTTTGCTACACCTGGCTCAACATCTACAGGCTTGTTCAGGTATGGGATAGCTTTACGCACTGGAGCCTCGCAAGAAGCCAGTGACACTGCTGCCATACTAAATCCTAACAGTTTAAGGAAATCGCGGCGGTGAGTTTTGCCATTTGAAGACGACTCTCCTCCTTCCACTTCATTAACCGGCAGGAATTCTGGAAACTCATTATGAGCATTCTTCTCGAATTCCGGAGCGTTCTCCAGCTCCTCAATTCCTTTCCAGTATTTTATTCTGTCTTGCATATTATATCTAGAAAACTCGAATACTTATTTGGATAATATATTAGTAGTGGCACTTAGAGCACTCTGTACCACCATTAGAAGACACTGTGAACGCACCTTTAGAAGATGCCTCGTGCAGCTGAACCAGGTTATCGTAGTACTGATTTCCTTCTGTGTTAAGAGGAGTCTCACGGTGACAGTCAATACACCAGCCCATTGTAAGCGGAGAGTACTGATAAACTACATCCATCTCCTGAATCGGACCGTGGCAGGTCTGGCACTCTACACCACCAACCTGAGTGTGCTGAGAGTGGTTAAAGTAAGCCAGGTCAGGCAGGTTATGGATACGTACCCACTCGATTGGTTCGTTACGCTCAATAGCTCTGTAGATCTTCTGAATCTCTGGAGATTGTGTCTGGATCTGGCTATGGCAGTTCATACAGATGTTAGCTGAAGGAATACTGGCACTCTTACTTTCGTATACAGTAGTGTGGCAGTAGTTACAGTTAATCTGATGTTCGCCTGCGTGCAGTTTGTGAGAGAAAGCAATAGGCTGCTTTGGCTGATATCCTTGCTGAATACCAACACCCATTACTTTATCTATGGTCAGATCAAGAAGAACTACCACGAAAATCAGCACAACCAGTGTACGAACAGCTTTGGACTTATAAATCTTAGAGAAGTCAAAGCGCTGGTTAACTACCTCAGCATCATACTCGTCTAGCTGACGATTCTTGTTCAGGTAGTTTTTTAGCAAAGACGTGATTAGTAGCAGTGTTACAACCAGTACAATCAGTACAACAATCAGTACTACCAATATAATATCAAGGTAGCCTCCAACTGCACCGATAGCATCAGTACCTACATTCTGTCCTGGAGCTGCACCTTCAACGCCTCCTACTGTTGTAGGAACTGCGGCTGCTGTATTTGCTTCAGAATCGATGTAAGCAAGAATAGATCGCACCTCATCATCAGAGAAAGCAAAAGAAGGCATCGCCTGCTTGTTGTATTCATTATAAACAGCAACAGCTTCAGCATCTCCTGACTGAATCAGGGCTTGCGAATTTTTAATCCAGCTTATCAGCCATGATTCGCTGCGTCTGCCCGTTACTCCCTTAAGACCAGGACCTACAATTACATCGCTTCCAGCAGAGTGACATACCGCACAGTTGTTTTTGAACAATGCCGCACCAGCATCAATCACTGCAGGGTCAGCCCCACCGTCTACTGATGCACCTTCAGTAGAACCAGGTTCCACTCCTTTCTGAGCTACTTCCGCCTGCTCACTGGCACCCTGAGCTAGGGCACCAAACGAAACCACCAGGGCTAACAGGAAGGTGTAGAAAATTTTAGATTGAGTTTTAAGTATACAGCTAATCATAGCCAAGATCACTTGTTTAGTATATGATATGGTGAATTTACTTTACGGGCACAAATCTACTATGCGAATTCCATTATTCAAACAGAATAAGTTTATTATTTGCCCCCAGGAGATCCACCACCTCCCTCCCCTCCTACTTGGCCTCAAAAACCCATTTTTAAAGCATTTAGCGGCCTTTTATTTAAAATCATTCTAAATAACCACACCTCATCCACATCTTAGAGCATGCAGAAAAAATTATACTAATTCTAGTCATTTTCTCAACTACTAATAGTACTGTTTTGTTGGAGATATATTGATCTTAGCTCAGGAAAAATTGTCTTTTATCTCTTAAGGTTTTTGTATTCTCTCATCCCACTCCTCCACCATATGCGTCCACCCACACCTATTATATATAAGGTATATACACTACCCCCGCTGTTACATTAGCTTACCCTTAAACTATTAGTATCTGCCCAATTATCAGTGCACCCTATTGCTTTATAAAAAAAAGACTCCTACCTTTGCAGGCTAAAATTATAACCATATATCGAACCGATGGAATTGAGAAATTACGAAACTGTCTTCATCCTGACTCCGTTGCTCAACGAGACTCAGATGCAAGAAACGGTCGAGAAGTTCAGACAGGTGCTTAAGGAAAATGGCGCCGACATTATCCACGAAGAAAACTGGGGTCTTCGTAAATTGGCTTATCCAATCCAGAAGAAGTCTACAGGTTTCTATCACCTGATTGAGTTTAAGGCACCTACTAACGTGGTAGACGCCCTGGAGCTGACTTACCGCCGTGATGAAAAAGTGGTTCGTTTCTTAACTACTGCACTTGATAAGCACGCTGTTGCTTACAACGAGCGCAGAAGAAACGGCGAGTTCAAATCACAAGCTAAAAAAGAGGAGGTTAAAGGATAATGAGCTTAGTTAACGAAAGAGTACACAAACAAGAGAACCGTCAGAAATACTGCCGTTTCAAGAAAAGCGGTATCAAGTATATCGACTATAAGGATGGTAACTTCCTGCTGAAGTTCGTGAACGAGCAAGGCAAGATCCTTCCAAGAAGACTTACAGGTACTAGCCTGAAGTTCCAGCGCAAAGTGTCTCAGGCTGTTGCCCGTGCAAGACACCTTGCTATTTTACCTTATGTAACGGATTCTTTAAAATAAGGAGGGTTAACGATGGAAGTAATACTTAAAGACGACGTTAAGGGCCTTGGCTACAAAAACGATATTGTTGAAGTAAAGCCAGGTTACGGCCGTAACTACCTTATCCCTCAGGGTCTGGCGGTTATCGCTGACAAATCAAGCAGAAAAGTTGTAGCTGAGAACATCCGTCAGGCTGCACACAAAGCTGAGAAAATTAAGAACGATGCACAAGAGCTTGCTAACAACATTGGCGATATCACTCTTGAGCTTCCTGCAAAAGTTGGTGAAACTGGAAAGATCTTCGGTTCAGTAACTACACTGCAGCTTTCTGATGCTCTGAAGGCTAAAGGCTTTGATGTAGATCGTAAGCGTATCTCTTTCGACCAGGACGTGAAAACTGCTGGCGAATACACTGCTACGCTTAACCTGCACAAAGAAGTGAAGCACCAAGTAAAATTCAATGTAGTTGCTGAATAAGCACTCTATATAGATTATACTGAAAGCGTCCTGCCAAACCGGCAGGACGCTTTTTTTTCGCCATATTGCACGTATAAATTCAGACTAAGATCAACATCTCATGTTCCGAACAGAAGTACAAGTGCCTTCGTCTGGGCTCAATCTATCCTTAGAGCATAAAGTACTAACCATTGGCTCTTGCTTTGCCGATGTTATAGGCAGCAAGCTACAGCAGCACAAGGTTAAAGTGCTAGTAAATCCTTTCGGAACAATATTCAACCCTCTTTCTGTGAGCCTGCTCCTTAGCGCAGCAGCAGGCAAAGACTATGACTTTGGGAAAAACCTGGTACAACAGAACGGCATCTGGTACGCCTATGACTTGCACTCTTCCCTCTCCAGCTCTGATAAGACTGAGCTGCTGGATATCATCCATGCAAAACTAAGTCAGACACATGAACAGCTCCAGCACTCTTCGCTACTGATAATAACGCTGGGCACCGCCATTGCTTACCGCTTACAGCAAACTGGTAAAGTAGTTGCTAACTGCCATAAGCTTCCTGCACGTAACTTCAATCGTGTACTTCTTTCTGTAGAAGAAGTGTACCAGGCATTTGAAGGCCTTTTCGAGCAGCTAAAGCAGGTAAACCCTAATCTGAAAGTTCTTTTAACTGTAAGTCCGGTACGGCATATAAAAGAAACAATAGAGACCAATAGCGTAAGCAAGGCTAGTTTACGTGTACTGTGCCACAGGCTACAGGAGGCTCAACAACATGTGTTATACTTTCCTGCTTACGAAATAATGATGGATGACCTCCGTGATTACCGTTTCTATAAAGAAGACATGCTTCACCCTACGCCACTTGCCGAAGATTACATCTGGCAAAAGTTTGTAGATGCTTACTATACTCCTGACTTCCGGCAGTTCATGGATCAATGGGAAAAAATTGAACGTGCTCTGGCTCACCGGCCCTTTCACCCTGCATCTGAGGCTCATCAGAACTTCCTGAAAAGTACTCTAAAGCAGCTAGAGAATATTGAACAGAAGTATAGAATAGACGTTAGCACTCAAAAGAGTACGCTTCAGCATCAGCTTCTTCCATAGCTCACCAAACACTTTTACCTATCTTGTTCGTAGAACTTTAACACATGTTAAAGAAGGGCCCTCCACGTTTATACTTGAGTTATAGCCGTTGCTAGCGTAATGGCGTATATCCACAATTATTCTTCTAAATCAAAGTATAGCCTTGGAATTGAAAGCCTTTCTAACAGAACAGACCTATGGCAGAGGACAGACGACCCAACCAACTTATTCAAGAGAGTAGCCCTTACCTGCTACAGCATGCCTATAACCCTGTAGATTGGTATCCTTGGGGAGAACAGGCGCTTCAAAAGGCTCAGCAAGAAGATAAACCTATTATTGTCAGCATCGGCTATGCCTCCTGCCACTGGTGCCATGTAATGGAGCACGAGTCGTTCGAGAATCCGAAAATAGCAGAGGTAATGAACGAGCACTTTGTGTGCATTAAGGTAGACCGGGAAGAACGCCCTGATGTGGACGCAATATACATGGATGCCCTACAAGCCATGGGCGTGCAAGGTGGTTGGCCCCTGAATGTGTTTCTGAATCCTGAGGCAAAGCCATTCTATGGGGGAACCTACTTTCCTCCAAAGCAATGGAAAGAGCTGTTAACCAACATTGCACAGGTTTATAAAAAGAACCGAAAAGAGCTGGATGAGTCGGCGGAGCAGTTTGTAGAACATCTAAATCTTAGCGAACTGGCAAAGTATGGCCTTAAAGATCTGAACTACCATGTACGGGAGGATGACTTTAAGTTGATCGGCCATAACCTGAGCAAGCGATTTGACAAAAAGAGAGGTGGCTTGGGTCAGGCCCCCAAATTCCCGATGCCTAGCAACTACCTGTTCCTGCTACGGTACCACCACCACACCAACGATCAGACTATCCTTAACCACATAAACCTTACCCTGCGCGAGATGGCCTATGGTGGCATTTACGACCAAATAGGTGGCGGATTTGCAAGATACGCTGTAGATGAGGAGTGGCTGGTACCGCATTTCGAGAAAATGTTATATGATAACGGCCAGTTAGTAAGCCTTTACGCCGAAGCCTATCAAGCCACACGTGAAACACTTTATCATGATGTGGTGTACGAAACAATAGGTTTTGTGGAGCGGGAGTTAATGAGCGGTGAGGGCGGCTTTTGTTCTTCTCTGGATGCCGACAGCGAAGGCGAGGAAGGCAAATTTTATACTTTCACAAAAGATGAGCTCCACGAATTATTAGGCGACGAAGAGCCTATCTTTTCTGAGTATTACAATGCCACTGCTGCCGGTAACTTTGAGCATGGCCAAAACATCCTTCATCGACGAACTACGCTTGAAGCATTTGCTAGAGAAAACGAACTGGAGCTGGATGTGCTGGAGGAAATGGCACAGAGCTGGAAAGATAAGCTGATGCAGGTACGGGCGAAGCGTATACGCCCTGGCCTAGACGATAAGATTTTAACATCGTGGAACGCCCTGATGCTAAAGGGGCTTACAGATGCTTTCTATGTATTCGGGAATGAACGTTTTCTGGACCTAGCCCTGCAGAATGCCAACTTTATACTTACACATCTTAAGGAAGGCGAAAAGCTATACCATAGCTACAAAGAAGGCAGAGCCACAATAGATGGCTTTTTGGAAGATTACGCTTTGCTGATCCGCGCTTTGGTGCGTCTGTATGAGGTAAGCTTTAATGAGAAATGGCTAATAGAGGCAAAAAGGCTGATTGACTATACACTGGAGAACTTTTTTGATGAGGCTGAAAGCATGTTCTTCTTCACCGACAGGAATGCCGAGAAGCTGATCGCACGCAAGAAGGAATTACTGGATAACGTGATTCCTGCCTCTAATTCTGTGATGGCTCAAAACCTGCACTTTCTGGGCATATACTTCGATGACGAGCGCTATACCACGCTCTCAGATAAGATGCTGGCAAAGGTAAAAGACCTGATGCTGAAAGAACCTTCTCACCTGAGTAACTGGGCTACACTATACTTCCACAAGCTTACTCCCACTGCCGAGGTAGCCATTGTTGGTCCCGAAGCAGCAGAGATGCGCGCTGAGTTGGCGGCCTTTTACCTCCCCAACATGATTCTGCTAGGCGGTACAACGGGAGAAGGCAGTGACATCCCACTATTAGAGGACAAAGTAGCCATACGTGGTAAAACAACTATTTATGTATGCTATAATAAGACTTGCCAACTACCAGTACACACAGCCGCCGAGGCTCTTAAGCAGTTAAGAGGAGGACAAGCAGAACCAAAATTCCCATCGCTATAGTACTAGTAGAAGAGGGGCAGGAATAAAAACTCCTGCCCCTTTCACATGATGTAATTGCTTCATAAGAAACTATAGAGTACTCATCACCCTTACCATCTCATTTATCTCATCCCGGTTAGCCAACCTCGCTTTCTCTGATCTTCCATAGCCTACTTCCAATTCCCCTGCCTCGATACGCTTCATAATGCTGTCGGTAAACTCATCTACCGCAACTCCCATAGTATGTATGCCCACTCCTCCTAAATCCGTATCCACTGCTGGAGGCACAATCTCAATTACCTGGATACTGGTATGGGCCAATTCGTGGCGCAGCGTCATAGAAAAGGAGTGGATAGCTGCTTTAGTGGCACTGTAAACAAGGGCAAATGTGCCTGGCGTAAATGCCAGCCCCGACGATACATTCATTATGGCGGCGGTATCTTGCTGCTGTAGATGTGGGATGAACAGCGCCGATAAGTGTATGGGCGCTTCTACGTTGATAGCTATTTCCTGCCTGCGCACCTCCCAAGGCTCCTGATCTTCCAGGAAGTTCCCCCTGCGCTGAATACCGGCATTGTTTACCAGCACGTTAAGCTTGGGAAATTCCTGTGTTGCCCACTCATACAAAGCCACACGCTGTTTTTCATCGGCCACATCGCATACTTTGGTGTGTAGAGCCGGGTATTTTTGTTTGGCCTCCTGTAGCTTATCTTCTCGTCGACCACAGATAATAACCTCGCTTCCTGCTTTCAAAAAACGTTCTGCCAGGGCTAAACCTATACCTGTGGCGCCTCCTGTTATGAGTACTGTGTTTCCAGCTAAATTCATTCTTTCTTACTTAGTAGTGTTTGTTATAAGCTAATTCTCCATCCCTTGCACGGCAAGTATAAGCTGCTGTGGGAAGTTTAATGTTTGTACTCCAAATCCAACAGAATGGGTTTCCTGCACTTTAGACTTTTAGCTGCTGCAGGATTGCTTTTCGCATTGTGGCTTGTAATGCTTAAATTAGAGGCTGTTAACTAATCTTCTACCTTATACTTATCATGAATAAACGCACTTACCTGAGTGTAGTACTGGCTGCGGCGCTTGCTCTCCCTTTCGGCGCGGCACATGCTCAGGAAAACAAAAAAGAGGACACTAAGTGGAAAGTGGATGCCGAGCATGGCCCTCAGAAAGAAATTACCCTCACCACCAATGAGGGTACCTGGATGAGCGTGGACGTGAGTCCGGACGGCAAAGAGATTGTTTTCGACATGCTGGGTGACATCTATATTATGCCCATCTCCGGCGGAAAAGCTAAGCTATTGAGAACCGGCCGCCCTTACGAGGTGCAGCCACGTTTCAGTCCTGATGGCAAGTACATTTCCTTCACTTCTGATGCAGGAGGCGGCGATAATATCTGGGTAATGAAGCGCGATGGCTCTGATGCCAAGCAGATTACCAATGAAAACTTCCGCTTGCTGAACAACGCCGTTTGGACTCCGGACGGAGAGTACCTGATTGCCCGCAAGCACTTTACCAACACCCGCTCTTTGGGTGCCGGCGAGATGTGGATGTACCACAGAACCGGCGGTACAGGTATCCAGTTAACCAAGCGCAAAAATGACCAGCAGGATGCTGGTGAGCCATTTGCCTCTCCGGACGGCAAGTATGTGTACTTCTCCGAAGACATGAGCGGCGGCTCTACCTTTGAGTACAACAAAGACCCTAACGGCCAGATCTACGTAATCCGCAGAGTTGATCGCAACACTGGTGAGATTGAGAACGTGGTTTCAGGAAACGGTGGCGCAGTGCGGCCGGTTATATCCAGAGATGGCAAATATGTAGCCTTCGTACGCCGCGTGCGCACCAAGTCCGTTCTGTTTGTGCACGACCTGAAAACTGGCGAAGAGTGGCCTGTATACGATAAGCTTAGCCACGACCAACAGGAAGCGTGGGCCATTTTCGGCGTTTACCCATACTTCTCCTGGACTCCGGATAACAAGAACATTGTGTTCTGGGCTGACGGTAAGATCAACAAAGTGGATGTCGCTACAAAACAAGTGGCCAACATACCTTTTGAAGCTACCGCCACGCATTACCTGGCGGATGCCGTGCGCCACGACCACAGCAAGAACGGCGGCGTTTCGCCTGATAAGTTTACTGCCAAGGCAGTTCGCCATGCTGTAACTTCCCCAGACGGCAAAACGCTTGTGTTTAATGCAGCCGGTTATATCTATAAGAAAGATCTGCCAGACGGCAAACCAGAGCGTATTACCAAGGGCCAGGATTTTGAATTCTACCCTACTTTCTCCCCTGATGGAAAGTCCATAGTATATGCCACCTGGAACGACGACAACCTCAGTGGCTTGTACAAAATCGACATTCGCAAAAAGAACGCTAAGCCAACTAAGCTGACGTCGGAGAAAGGCTACTATTCTGTGCCTCAGTACTCGCCAGATGGCAAGTACATTGTGTACATCAAAGAGGGCGGCAACAACCACATGGGCTATGCACACGGCAAAGAGAAAGGTATTTTCTACATGCCAGCCAACGGTGGCAAAGCTACCTTGGTGCACGAGCGCGGCTCCAACCCACAGTTTAACGCTACATCAGACCGTATTTTCTTTACCGGCCGCGAGGGCGATAAGTATGCGTTCAAGAGCGTGGACATGAACGGCAAGAATGAACAGACGCATTATACTTCTAAGTATACCGACCAGTTCTACCCAAGCCCAGACAATAAGTGGATAGCCTTTGCAGAGCTATTCAACGGCTATATCGCACCATTTACGGCTAACGGTTCTGGCCTAGACCTAAGTAAAGACACAAAGGCTGTTCCGGTTGCCCGCTTCACGCGTGATGCCGGTACCAGCATCCACTGGTCAGCAGACAGCAAGAAGATCAACTGGGTATTGGGCGATGAGTACTTTACCAACGATTTAAAAGACCGCTTCTCCTTCGTTCCAGGTGCTCCGGAGGAGTTGCCAGCTATCGACACTACTGGTACCAAAATTGGCCTGGAGCTGAAGACAGATATTCCGGAAGGAAAAGTTGCCTTCACTAATGCCCGCATCATTACCATGAAGGGTGATGAGGTGATTGAAGGAGGTACCATTGTAGTAGACGGCAACCGCATTGTGGCTATTGGCAAAGGTGTAAATGTACCGAAAGACGCTAAAGTGATTGATGCCGCTGGTAAAACCATTATGCCAGGCATTGTAGACGTACATGCGCACCTGGGCACGTTCCGCTTGGGTATGAGTCCACAGAAGCAGTGGTCGTACTATGCCAACCTGGCCTACGGTGTTACCACCACCCACGACCCTTCTTCTACTACCGAAATGGTGTTCAGCCAGTCTGAGGCAGTAAAATCAGGAGCTATGGTTGGTCCGCGTATCTACTCTACAGGTACTATTCTTTATGGTGCCGATGGCAATTTCAAAGCTGAGATTAACAGCCTGGACGACGCCCGCTCACATTTGCGCCGCATTAAGGCAGTGGGAGGTTTCTCCGTGAAGAGCTACAACCAGCCACGCCGCGAGCAGCGCCAGCAGGTTATTCAGGCAGCCCGCGAACTGGACATGAGCGTGTACCCAGAGGGTGGATCTACCTTCTTCCACAACATGAGCATGATCCTGGACGGCCACACCGGCATAGAACACAACATTCCGGTAGCGCCGCTTTACAAGGATGTGCTTGAAGTATGGAAAGCCTCTAATGTAGGTTATACCCCTACCCTGATCGTGAACTATGGCGCCACCAATGGTGAGTACTACTGGTATCAGAAAACCAATGTGTGGGAAAAAGACCGCCTGCTAAAGTTCACGCCACGTTCTGTAATTGATGGCCGTGCACGCTTTGTGACGCAGGTGCCAGATGAGGAGTACGAGAATGGCTTTATGGCTACTTCCCGTGCTGCCAAAGCTCTAACCGACAACGGTGTGAAAGTAAATCTGGGTGCACACGGACAGCTGCAAGGACTCGGCGCGCACTGGGAACTGTGGATGCTACAGCAGGGTGGCATGACAAATCATGAAGCCCTGAAAGCTGCTACCATCAATGGTGCTGAGTATATCGGCATGGGTCACGAGTTGGGCTCACTGGAAACAGGCAAGCTAGCCGACCTGATTGTGCTTGACCAGAATCCTCTGGAGAATATTCAGAACTCAGAGCACGTAAAGTATACCATGGTGAATGGTCGCCTGTACGATGCCGCTACCATGGCCGAGATCGGCAACTATAAGAAGCAGCCGGGTAAATTCTGGTGGGAGAACGATAAGTATGCTACTGCTTTCGATTGGCACGAAGGCACAAACACCCGCTTTGAGGGAATCGCTGGTGAGCATTGTACCTGCCGTCAGTAACAGGCTATAGCTAAAACAAAAGAGCCACTCCAAATAGAGTGGCTCTTTTGTTTTATGGCTTTTCAGCTTCTACAAGCATCATCATAAGATGGACATTCACACAAGGATTCTGTACAAGGGCGATGACTACTTTAGTAAATAGCTTAGCTTTCGTTTTAGCATGGCAACAAAATTGCGTGGATTAGAGAAATAAACCAGCTTTTCTTTAGTAGAGGGGTAATATACCTTATACTTATCCAAATGCTTTACGGGCGCCCCTACCCCATCACTGGAATAGTCTCTTAACAACTGCTTTATCTGCTCATCCATTTTGTCTTTGCCACCATTCCAACAGTAGTGGAAGATTACATCATGGCACTCCCTAAGAGAACTACTAACAGCAAGTACAACGGAAAAAGCTAACTGCTCCACCAACCTTAGATCATTAATGGCCAAGAGCCTGTCATTTAGCTCCAGCACATCATCTACAAGAGAGAACTTAGAGCGGGGTAGTCCTATCACTCCAGCATTCCACATGTAGTGACTATCGAGAATGTCAATGCTCCTTTCTGAGGCAAGCGTAAACTGCCTTCCACAGAAGCTGTCGCAATATGTTTGGAAGCCTTCTGTAGAAAGAGTAGCCTCTTTTGTATGCAGGAGAGTGTTCCCTTTGTTGAGCCAAGAAAACAGTTTGTCAACCTTCTTATAAAAGATGATATCCGTATCGGCATACACTATACTTCCCTGACCCGCATTAGACATTTCCTGCAGAAGCCTGATCTTTGTCCTAAAAAGTTGCTGTTTATCTCCCTTCCAAGAACTGAACTTCTCATTGCTTAGGTACACAAGCTCCAGTGATATTACCTCTTGAAGTTGTGAGAACAAAGCCGGAGTATCAGTATATACTACAACATGCAATGATCTTGGCAGCTTTATGCGGTATACTTTCAAGAGCGACAACAAGGCGTAAATTGCCTGACGAGCATATACCTCCCCCATCGCCAGGAAAACGAGCCTGTTTTCTTTTCTCACAGCTTCAATCTTCAAAACAGGTATAGATAGAATGAGTTTTATTCAGCATCCTCAGGTATTTAACATGTTGTTGAATGTGCTATACAACACAATGCCACTACTCCTGAACCGCCGCCAGCACACGCTTAAACAGTTCGTTTTGTTTTCCATCATGCCAGCGCCATACAATCACGATGTCATGCTCAGGGTCAACCCATACAGTGTTTTGTCCTGCTCCCAAGGCAGCATAACTGGTTTTAGGGGCATCTGGCCAAGCCTCGCCGCCTGTGTTCAGCCACCAGAGGTAACCATAGTCAGGACCCACGGAACCTCGTTTGGTAGTAGCCTCCTTCACCCACTCCTCTGATATTAGCTGCTTACCTTTCCAGCGGCCGTTGCGCAGGAAAAGGTAGCCAAAGCGAGCTTCGTCGCGGGCACTTATCCAAAGGCCACCGCCCCAGCGTGTACCTCCACTTACTGATGGCATCTGCTGCCCGTTGATTTCAACTACAGAGTTTCTGTAAGGCACCCACTTCCAGGTTTCAGAGGCTCCAACCGGGTCCATAATTTCATCCTCCAGCACCTGCGGAAGGGGCTTTCCCCAAACGCGCAGCAGCGACAGCGCAAAACGGTTGATGCGCGTATCGTTATACTCGTAGTAGGTGCCCGGCTCCTGCAACTCACGTGGCTTACGCTCTCCACGACCATAGGCTTCTTTACCTATAAAATCGTCTTTCTTTCCCCACATCTTGCCCTGCCACTCAGAAGTTTGTCGGGCATGGTGATCCCAGGTTATTTTGCTGTTATGCTCTGAAGTGTAGCCGCCATCTTGCACGTACTTTGCCACCGGGTCCTGTATATTATCAATCATACCCTTATCCAGCGTAAGGCCTAATATGGTTGACAGAAAGCTTTTAGCTACACTGTAAGTAGGATCCGCAGCATCGGTTTCGCCCCACTCCGCCACAATGTAGCCATCTTTCAGGATGATGCCGTTGGTACTGGCCCTGCTAGGTGGCAAGGGGCCAAGCGGTTCACCAAAAATTTCTTTCTGTGTGGAGAAGTCCTTCGGCATTTGCTGCGTTTCCTGCAACTTTGCCCACTCTACAGCCTCCTGCAGCTTTGCCGCATCTAAGCCTAACTGCTCCGGCTTGCGACGTTCCCAATCATCTCCGGCCTCTGGGTAATAGTATTCTACTTTAGCCTGCTGTGCCTGTGCTTGGCTAGTGCTGGTTTGTAGCGGCTGCGGCTGGCAGGCAGCTAAACTTAGCGCCACTAGCAGCGCCATATAAGTATTCAGAAGCATAGTTAATTTGGATTTGACCGTACAATCTAGAAAAAAATCCCCATTCATCTGCTAGCTACAGCTGAATGCTGAACAAAACGGGCTTCATACTGGTATGAAAAAGACAAATAATTAAACCGATGCTACAGATAAAGATATATTCTGATTATGTCTGCCCTTACTGCTTCTTTGGGGAGGTAGTGCTGGAGCGAGCGCTGCAGGGCCTGGAAGATAAAGTGCAGATGGAGTGGATGCCATTTGAGTTGCGCCCCTACCCTACTCCCACACTAAAACCGGAGGAGGAATACCTGCAAACAACCTGGGCAAACTCTGTATACCCTATGGGTAAGCAGCTGGATATACCAATCGTATTGCCTAAAGTTTCACCGCAGCCCTATACGCACAAGGCATTCGAGGGCTATCAATTTGCTCAGGAGCAAGACTTGGGAGAGGCTTATACGCACCGTATGTTCACGGCCTTCTTTCAGGAAGAACAGGATATCGGGGATATAGAGGTACTGGTGAAGCTGGCAAAAGAAGTGGGACTGGATGAACAGGCATACAGACAAGCATTGGAAACTAACAAGTATAAAGCGGCACATCTTGATGCGTTGAAACACGCTTACGAAGAGGTGGACATTTCAGCGGTGCCAACCTTTATCATAGGCAATAAAAAGGTACGAGGGCTACTGCGAGAGGAAGATTTACGAAAGCTCATTCAGCAAGAAATAGGATAAAAGTAAAAAGGGTATGGCCATCACAAGGAAGCCATACCCGTTTACTTTCTTATAGTCTGGCTCCTTACCAGCGGCGCCGGCTTCCACCTAATAAACCTCCTAACAAGCCACCTAAACCGCCGCTTCTCATACTGCTGTAGCCTCTGCGCCCATTTAGCCCACCAAGTATAGAGACCATTGAGCCAAGGCCTCCACCGGACCTGTACATGCCGCCACCCATCATGCCTCCTCCAAGCAGTCCACCAATCAAACCTCCCATCATACCTCCACCATAGCGACGGTGCCTGCGGCCTCCCATCATGCGGGCCAGCACGATTGGCGCCAGTATACCCAACATACCCTGCACCATCTGTGGAGAGATGCCAGCGTTCTTGAACATGTCTCCAAAACCATTCTTGTTCATGAATGACTGGGATGTAGGATCTTCGCCATGCTTTTGTGCCTCTCCTGCCTTGTCTACATAATCTTCCAGCAGGCTATACTGCTTTTGATCTACACCTAAGTAGGCAGCCATGTCCTCGATGTGCTGCCTTTCGTCCGCAGTATAATTTCCGTCTGACTTAGCAAAGCTGATGATGTCGGTGATGAGCGAGAAGCGAAGCGGACTATTTTTGAGAGCATCCAGGCACTTCTGCAGGCTTATTTGGGAAGGATTCTTCGCAACCGATTCGACTTCCTGCCGCAGGTTCTCCGGCAGTTCAGCCGCTTCTCCCATCATGTATAAAAATTCCAACTCCTCATCCGATGCATGTCCATCGGCAGAGGCTAGTGTAGCTAAGGCTCCAAAGTAGGCTCCTTTTTCTTGTATCGAATAATCCTTAAGTAAGGTAGTTTGCTCCTGTTCCATTTGTTTTCATACTTATTGTGCTTTGCTTTAACGGCTAAGTATAAAGCTATGTTAGCACCACTGGCACAGGAAACAATGTTTATACTTTACTCGGCCTGCTCGTAGTTGTAAGGTTTTCCTTCCTGGGCATCTGTAATGCCTCTCACTACATCATCCCAACCCGAGATCACATAGGCAGCCAAGGCAACGGCAGCACCTATCAACAGGTAACGCAAGTTTGATTTCTTTTTTGTTTTCATGTGGTTTTATTTCTCTGACGTAACTGATTCGCCATTATCAGCCTTCGCTGTTTCAACACCTTCCCAAAAAGCATCTTTATGCGCCTCCCAGTTGAAGGCCACCTCCAGGGCATACAATGTAAATGCTCCTAACAAGAAGAACTTTACATCGCGTGTGGTTAGTCTGATTCTTTTCATATGCTATCGTATAAAATATCCGTCTACTAATCCGTGTTTTATTTCAGGCCAGCCCTCTATCAAAAAGGTACTGTGTTAAAAATCAACACATTTTAGTAGAATCTTCCGTATATTCTATTGCCGAAGGAGAGGCTTTCTCTCCAGATCTCCGGAAGCTATGTTCCTGTCCTGGAATACCGTGTCGTTTTTCCACATGGAGTAGATGAGCAGCAGCAGTTTGCGCTGCAGGCTTACCACGCCCACCATCCTGCTCTCTTTCCCTGCGTTGATGCGCTGGTAAACAGCCCGCAGGGCAGTGTTGTGCCGGCTTGCCACCAGGGCCGGGAAGTAAAGGGCCGCCCTTATCCTGCCGTTGCCTTTCTTGGGTATCCTGGTCTTGCCCCTGACGCTGGTGCCGGACTCCCTTTCCACCACATCGAAGCCGGCGTAGCTGGTGAGTTGTTTGGCGTTGTTTATGAGGGCAAGGCACCAGTGGTTTGCTTGCGCGCCCACTTGAGCAGCTGGTTGAAGCTCCTGGTGCTGTTGTCAAAGGTTGCCACCTGGGAGAAGCACAGGCCGGAGTTGGGGGAGGGTTTGCAAACGCAGGCGGTGAAGCTCAATTTGGCAATGTCGATGCCACGCACTGTCTTGTGATCTGTTCCATAGCATGAGTGGTTAAAGTGAGCGACCTTTCTTTCTCCCTCGTCTTGCCTTTTGTCTTACACTTGCTTATCCTCATCGATAGCCTTAAGTACTGTCCAGACTATCAGAGAAAAGGTAAGGGGGAATGGAGCTTCCTTTTTTACGGTATAGTATTGCTGACTTACCTGCCCCTCAGTCTCTCATTCCCCTTGGTCAATGCACCTAGTCTAACTACGATGAAAGGACCATTCTAAAACCTGCTATAAAAGTAAAAGGCCTTCAGAGTAAAGCCCAGCGCAAAATATAGCGCTTTGTGCAGATGTGGTTTTAAGTTTTTCATATGGTTGTATGATCAGGATTAAGCGCGCTTCTTCTTTCCCTTTCTGGAAAAACGGTAAGCCATGTACAGCAGCAGAAGCGTGACTACAGGGATAGCAATGTAGCCGAGGCTGTAGCCAATATTAAAAACAACATCAGAAGCCGACATTTCAGGCTCTCCCCTGAGCCCTGCCAGAAAATGACCGAAGTCCTTACCGACAAAATAAATAAAGGTCAGTACGGCAACTGCAAAAACGCCTAAAATGAGGTTAGGAAGGATACTTTTTGTTTTCATAGAATACATGCTTATAGTTATAATATCCTTAAATATAATGAGATCTGTATACAAACATTAGATATATACTATAATACAATTTCTGGTATATAGTTGAGATTATACTTGCTGCTACGAACTTCCTCTTTATAGTATAGATTGCTTATCTTCAGGAGTTGAACTTTAACTACCACTATCAAACCTAACCTATGACCCGAATAAAAAACCTGCTCCGGCCACTTATGCTGCTGCTGGCATTTTGCCTGTACGCCTCCCAAAGTATAGCCCAGCAGGTAAATCAAGATTCGCTCTATATCCGCCAGCACTATGAGAAAGCGGAGTACCAGATTCCAATGCGCGATGGCAAAAAGCTCTTCACGGTGGTATACTCGCCAAAGGATAAGAGCAAAAAGTATCCAATACTGATGAACCGTACTCCTTACTCGGTTGGCCCGTATGGCGAAGGCTACAAAATCAGCCTAGGACCAAACCCTACCCTGCTGCGTGAAGGCTATATTTTTGTGTACCAGGATGTGCGCGGCACCTACATGTCAGAGGGAGATTTTGTAAACATGACGCCGCACCTGGCCAAAAAGAAGGGCAAGAAAGATTTTGACGAGAGCACCGATACCTATGACACAGTGGACTGGCTGGTAAAGAAACTCGACAACGACAACGGCCGCGTGGGCCAATGGGGTATCTCCTACCCTGGCTTTTACGCTGCCGCCGGTCTCATGAGCAATCACCCTGCCCTCAAAGCCGTGTCGCCGCAGGCACCAATCGCCGACTGGTTCTGGGATGATTTCCACCACAACGGAGCTTTTTTCCTACCACACGCCTTCAACTTTTTGGCCAGCTTTGGTTTGCCGCGCCCGGAACCAACTACAGAGCGTAACCCACGCTTCGACCATGGCACCCCGGATGGCTATGAATTCTTCATGCGGATGGGACCGCTCAAAAACGCTAATGAAAAGTACCTGAAGAACAATGTTGCCTTCTGGAATGAGATGGCAGCTCATCCGAACTACGATGAATTTTGGCAGAAGCGTAATTTGCTTCCTCACCTGAAAAACATAAAAGGCCCTGCCGTGATGACTGTCGGCGGCTGGTACGATGCTGAGGACCTTTACGGACCGCTCAAGATCTACCAGACCATCGAGAAAAACAATCCCAAGTTAACCAACATGCTAGTGATGGGACCATGGGTGCATGGAGGTTGGATTCGCACAGATGGCTCTAACATTGGCAATGTATACTTTGGGCAGAACAACTCTGCCTGGTATCAACAAGAGGTAGAAGCCAGATTCTTTAACCACTACCTCAAAAACGAGGCAAAGCAGCCGGTAAAGTTACCTGAGGCCATCATGTTTGAAGGTGGGAACAACACCTGGCGTGAGTTTGAAGTATGGCCACCGAAACAGGCAAAGGAGCGAAACCTGTACTTGCATGCAAATGGTAAACTAAGCTTTGAGGCTCCAAAGGCAGGCGAGGCAGAAGCTAGCGAGTATATTTCTGACCCTGCCAAACCGGTACCTTTCACAGAAGCCGTTGCCACAGGCATGACACGTGAATACATGACCGATGACCAGCGTTTTGCCAGCCGTCGTCCGGATGTGCTTACCTTTCAAACTGATGTACTGACGGAGGATTTAACTTTAGCAGGCGAAATTCTAGCTCAGCTGAAGGTTGCCACTACCGGCTCTGATGCCGATTGGGTAGTAAAGCTTATCGATGTGTATCCGGACACAGCACAGGCAAATCCGCACCAGCCAAACAAGCCAATGGGTGGCTATCAGGCCATGGTGCGCAGCGAGGTTTTCCGTGGCCGTTTCCGTAACAGCTTCGAAAAACCGGAACCGTTTACACCAAACGAGGTGACGCCGGTAAATGTGGAGCTGCAGGATGTGCTGTATACCTTTAAGAAAGGACACCGCGTTATGGTACAGATTCAGAGTACTTGGTTCCCGCTTGTAGACCGCAACCCGCAAAAATACGTGGACAATATCTTCGAAGCCAACGAAGAGGATTTTATCAAGGCCACGCATAAAGTATATCACTCGCCGCAACAACCTACTAGTTTAAAGGTAAAGGTGCTGTAGGCATATACTATTCCAAAGCACAAGAGCCAGGTTTAACGCCTGGCTCTTGTGCTTTATAGAGCCTCTCTATACTACTTCTTCAGCAGTTTAAAGCTCTTAATATTGCCATTCATGTTCGTTTTAACAAGATACATGCCTGTAGGTAAGGCCGCTGCTAAAGTGATGTTCTTTTCAGAGCTTCCCATAGCTATATCATAGGAAGTAGCCTTTATTGGCTTCCCGAGCATGTCAAATACCTGCACATGCAATTGCCCCGGCTGTTCTGCGGTTATTGAGAAATTCACTTCGCTCTCGAACGGGTTAGGATATGCCTTGAGGCTGTAGCCGCTCACCTGCCCGAAGCTCACGGCCTTGGTGGTGAAGTACTCGAAGCCCCCGTCGGTGTCCACCTGCTTGAGGCGGTAGTAGCGCGTGCCGTGCTTGCCGTTCTCCCGGTCGGTGTACCGGTACTCCTGGCGAAGCACCGTGTTGCCGTTCTGCGTGCCCACAAAACCCAGCCTCCTGAAGCTCAGCCCGTCCTCCGACACCTGCACCTCGAAGCCCGTGTTGTCCTTCTCCATCGCCGTCGCCCAGGCCAGCAACACGTCCTTGCCCTGCTTGGCTGCACTAAAGTAAATAATCTCCACAGGTAGAGGAGTGACAGGCTCTGACTCTATGGTAAGATAGCCAGTTCTAGGCAGGTTAGTGTAGCAGGCGTTTACCGAGCGTGGTGTGATTTCAACTTTCATGGCAAACAGATCAGACGGGACTGAGGCTACAGTGTATGATTGCGTGTTAGAGTTAGGCAGAGGGCTCCATGAAACACCATCTTCCGTGGAATACCACCTGTATGACCCAACATCATTTAGCTGTATGATCTCGGATGATGCTGTAAAGGTAGCAGGTTCACCTACTTCCACCTCATTCTCTGGATGATCTGTGTCCACTGCTATACTGCCTCCTGTTAGTGTTACAGTTTTTTTAACATGCACATCCAGGTTTACTGGTTCGCTTTGTACGCCACATCCATTATTTGCCCACACTGTAACTTGCCCTGAGGTGCTGTTGTCCCCGTAGTTCACCGTGATTGTGTTACTTGTAGAGGCTCCTTCTATAGTTGCACCTGTAGGTAGGGCCCAAGTATAAGATGTTGCTCCATGCACCGCTTCTACTGAATAAACAGCTTGTTCTCCCTGACAAACAGAGGTAGGGCCACTTATCGCTCCCACTGTGCCTACAGGCTCATATACTATAAAGGCTACCTGGTTCGACACATTTTTATATTGTGAGCTAGCACCCTCCCCATTACGGTTCTTTACAACTATACCTATACTTCTAGCAGCGCCTATCATAGCTGAGTTAGCAGGTACATCTACTACTATGGTATTAACATCAACAGCTGTAGTGGTGAACGTTGCAAGAGAGGTGCCATCAGATAGCAGAGCCTCTACCTGTACATCATCAGTGCCTACTTTAAAACCATCACCTTTGATGGTAAGCTGAAATCCTTGGTTAACAGTTGCACAATTAGGTTCTAAACCATCTGGGTCTATAGTTTGTGCGGAAACCACTAATGGTAGAAGCATTGATACGAGCAGCAAGAAGAATGCTACTCCGCCTACCACAGGAACTACTCGAGAGACTTTAACTGTAAACTTTTTGATTACTGTCTTCATAACTTAATAAGGGTTTAAAGAGTTGGAGATATTAGATGAGCTGATGACCTGAGGGAGCATCGAATTCTTTGGGCAATACAAAGCCATCCACAGTGCTTACTGCAGAATTTTGAATTGAAATATTACCTGATTACAAAAAGAGGCTAAAGATCAGATATAGAGGTATTCTGTCTACACCCTTAAAGGATATGTATATAAAGGCTTGTATTTCATAGTTGTATACCTTTAAAAAGATTTAAACAATAGTATTACCAGCAGATATATCTTCTACAGTATACGAATATATATATGTTCTAATTTTAACTATTTAAAGTTTATATTATAAACTAGCAATTGATTTTACTTCCAACACATTTAGACTTCGTTACTTAGCCCTTGTTTAAACTATGTGTGCTCCTCCACTTATGGTGGCCTGCTACCCTCAAGTTTTTACAGTCGGCTATAAATGCAAAAAGCCGGACAAACTGCCCGGCTCTTTATCTTTAAACCCTATTACTCTATTTCTTTAAGAGCTTGAAATTGCTGGCAGTGCCGTTCATTTCGGTGCGCACGAAATAGATTCCTTTAGGCAGCGACTGCCCTAATGTTATTTGCTCCAGAGATAAACCTTGTTCAACAGCATACTGCTTCGTATACACTACCTTACCCATCGCATCCAGTACCTGTACATTTAATCTGCCTGGCTGATCTGCCTGCAGTTCCAGGCTCACTTCGCTCTCGAACGGGTTAGGGTATGCCTTGAGGCTGTAGCCGCTCACCTGCCCGAAGCTAACGGCCTTGGTGGTGAAGTACTCGAAGCCCCCGTCGGTGTCCACCTGCTTGAGGCGGTAATAGCGCGTGCCGTGCTTGCCGTTCTCCCGGTCGGTGTACCGGTACTCCTGGCGAAGCACCGTGTTGCCGTTCTGCGTGCCCACGAAACCCAGCCTCCTGAAGCTCAGCCCGTCCTCCGACACCTGCACCTCGAAGCCCGTGTTGTCCTTCTCCATCGCCGTCGCCCAGGCCAGCAACACGTCCTTGCCCTGCTTGGCCGCACTGAAGTAAATAATCTCGACTGGCATAGGTGTCATCTGATGTGTAGAATAAACCTTTGGAGATTCGGTGTAACATACGCTTGAATTTGGAGTCACTTTAGATTCAATTTCAAAAGGATCATTAGTGGTTGGAGTCATTCTATACTCTGTTCCCCCTGTTTGCACAAGTTCCCTCACCTCGTTTGTACCCTCCATTTTCACAATGTACCACTCAATGGTACTTATGTCTGTATCATTATTATTAATAATATCAGAAGTAACAGTAAAAAATATAGGCTTTCCGATCTCTACAGTGTTAGATGAAGAGGTGATTTCACCATTAGGTACAATTGCTGTATCTCTAACTCTAAATGGAACTGGGCTAGATAAATCCTTACTTTTGTTGTTCCTGACGCGAAGATAAACTGTTCTTGCTTCTTCAACTATTGGAGAATCTTCTAGAATTGTGGCAGTAATTACTCTTGCATTACCTGTAGATTGCGTGAAAATAGTAGTTAGCGGTGTTGTTGCTGTCTCTGATGTATATGCCTCCAACTGTGTATGCTTATTACCATTTGCAAATCCGTCGCCAGTGATAGATAATGTCAAACCTTGGTTTTTCAAAGCACATGTCTTATCTAATGTTATTGTAAAATTGTTCTGTGCATGCCCCTTAATGGTACCAACCATTAGTATCATACTAATTGCTAGAAAGCATTTTGGTAATAGAGTAAAAATTCTTTTCATAAAATATGGGTTTAAAGGGTTATGAAAGTATTGGATCATTACTGATTAATTCTTGCACAACATAACTTTGAAGACAATAGATATCCACCCACGGTATCAGCCGTGCTAACTTGTATTATAAAAGTTCCAAAATTTTCCTTAGAAGAATATCTATAGGCAGAAACTACTTCTTATAATCTTTTATTACACTGATCTCCCATGGCTGGCGAGGCATATTCAGCTATTTTTTTTATAGTTTATTATGAGATTAATCTATTCGCGAGCACAATATTAATACACTTCAACAAACATCCATATATATCTATAAAATAATTTTAATTTTGCCAAACAAAAATTGTACTTAAAATTGTAAATGTTTAGACATATGTTATTTTTTAACCAAACTTTATATAATCACTTCTGCTTCTTTTTCAGTCAGTTATATTTTACCTTAGATAAACTACAACACAGAAATATCATATATGGATTGTATAATTTTTTATTATAAAATAATAAAAAAAAAGAGCCAGGTAAAATACCCGGCTCTTTCAGCTTTAAACCCTATTAAGATCTTTTATTGCTTCAGAAGTTTTAGTTGATGCACCTTACCGTCTAAGTGTACCTTGATGAAGTAAACACCATGTGGTAAGTCATCATTAATGTTTAGTACCTCAGTGTTGAAGCCTTTCTCCACAGTAAAGCTTCGCTCCAGCACCTGGCGACCAATAGCACTATACATCGTTACCTGTACCTTACCATTTTGCGCTGCGGCAATGTCAAGCGTTACCTCAGTAGTGAACGGGTTAGGGAAAGCTTTCACTTGACTTGCCACTTCACTAAAGATTACCACGCTTGGTCCAAAGTACTCAAAGGTGCCATTCACATCGATCTGTTTCAGACGGTAATAACGTGTTCCATACTTACCGTTCTCTTTGTCGATATACTTATAGACTTGCTTCAGCACTGTGTTGCCGTTTTGGGTAGGCACAAAATCTAGCTTTCTAAAGTTGAAACCGTCTTCTGACACTTGTATCTCGAAGCCAGCATTGTTCTCCTCCATAGCAGTTGCCCATTCTAGCAGCACATTGTTACCTTGTTTGAAGGCTCTCAGGTACATCAGTTCTACTGGGAGAGGAACTGAGTTTTCATTAGTAATAATAAACCTGAGGCAACGACCGTCTGTAGTTCGTACCTCCGCTCTAATGAGAGGATCTGTAGAAGGTTCATTTTCGATGTAGATGCTTGGATCAGATGAAGTTGGCTGAACCTCTGCCCAAGTGATCCCTTCATCAGTAGAGCGATACCATCTATATATTGGATTGGCTCCAAAAGTAAAGCGCTCAGGCTCATCTACAGCCTCAACTCTCCATTGCGTATTATTCTCAATCCATGTTACTCTCAAAGTTTCACCAGTAACATCCTCGGCACTAACATTTCTAATTACGGTGCTTGTATTAAGTGTAACTGGACATGCTGGTGTAGTTGTGGTAACAGCTTCAACTGTATAAGTACCAGGCTCTGTATAAGTCCCAAAGTCAAATGCCGCACCGGTACCAGTAACAGGGTTACCAACATTTACTCCGTCACGCTTCAGTTGATAACTTACATTAATCTGTGAATTTGCCAGCCCCACTGGCATAGCAACAATGTTATTCTCACAGATATCACCGCCTCCCGTTATGCTGTACTGTTGAGGCAGCATTATTTCCTCTATGGTTACAGTGCCGGACATATCTCTAGGACAAGCTGCTCTGGCAGGTTGATTAGCTACAGTTACTGCAGTAACTCTATAGGTGCCTGCCGTAAAGCTACCAGGGAAGCTAAATGCTCCACTCTGTGTTGATGTTGTTGTATAAGCACCAACTGCATCAGTAGTTCCCGTTCTGAATAAGTTGTAGGTAGTATTTGGTTCAGACCCGCTCAATCCTATTGTAACACCCGATCCCGCACAGTAGCTGGTAGCACTGCTGGTTATGTCATATACTGTTGGTAATGGTGTTTCGCTGTTCGTCACTTGATTAAACATAGAGCAAGCACCTGGATTTGCAGCTATCGGAATGACAGAATATGTTCCTGCTAACTGGTTGCCAAAGCTTAGGCTACTTCCCGTTCCGGGAACAGGGTTACCTATACTTGTTACTGTACCATTGCTAGCAATCTGTACTAACTGGTAGTTTACACCACTCTGGGACGACCCAATAGTGATTGGCGCTCCTGTAGTTCCTGCACAATAGCTTCCTCCTGTTACTGTTTGGGTCTCTACCACAACCATGACAATCTCATTACCAGAGGTTGCAACACCGCAGCCACTACCTTCTGCTGTAAAGTTTACAGCTACTCGGTCCCCATTTTGAAGTGTAGACGTGGTGAAAGTAGATGACGTCTCATTAGGCACAGCCTCTCCGTTTACTGTCCACTGGTATGTAAGCGTGCCAGGCAAAGTACCCTGCGTAGCTGTGAACGTTACCGAAGTACCCGGGCAAATAGATCCTGGATTTTGAAGGCTCACAGTTACCTCTGGCGTACCTAAGTAAATTTTATTCGAGAATATTGGAGTTGTACTAGCACATGCTGGTAAAGCTCCGCTTATAGGAGTAGCTCTGGATTCGTAGTAGTCTGTTGCCGATAAACTAGCATCACTAAAGGTTGTACCTCTATTGAAGTTACCTTGATTCTTTCTAGACTCTACAACAAAAAGGCTAGTAACATCCTCTTCAAAGCTTACCACATTTACAGGCTGAATTCTAATGTTCTCAGGCGCCGGATATGTAACAACAGCATCTCTTAATACCCTTGCCGTATAGTTAGTATTCTGTCCTTTACAAACAGGGAAGGGATTTGTTTCAAGTACAATAGTATAAGTAGAGCGCCTTACAGTCACAGGAACACTCACTGAGCTACTACACCCTGTTGTACTGTTGCTCACAGTATACGTGATGACTATATCTCTGGAGTTTTGCCCGGCCGACAGTACACTACATGGGTTAAATACGCCCGCACCTGTTATGCCTGGTCCAGAGAATGTACCCGTGTTACCAGCACCTGGATCACTTCCAACAAGTGTTCTGGTGTAGCTTCCGTTCACCCTTTCACCAGTGTAAATTACAGCATTTGGTGTAATGCCCGATATAGTAGGCGTAGCTGGTGTAGAGTTTACAGTAACCTGCACTGGTCTCACCTCAAAACAGCCTGCTGCAGTTGTACCTTTAATGTAGTATGTACCACTAGTTGCAACAGCTGATGGGTTACTTAAAGCCGTTGTTGCTTCAGCATTGGTCCAGTAAGTATAAGTTAAGCCTGAAGTGCTTCCGCTGGTTACGGCAGCAGCAGTAAGATCTACTGTAGCAGGAGAACATACTGGTTCAGGGTTAGTGATCACCAGTGTAGGCGTTGGATTAACTGTTACCGTAGTTACTGACGACGTAGCACTACATGGCCCTGATGTCACGCGTACTGTGTAATTGCCACTTTGGCTAACGGTAATCTGCTGTGTGGTACCAACTGGAGTTGTCCCTCTAAACCATTGGAAGGTAGCATTAGATGGAGCGTTAACGGCAACAAGTGTAACGGTTCCACCCTCGCAGAAGGTAACAGGACCACTTGGTCGAATAGTGGCCTCCGGAGTTGGATTAACTGTAACAACAGTCGCATCGGATGTATTGCTACAACCTGTACCGCCAGCCGATACCAGCACTGTATAGCTACCACTCTCTCTTACAACTAAAGTTGCACCTGTACCTACCTGCTCATTACCATTTCTGAACCATGTAAAGTTGGTACCAATGTCTGAGTTGGCTGTTAAGGTTACTGAACCTCCTGAACAAAAAACCGTGGAACCCGACGTACTGATAGTAGCCGTTGGAAGTGGATTTACAGTTACAACCGTTGGGTCTGACTCCAGAGAACAGCCATTACTAGTTACTCTTACAGTGTAGCTACCTGCTAAACTTGCTGTATAGCTTCTTCCGGTACCAACAACAGGCTCTCCATCTCTATACCACTGGTAAGTATAACCTGTACCCTCTGGCGCACTTAGTATAACTTGCTCGCCTTGGCAGAAAGTAGTTGAGCCATCAGCAGTGATAGTGGCACTTGGCAAAGGTTTAACTAAAAGTACTACAGAACTAGCTGCGTTGTTACACCCTGCTTCAGAATTGCTGGCTGTTAGCGTTATAGTAGCGCTTCCTGTGCCAGTAGCAGTTACTGTGGCGGTAGCAACACCTGTTTCTGGATTGATAACCTGGTTAGTTAAGACAAAATTTCCATTGTCTGAGCTCCATACGGCAGTCTCCCCAGTAAAAGTAGCCTCCACCTCGAAACTTACGGTACTTCCCGGCACAAAACACGTTTCTTCATTGCCGCTCGAAATACTAGCGGCTGGCTGTGGACTAACAGTAACGGTTACCTCTGTTGAAGTTTTGGAACAGCCACTGTTGCTTACTCTAACACTATAATCACCGGAAGCCGCAGCAAGATAAGTACGCTCAGTTGCGTCATCTATCTCCTCACCGTCTAGTAACCACTGGTACGTGTACGTCTGCCCGACTGGTGCCTGTGTGGCTTCCAAAAGTACACTACCTCCTTCGCAAAACTCGGTTGGCGGGGTAAATGTAACCGCGGCTTCTTCAACGTTACCCACTCTTACTACTGTAGGCGCTGAGGTATTTGGGCAGCCTTCCGCACTAGTTACGGTCACAGTATAACTACCAGAGACTGTGACTGATAAGCTATTTGTAGAGGCACCTTCAATTGCCACTCCATCCAAAAACCACTCATAGGTGTTAGTTGCACTGAATGGCACATTAAGCACAACAGACCCACCTTCACAAAAATCAGTAGGCCCAGTAGGAATAATTTCAGCAGATGGTAACTGATTAACTGTTACCGTTACTGGCTCATCAGCTACAACAGGGCAGGTATTTACAGTTACCTCCACGTTGTAGGTACCTGACGCAAACACTTCATAGCTAGGCTCTGTACTTAAGGTAGTACCAGGAGAACTTGTCTCAAACCATCTATAAGTATAGTTACCAACCGTTGGCGAAGAAGGGTCAACAGCAGCAGTTAATACAACCGAGTTGCCTGCACAAAACTCTGTTGGAGTTGTTGTATTTATAGTTACTTCTGGTAGAGCTTGCTCTGTAACTGTGGTAGCGCTTGACATCACAGTACATTCTCCAAGAGTAACTTCCACGGTATAACTGCCTGGTTCGGTTACTGTAAGGCTACTTTCGTCTTCGCCAGTAATCGGGCTACCACCTAGGTGCCATTGGTAAGAGTAGCCTGTGCCTGTTTGGGCTGTAAGAGTAACTTCACCTCCTTCACAAAGGATAACATTTGCACCCTGGGTGATTACGGCAACTGGATTGGGATTGACTGTTACCTGTACTGCTACTCTAGTGCTGCTTTCGCAGGTGGTAGTTGAATTATAGCTGGCAGCATAGTATGTTGTAGTCGCTGTAATAGGAGCAGATGGCGTATAAGGTGAGCCTGTTCCTACCGGAGATCCACCAGTTTCAGAAAGGTACCACCTTATTGTATTGCTGTTTGCACCTGCAGTGGCGGTTAAGGTAGGGGTGCCACTACCACAGAATGAAGTAGAGTTAGCAGAAACATTTGTAGGCGCTGTCGGCACAGGATTAACTGTAACATTTACAGCGCTTGAAGGTGCACTGGCACATGGTCCAGCAGTATTTGTAATTACAACAGAATAACTTCCTGTTGCCGTAGCTGAAAAGGTTGAATTTGTGCCAACTGTATTACCACCAGCATCCAACCATCGGTAAGTATAAGTTCCTACAGCTGGAGTCGTCGGATTAGCAACAGCGGTTAAAAGTACAGACCCTCCACAAACTGGAGCTGGCGAAGCGGGTGTAATAGACGCAGTTGGGGTCTGTATTACAGTAACTGTTACTTGTGTAGAGGAAGAACAGCCATTTGTTGTACCAGTTACAGTGTAGGTTGTAGTTGTGGTAGGACTAGCTGTAACAGAAGCGCCAGTAGTAGTGCTAAGCCCTGCTGCCGGAGACCAGGAATAGGTTGTGGCACCCGAAGCGGTGAGGTTAACTGATCCGCCGGAGCAGATTGTTAAGGCACTACCTGTTGGAGTAACAGAGATTGTGGGTAAAGGTCTTACAGTTACAACCACATCCTGCGTGTTGGTACAGCCGTTAGCGCTTAATGTGTAGCGAAAAGTAACATTCACTGGATTTGAAGTGGTATTGGTAAGAGTTTGGCTAATATTACCAGTACCAGTGGTCGCTCCACCTGTAACACCTGTTGCTGGGAGGCGTTGCCAGCTGAAAGTCGTTCCTGCAACATTACTCGTTGAAGTATAATTAAATGTGGCACCACTACATATAGCCGCAGGCGTTAAGGTGCTACTTAAAGTGGGAGTTGGATTTACAGTTAGCTGAAAAACACGAAGAGTCCCAACAACATTCCCTCCGTTATTTCTATATACTGCTCTGTAGTAATTGCCGTTCAGTGCTGAGGTTGCTGTAACAGAATAAATGCGATTATTAGCTACAGAGGCACTTAACGGTTCTGTTAGATTAGTATATTGATTATCTGCATTTGTAGTGGTACTTACTTGCCATTGTATAGTAACAGCACTTGAAGGAGCAGGGTTAGCATCAAATGATGCTGTCTGGCCCTCACATGCCGAGACAGAAGTCTGCGCCGCCGCAACATTTCCCATCATCAGGAACAGGAGCATGAGCCAGCAGGTTAAGAGTGTTCTGCCGTACCGTGCATTAACAGCGGTGGCAATCAATAGGGTAAAACTTTGTTTCATAAAACTTAGGGATAAGGTTTGGGTTTAAGGCTGCTTAATTTGGGGGCCTTGAGTGTTTTTTGTCAGAAGTAACGAAAGTATTGTACTTTACAGCAGGGCATAAAAAGGTTGGGCAATAAGGTTGCAGGCTATTTTTAATAGCTAAAACCATATTGCAAAATGGTTAAGTTATATTAACCAAGTTAGTATGTAAGTAAGAGCGCGTGAATGATATAATCCTGGTGATAAAACAGAACAGCAGAAGGCTCAGGGAGCACCTCGCTGATTATGAAATGCCGGGTTCACAGTCATAACTGGTTAATTCCTATACTTTTTTTTATTATTCAAAGAATGTATACACAAGACAAATAATTTTGTTTCATCCAAAACAAAGTTTTAATAAAAAAAATCATATATAATCTTTTGAAATTGCACTACATTATTTCATACTAAAAAGCTCTTAAAAGAGAATAGCTGGCTATATTAGCAGCAGGGGCAGGAAAGCTTCTATGGAATAGCACTATAAAGTAGCACTAAAAACATGAACCGTCGCACACATCTCCTCATTCGCAAGTCACATCGCTACCTTGGGTTAGTAACAGGTGTGCAATTTGTTCTCTGGACAATAGGAGGCTTATACTTTAGCTGGTCCGATATCGATGAGATTCATGGCGACTTTCAGAAGAAGGCCCCTGCCAATTTTGAAACCAGTATGGCAATGGTATCACCAACGGAAGTGCTGTCACAGCTATCACAAGCTGACTCTGTAAAATCTGTCCGTTTGATCGATATACTTGGAGAGCCACACTACCAGGTTGTGTACTTCGCAAGCCACGGGGAGCATGCTATGCACCACACTCAACTGGCACTTGCCAGCACAGGTGATTTACGAAAGTCCTTAACGGAGCAGGAGGCTGTACAGATGGCGCAGAACAGCTTTAATGAGCCTGTACAGGTGGCAGAGGTAGAGTACCTGACAGAAGGAGATGTAGGGAGCCACCACGAATACCGTGAAAGTCCGTTGCCTGCCTATGCTGTAACCATGCAGCACCCTACTAACACAACAGTATATGTATCGAGCGAGCGGGGCGAAGTAATGAAGTTCCGCAACAATAAGTGGCGTATATTTGATTTCCTGTGGATGCTACACACAATGGATTACCAGGGCCGAGACAACTTTGGCAACCTATTGCTGCGCTTCTTTTCGGTGGTAGGACTGATCACTATACTTTCAGGATTCGGCCTGTACTTTGTTAGTTTCCGGGGCGGGAAAAGAAAATCAGCAAGAGCAGGATCTTCCAGGCCTAAGACTATAGCATAAGTATAAGAGCAGCTAGCTCATTAACCAAAAACCTGTACTGTTGACTAGAAATCAGTATATACCTCTTTCGGTCTCTATTATAAATTAGCAGCACATTGTTAAAAAGGATAGTATACCGCCTCTGCTGATCTTTCTTGATGATTAACTGTGCCATAGGAGGCTCTGAAGCTTTTCGCTCAAGCACTGTTACTACTATTGCAAAAGCCTGCGCAAAACAGGAAATTGCAGATATAACCATTATCTAACCTATTCTTCACCTTTACAACATGAAAAACTTACGCGTTCTTGCTGTAGCAGCTATGCTGGGCCTTGGGCCAGTGGCGGTAGCACAGCAGGCCGAAACACCTCTCTCCTATTACCTGCCTGCTGAGGTATCGTACAACAGCAGCATTCCAACACCTAAAGATATTCTAGGGTACAATGTAGGCGAATGGCATGCCAGCCACGACCAACTAGCTATGTACATGCGGCAGATGGCAAACCTCTCCGACCGTATTACCATAACAGAGTATGCCCGCACTCACGAAAACCGCCCGCTGTACCTGCTTACCATCACCTCGCCTAAGAACCACCAGAACCTTGAGCAGATAAAGCAGAAGCACCGCCAGCTTAGTGATCCGTCAGCATCTGGAAAGCTAAATATAAAAGAGATGCCAGCTGTGGTATGGATGGGCTACAGTGTGCATGGCAACGAACCAAGCGGCAGTAATGCCTCCCTATTGGCTGTTTATCATTTGGCAGCAGCACAAGGGCCAGAAATAGACAAGTTGCTGGATGAGACCATTATCCTCATAGATCCATCTATAAACCCGGATGGAATGAACCGCTTTGCCAGTTGGGTTAACTCACACCGCAGCAAAAATCTGATAACAGACCCTAACAGTGCCGAGTTTGACGAGGCATGGCCAAGAGGTCGTACGAACCATTACTGGTTCGACCTTAACCGCGATTGGCTACCGTTGCAGCACCCGGAGTCGAAAGGCAGGTTGGCAAAGTTCCACGAGTGGAAGCCTAATGTGCTTACAGATCACCACGAGATGGGAACCAACGCTACTTTCTTCTTTCAGCCAGGTATACCGAGCCGTAACAATCCGCTTACGCCAGAAAACAACTTTAAGCTGACACAGAAGATCGGCACCTTTCATGCCAAAGCACTGGACAAGATCGGCTCCTTTTATTATACTGAAGAAAGTTACGATGACTTTTACTACGGCAAAGGCTCGACTTACCCAGATGTAAATGGTTCGGTGGGGATACTCTTCGAACAGGCCAGCTCCAGGGGCCATGCACAGGAAAGCGTGAATGGTGTGCTGACATTCCCGTTCACGATCCGCAATCAGTTTACTACTACCCTCTCCACCCTGGAGGCGGTGCAAGCCATGCGCGAGGAGCTACTGGCACACCAGCGCGATTTCTATAAGCAGGTACAAAACGAGTCTAAAAAGGCTTCAACCAAAGCTTATGTATTCGGTTCTGAACTTGACAGAGCCAGAGCTTTCCATTTGGCTGAAATTATTAAGCAACACCAGATAGAGGTATACCGCCCGAAGGAGAGCTTCAAGATCAACAACTTTACTTATACACCAGAGAACGCTTACATCATCCCAACCGATCAGCCACAGTACAGGCTGATTGAAGCGATGTTTGAGAGGCGCACCACTTTCCAGGACAGCCTTTTCTACGACATCTCCGCCTGGACATTCCCGCTGGCTTTTGACCTCGACCATGCTGCGCTCTCCTCCCGTAACTTTAAGAGCAGCCAGTTGGGCCAGAAAGTAGAAGACCTGAAGTTGCCAGAAGGTGAGGTTGTAGGAGGCAAAAGTGACTATGCTTACACGTTTGAGTGGCATGGTTACTATGCGCCCCGTGCTCTTAACCAGCTAATGGACCGAGGCATCAACACAAGGGTAGCTACCGATAAGTTTACAACTGCGGAAGGCAAGAAGTATGATTATGGCACCATACTTATACCTGTGGCTGGCCAGTCGGTAAATGCTGAAGCCCTTCACCAAATTATGCAGGAAGTTGCACAGCAAAATGCCCTGAAGGTATACGCCATGAACACTGGCTTCAACCCGCTAGGTATAAAATTGGGCAGCCCGATGGTGCTGAGCCTGAAGCAACCTAAGGTAATGATGCTGATCGGTGATGGTGTAAACAGCTATGATGCTGGCGAGGCTTGGCACCTGATGGACGACCGCTTCGGCATGCGACCGGTTCTGATAAAAACCAACGACTTTAACCGCTCAGAAATAAGCAAGTACAACGTAGTGGTAATGGCCGAAGGCTCTTACAGCAATATCTCCAAAGACAAGCTACGCAATTGGGTGCTCCAAGGTGGCACAGTAGTGGGCATGGGCACAGCGGCTAAGTGGTTGTCAGACAATGGCATTGGTAACATTACTTTCACGAAGTCGGAGCCAGATACTGCCGCACAAAAAGCTTATGCCGACATGGCAAATTCAGAAGGAGCCCAGGTTATTGGTGGCGCTATCTTTGAAACAAAGCTGGACCTGACACACCCCTTAGCTTACGGCTATACTGATGAGCAATTGCCAATATTCCGCAGCAACACCCTGTTTATGGAGCGCTCTAAAAGCCCGTATGCTAACCCTGTGATGTATACAGCCAACCCACTGATGGCAGGATATATTTCTAAGCCAAATCTACAGAAGGTGAAAAACACGGCTGCGGTAGATGTATCTACTATAGGTGCTGGTAAAGTGATTGCGATGCCTGATAACCCGAACTTCAGAGCATTCTGGTACGGCACCAACAAGCTGTTCCTGAACAGTATCTTCTTTGGCCAGATCATCAGCGGCAATTCTGCCCGTGCGGAGGAAGCTCATTAATTAATAGTTACCAAACCGAAACAACAATATTTGGGGCATCGGTGATAAACAGCCATTGATGACTAAATTTTTAAAAACAGGAAGAGCCTGTGCAAATGCGCTGGCTCTTCCTGTCTTACCTCTACAGTTAAACCTTACGGCATTCTGAGCCCAAGTACAATTTCGTGGGAGCCAGCGCTGTGGTGGCGCATAGGCGATATCGTGATGTCATACGTATAGCTTAGCTGGTATTGCTGTTTAAGCTGTATCCCAGCCAATCCCACTATGGCATCCTGGGTGCGGTATGAAATCCCTGCCCAAAGCATATCATCATACTTCGATTTGCGCCTGTTTGTAAAATGATAGGCACCTCTCACATTAAAATCTGCCTGCACCGGAGCGGGGTTTACATGCTTGATCAAAACAGAAGGTGTGACGGTAATATTTCTGTTAACATCAATGTTATAGCCTCCCGAAATAAACAAGTGGCGCGACAACCTGCTTGGGTCCTCCACTCCCTTATTCTTCATAATTTTATTGCCCAGTACCTGAAACAAAGATGCCCCCGCATAAAACTCTTCGGAGTGTAAATATGCTCCTACGCTTAGGTCAGGCATAAAGGCATTGAGACTACCTTGCTGCGTAACAGGGTCACGCTCGTTAGACCCCTCGGCCAAGTGTATCTTGTTCTCATCAAACCTGTACTGCTGCACACCAGCAAACAAGCCAGACGAAAAATAGATGCTTCTGTTGATAGGCACATGGTGCGCGTACGACAACTGCAGGCCTGTTTGCGTGATGGGTCCTGTTTGGTCGGTATACACATAGCCACCAACACCGTGGTAAGGCTGTACCCTGCGGCTCCGAATGGTGCGCTTAAACAGAGCTGTTTCTGCGCTCAAGTAATATGTCTTGGGGGCTCCTTCAAAACCTGTCCATTGGTTGCGGTAGCCTGCCTTAATGTTCCAGTCTTTGTCAACTCCAGCCACGGCGGGGTTAAGCAGGTAATAATTGGTCATGTACTGGCTGTAAAGTGCCTTCTGCTGTGCCACAGCTACCGAACTTATTAGCAGGAAGCAAGATATTAGGATGTAATTCTTCATAACACGCTGATGTTTTTCGATGGCTGATTTATCGCATGATGGTTACTGATGTCTTGAGCGGTGCAGTACCGTCGCCAAGTTCTATGATGCAGTAGTAAGTGCCGTCTGGCAGACGCTTGCCGTTATAGGTACCATCCCAAGGTTTGGCGTATCCTCTGGAGGTATATACAGGGCTTCCCCAACGATTGTAAACCGATACTCTGCACTGTGGGTACAGCCTAGGCAGGTTCTTAAGTACCCATGTGTCATTCACCCCGTCACCATTTGGAGTGAAGCCATTCGGAATATCAAGATCATCTAAGCCTTCTATTTCGAAGCTGATTTCTGCTATACAGCCCCTGCTGTCTTTCACCATCAGCGTATAGGTGCCTGCGCCAAGGTTTGAGAACACAGAATCAGAACTGAAGCTGCCACCGTTTACCTGGTACGTATAAGGGCCGACTCCCCCACTAATGGTTGTTACCGCGGCACTACCCGATTTCTCAAGTCCTATGGCTTTAGTGAGTGGTGTTACCTCTAACAAAATTGGCTCTGCGGCCTTCACTTCTACTGTGCCTACTGTAACAGCACATGTTTCAGAGAATTTGGTGATCAGTTGGTAAGTGCCTGCAGCCAGATTTTTGAACACAGCTTCTTTCTGGAAGGTCTTGCCATTGTCGATGCTGTACACAGTTTGTGCATCTGCGCCTGTTGCGGTAAAGGCAATCACACCGGTGGCATCACCGTAGCAGTTCAGGTGCTGCACGTAGTCTAGTGAACTGCTTACGCCCTCTTCCATCTTCACCGGTATGCTGAAGGTACAATCCTTGGCATCTTTTACTGTGAGGGTGTAATTACCTGGTGCTACATCAGAAAGAGTGGTAGATGAGGTGTAGTTTACCCCATCCAAAGAGTAAGTATAAGGTGCTGTACCACCGGTCACTTCACCAATAGCAACCTGCCCCATAGAGTGGTTGCAACCTGCAGGTGTTACAGTTACTCCTAGGTCAGTGATAGCTGGCGTGTTGCCGATGGTGATAGTTTCAGTACTTATGCAGCCGGTAGCATCTTTTAGAGTTACCTGGTAAGTTGCCGCAGCCAAACCCTTGAATTCTGGTGCACTTTGGTAAGCTGCCCCATCTATACTATAAGTATAAGGAGCAGTGCCTCCGCTCACTTCCTCAATTCTAAAAGCCCCATTGTCTGCACCACAGCTGGCATTAGTTGCGGTTACATTGAAAGTCGCACTGCCACTGTTCTCAATCAATTGCTTTTTGGTGAGAGTACATCCTTCGGCATCTTTTACTACAACCGTATATTTTCCGGCTGCCAGATTATTGAAGGAAGCTGAGGTTTGGAAGCTGGTACCATCGAGGCTGTAAGTATAAGGCGCTGTGCCACCACTCACCGACGTTACTACGATGGCTCCGTTATTTTTCCCACAGGTTGCTCCCGTAGTGGAGACTGTCGCTTCCTGCAGCCCTTTAGACTCAACAACAGCTGTAACTGATGTGCTGCAACCGTTGGCATCTTTTACATACACTTCATACCTGCCAGCTGCCAGTGCAGTAAAGGCAGCAGATGCCTGGTAGCTGATACCGTCCAGCGAATAAGTATAAGGTGTGCTCCCACCTGTAGCTCCGGTTACCGTGATGGTGCCGTTGTTTTCTGTGCAGGAAGCAGGCGTAGTAGTAGCTGCTATGTCAGAAGGGCCAGCAATATCTGTAACTTTCACTTCCTGAAGGAACACACAGCCGTTGGCATCCTTTACAGTGATGGTATGGTTTCCGGCAGTCACTTCGCTAAACACAGCTGAGGTTTGGAAGCCACCTTCGTCTAGCGCATACACATATGGAGCCGTACCACCCGTTACATTGCTAACGCGGATCTCACCATTTGCACTACCACAGGTTGCCGAAACTGTTGCCAGCTCTAACCCTGATGGCCCGGCTACATGCCCTACCTCTGCTTGTTTGGCAAAAGTACATCCCTTGGCATCTCTTACAGTTATAGTATGAACACCCGCAGACAGGCCAGTTAGTGTAGCATCTGCCTGGAAGTTGACACCGTCTGCACTATAAGTATAAGGTGCTGTGCCACCTGCTGTATTACCTACAGTAGCCTTGCCATTAGCACTACCACAGGCTGCAGCTGTAGTAGTTATTTGGAATCCGGTAGGGCCATTGGCGTTGGTAACAGCAACAGGCTTGGCAAACAGACAGCCGTTGGCGTCTCTCACAGTTACCCGGTACTCCCCAGCCACCAGTGCCGTGAAAGCATCTGAAGCTTGGAAGTCCTTGCCGTTGATAGAGAATGTATAAGGTGCTACACCACCAGCTACAGCAGTAATAGTGATCTGACCATTGCTTCTGCCACAGGAGGCCGTCTGCGCAGAGGCTGTTAGATCAGAAGGACCTTCTACGTGATGCACCTCCACCTCATTAGTAAAGGCACAGCCGTTTGCATCTTTCACCGTAATGGTATAAACGCCTGCTGCCAGTGAGATGAAAGTTGAGGCAGTCTGATAAGCTCCACCACTGATGCTGTAAGTATAAGGTGCCTTACCCCCTTCTACTGCACTAATTGTGATGCTTCCGTTTTCGTTGCCACAGCTGGCAGCGTTACTAGAACTAGTGAAGCCTGCCGGACCTTCTTTGCCTACTTCTACCTCTCCAGAAACATTACATCCGTTGGTGTCCTTTACTGTGATGGTATACTCTCCTGGAACCAGGGCTTCAAAAGTTCTGCTAGCCTGGAAGTTTACGCCATCAATAGAGTAAGTATAAGGAGCTGTACCGCCCGTAATTCCGCTTACTGTAATACTTCCGTCATTCCCTGCACAGCTGGCAGCTTTTGAATTTGCTGCCACAGCAGTAGGACCGCTGACATCAGGCACCTCGAGGCTAGTGGCATAAGTACATCCATTGGCATCTTTCACCGTGATGGTTTGTGTGCCTGCAGCTAGTCCCCTAAAGGCAGCTGATGCCTGGTAGTTTTCACCATCTATACTATAGGTATAAGGCGCTGTGCCACCGTCTACACTAGTAATACTTAACTCTCCGTTGCTAGCTCCACAGGTAGAAGGCTTTGTTTCGGCAGCAAGGTTTGTTGGCCCAGCAATGTTCTCCACTGTTACTTCTGCTGAGAAAGTACAGCTGTTGGCATCTCTTACAGTAATGCTATATTTCCCTGCCAGTATTGCTTCAAACCTTGTTGATGTCTGGAAGTCTGTTCCGTTGACCAAGTAAGTATAAGGAGCAGTGCCGCCGGTAACGTTGCTAACACTGATGCTTCCGTTGCTGGCACCACACGTAGACGAGGCACTAACCAACTCCATTCCGGTAGGACCTTCTATATTGTCTACTACTACAGACTTGGTTACTATACAACCGTTAGCATCTCTTACTGTAATGATATGCTCCCCTGCCACAAGTCCTGTTAAAGTAGCTTCTTCCTGGAAAGTAGTGCCGTTAGCGCTGTAAGCATAAGGAGCTGTACCGCCAATCAGATCATTTACTGTAACTGTACCGTTGGCACGTCCGCAACTGGAAGGATTGGCTAGAGCACTGAAGGCAGTTGGACCTGGAATGTTGTTAAGGATAACTGCCTGAGTATACGTACAGCCGTTAGCATCTTTCACGGTTAGTTCATACTCTCCAGCTAGCAAAGAGCTAAAGCCTGTACTGCTCTGAAAGTCGGTGCCGTTGATGGAATAGGTATATGGGGCTACTCCTCCAATTACTTCACTAATCGTAATTGTGCCGTTGCTGTCGCCACAGGTAGAAGGCTCCGTAGAAACCGCCACTTCAGTAGGGCCAGCTATATCCTCTACCTGCACCTGCTTACTGAATGTACATCCTTTCGCATCTTTAACCACGATGGTGTACACGCCAGCCACAAGACCTGTAAGTGTAGCCTCCTGCTGAAAGTTAACGCCATCTTTACTATAAGCATAAGGTGCTGTACCTCCAGATACATCTCTTACTGTAACAGTCCCGTTGTTTCCTCCGCAAGTAGATGCTTTGGAAGAGGCAGTAAAGTTTGTCGGCACATTTTGATTGACTGAAACAGTTCCTGTTGCCATACAACCGTTCGCATCTTTAGCTGTGATAGTATAATCACCTGTCGCCAGTGATGCGAAGGAAGTGCTACTCTGAAAGTTGACACCATCTATACTATAGGTATAAGGAGCTGTACCGCCGTTTACCGCACCAATTATAATGCGACCGTCATTGTTAGCACAGCTGGCAGCCTCGGCAGTTGCGGCTACAGCAGTAGGTCCGGCAATATCCGATACCGAAGCTGCGTACGCGAAAGTACAGCCGTTGGCATCCTTTACTGTTACTGTATATGATCCGGCAAGCAAACCCGTGAACAAAGCTGATTCTTTGAAGTTGGCACCATCTATACTATAAGTATATGGTGCTGTACCTCCGGATGCATCGGTTACGCTTAGCTCTCCGTTATTACTGCCGCACGTACTTGCTTTTGAGGCTACAGAGATGTTAACCGGACCGGCAATATTTTCTACAGTAACCTCTTTGGCGTAAGTACAGCCATTGGCATCCTTCACTATAACTGTGTAATCCCCTGCCGTAACAGAGCTGAAGGTAGCCTCCGCCTGGAATGTGCTTCCATCAATAGAGAAGGAATAAGGAGCTGTGCCACCTGTTACGCCTTCTACCGAGATGCTGCCGTTAGCACTGCCGCAGGTAGAGGCTACAGAAACAAGTGACAATTCACTTGGGCCCGGGATGTTCTCAACAGCTATTGATTTCTCAACTATACAGCCATTAGCATCTTTCACAATTATGGTGTAGTCGCCGGCTGTTATGTTTTCGAAAGTAGCTGAGGCTTGGAAGCTTTCTCCATTCTTGCTGTAGGTATAAGGTGCAGTACCTCCAGTTACCTCACTCACCACTATGCTGCCATTGCTGTTGCCACAAGTAGAAGCTTTTGCGGTAAAGCTAAATTCACTTGGTCCGGCAATGTCCTCCACTTCAACAGTGCTTGTACCCAGGCAGCCGTTGGCATCTTTCACCGTAATAGTATAAGAACCTGCCAATAGATCAGAGAAGACATTAGAGTCCTGAAAGTCTGTACCGTTGATGGAATAGGTATAAGGACTTACTCCACCGGTAACGTTGCTAGCTTCAACCCGACCATTGCTTGCACCGCAGGTGGTAGAAGTGGTTGCAATTTGGAAAGTAGGACCTTCCAGATTCTTCACTCCGACACTTCCAGTGTATGTACAACCCTTGGCGTCTTTCACCGAAACAGTATGTGTGCCTGCCGCCAGACCAGTAAATGTGGCAGAAGTCTGAAAGGCAGATCCATCGACACTGTAAGTATAAGGAGCAGTACCACCCGCTACACCTGTCACTGTTAGCCCGCCGTTGCTGTTGCCACAGGTAGCAGACACAGAAGAAGCAGTAAGCGCTGTCGGCACGTTCTGGCCTACTCTTACTGAAGTGGTGACAGTACAGTTATTAGCATCCTTAGCCGTTACCGTGTAGGTGCCTGAGGCGAGTCCGGAGAAAAGAGTTGCCTCCTGAAAGTCCCTCCCGTTGACCGAGTAGGTGTAGGACCCGGCACCGCCCGTCACCTTGCCTACCGTGATGCTGCCGTCGTTGTTTTGGCAGCTGGCAGGTGCAGAAGTAGCCGCCACGGCTGAAGGCCCTGCTATGTTGGTTACAGTAACATCCTTGGTGACAACGCAGCCATTGGCGTCCTTCACCGTGAGGCGGTGCGTTCCGGCGGCAAGCCCTGCGAAGGCCCCGCTCTCCTGGAAGTTCACCCCGTCTCTGCTGTAAGTGTAAGGCGCCGTTCCGCCTGTTACACCCGTCACAGAAAGCTCACCGTTGCTGTTGCCGCAGGTGCTCGAGGTAGCGCTGACAGCAAAATCCGTAGGTCCGGCAATGTTTTCCACCACAACCTCTTTGGAGAAAGTACAGCCGTTAGCATCCTGTACAGTTACCGTGTACTCTCCTGCCAGCACTGGCCTGAAAGTAGACCCAGCCTGAAAGGTGCTTCCATCTATAGAGTATGTGTAAGCAGAAGTACCACCTGTTACACTCTCCACTTTTATGCTACCGTTTCTTCCGCCACAAGTGGAGGAGGTGCTGGTAAGGCGAATATCGCTTGGCCCAGCAACATCGCCTACCTCAATAGCTTTTGTGAAAACGCAGCCATTCTTATCTTTTACAGTGATGTCGTAAGTACCGGCAATCAACCCAGTGAAAGTAGCCGAAGATTGGAATGTTACATTGTCTTTGCTGTAGGTGTATGGGGCAACACCTCCTGTAACATCGCTTAGAGTTATACTTCCGTTGCTGTTGCCGCAAGTAGAGTTCTGAGCTGTAGCCGTAAAAGCAGGACCTGTAATATCTGGCACAACAACATCTTCTGTATACTCGCAGCCATTGGCATCTCTTATGTGAACGGTATAGGTGTCGGCTATCACTGCTGTAAAAGAAGCATCATCTTGGAAGGTTTTTCCATCTATACTATAGGAGTAAGGAGCTTTGCCTCCTTCTATGTTGCTGATCGTGAAAGAACCATTATTACCTCCACAGGTAGAAGCGCTAACAGATGCAGTCAAGTCAGAAGGTCCTGCTATGTTCGTTACCATCACCGACTTCGTGAAAGTACAGCCTTTGGCATCTCTTACAGTTATGGTATGTGCACCTGCCAGAAGTCCCTGAAAAGTATTTGAAACCTGAAACTCCCAGCCATCATTTTTATAATAATAAGGTGCTGAGCCGCCTGTTACCCCACTAATTGTAATGCTGCCGTTATTGTTTCCACATGTGGATGACACTGTAGAGCTGGCAAAGTTTGTCGGTACATTCTGGTTTACTCTTACAGTAGTGGTTACCTCACATCCGTTGGCATCTTTAGCCGTTACCGTATAAATTCCTGAAGCAAGTCCTGAAAAAGCTTTCGTGCTCTGAAAATCTTTTCCGTTGATGGAATAGGTGTAGGAAGCGGTACCCCCAGTTACAGTGCCCACTGTAATGCTGCCATCGTTGTTTTGGCAACTGGCAGGTTGCGCAGAGGCTGTTACTACTGTAGGCCCAGCAATGTTAGAGATGGTGAATGATTTGGTGAGAACGCATTTGTTAGCATCACGCACGGTAATGGCATGAGAACCGGCAGCCAGTCCTGCAAAAGTAGTGGCGCTTTGGAAGTCGCCCCCATCTATACTGTAAGTATAAGGGGCTGTGCCACCTGTCACCCCAGAAACTACTAACTGGCCATTGCTATTGCCGCAGGTAGAAGATGTGGAAGTAGCGGCCAAATCCGAAGGCCCAGCTATATTGTTAACCGTTATACCCTTAGAGAAAGTACAGCCATTAGCATCTTTCACGGTTACCGTGTAGTCTCCAGCCAGCACCAAAGCGAAGGTTTGTTCGCTCTGGAAGCTTCCACCGTTCAGGCTGTAAACATAAGGAGCAGTGCCACCCGTAACTCCTGCTACACGAATAACACCATTGCTGTTACCACAAGTAGAGGAAGTACTTTCCAGCGCCATGTCACTTGGACCGGGAATGTCTGTTACCACCACTTCCTTGGCTAGCGTACACTCGTTGGCATCTCTTACTGTGATAGTGTAGGTGCCTGCCAGCAGCCCTGTAAAGCTAGCTGAGCTCTGAAAGTTATCTCCGTCTATACTATAACTGTATGGAGCCTTGCCTCCTGCTGCGTTAGTAACCGCTATACTTCCGTTACTGTCTCTACAGGTAGATGCCTGTGCTGCAAGGGTAAAGGATGGACCGGCAATATTATTTACGGCAACATCCTCTGAGTACAAACAGCCGTTGCCATCCTGCACTGTTACTGTATAGGTACCTTCAGCAAGTGCTGTGAAAGTGGCTGAAGTTTGAAAGTTCTTCCCATCCAGGCTATACTCATAAGATCCTGTACCGCCGCTTACTCCTGTAATGCGTAATTCTCCATTACTATTGCCGCAGGTGCTTGAGGTTGCGCTAATCTCCAGGTCAGACGGCCCAGCAATGTTGCTAACATTAACAGCCTTGGAGTATGTACAGCCCTTGGCATCTTTTACCGTAACAGTGTGCGTGCCTGCCGCCAGACCAGTAAAAGTAGCCGAAGTCTGAAAGGCAGATCCATCTACACTGTAGGTATAAGGAGCAGTACCACCCGCTACACCTGTCACTGTTAGCCCGCCGTTGCTGTTGCCACAGGTAGCAGACACAGAAGAAGCAGTAAGCGCTGTCGGCACGTTCTGGCCTACTCTTACTGAAGTGGTGACAGTACAGTTATTAGCATCCTTAGCCGTTACCGTGTAGGTGCCTGAGGCGAGTCCGGAGAAAAGAGTTGCCTCCTGAAAGTCCCTCCCGTTGACCGAGTAGGTGTAGGACCCGGCACCGCCCGTCACCTTGCCTACCGTGATGCTGCCGTCGTTGTTTTGGCAGCTGGCAGGTGCAGAAGTAGCCGCCACGGCTGAAGGCCCTGCTATGTTGGTTACAGTAACATCCTTGGTGACAACGCAGCCATTGGCGTCCTTCACCGTGAGGCGGTGCGTTCCGGCGGCAAGCCCTGCGAAGGCCCCGCTCTCCTGGAAGTTCACCCCGTCTCTGCTGTAAGTGTAAGGCGCCGTTCCGCCTGTTACACCCGTCACAGAAAGCTCACCGTTGCTGTTGCCGCAGGTGCTCGAGGTAGCGCTGACAGCAAAATCCGTAGGTCCGGCAATGTTTTCCACCACAACCTCTTTGGAGAAAGTACAGTCATTGGCATCTTTCACCGTTACCTTGTACTTCCCTGCGACAAGTGTCCCAAAGGTTTTTGAAGTCTGAAAACCTCCATCGTTTATACTATAAGCAAAAGGAGCAGATCCACCTACAACTTCTCCCACCACTATGCTACCGTTATTTGAGCCGCAGGTAGAGGAGTTGGCTGTCAGTTTGAGTTCGCTCGGACCGGCAATATCTTGCACTTCAACCTGCTTCACAGCTGTACAACCGTTTGCGTCAGCCACAGTTATATCATAAGTTCCGGCTAGCAGGCCCGTAAAAGAAGGTGCATCCTGGAAAGTTTCTCCATCTATACTATAAATATAAGGTGCCTTACCGCCTGTAACATTCGTTACTGCAACTTCTGCATTACTACCTCCGCAGGTAGAAGCTTGGGCAGAGAGGATGAAATCAGGTCCGGGAATGTCGGGCACGTTAACAGCCTCTGTATAGACACACCCTTTGGCATCCATTACATAAGCGGTATAATCACCGGCTAAAAGTGCTACAAAAGTGTTTGAGCTCTGAAAATTATCGCCTGTCAAGGAGTAAGCATATGGCGAGGTGCCACCCGCCACTGTTATCACCATTTCAGCATTGCTGTCGCCACAGGTAGAAGCCTTCACTGTTGCCGTAAGATCTGACGGCCCAGCAACATTATTTACCAATACTGACTTTGAGAAAGTACAGCCCTTGGCATCTTTTACCGAGATGATATGATCCTTGGCTGCTAAGCCAGTGAAGGTAGCTGAAGTTTGAAATGCACTTCCACCCAAGCTATAGCTATAAGGAGCCGTGCCACCTGATACGCCCGTTACTATTATCTCGCCGTTGCTGTTGCCGCAAGTAGAAGACTTTGTTGTGGCACTAAAACCTGTAGGCATTGTTTGTGCAACTCTTACAGGGGTGGTTATAGTACAGCCGTTGGCATCCTTAGCCGTTACTGTGTAGGTGCCTGAGGCGAGGCCAGAGAAAAGAGTTGCCTCCTGAAAATCCTTTCCGTTGATGGAGTAGGTATAGGAAGCAGTACCGCCGGTTACCCTGCCTACCGTTATACTGCCGTCGTTGTTAGCACAAGAGGCTGTGGTGGTTGTGGCAGCCACGGCAGTTGGCCCAGGTATGTTTGTGATAGAAACACTCTTTGAGAAAGTACAGCCATTGTCATCTTTCACAACGATGGTGTACGAACCTGCAGCTAGTCCTGAGAGTGTAGCTGAAGCCTGAAACGTTTTTCCATCCTTGCTGTAGGTATAGGGGGCTGTACCATCAGTAATATCACTAACGGTTATACTTCCGTTGCTTGCTCCACAGGTTTCTGATTTCACGCTAGTGGTAAAGCCGGTAGGCCCCTGCACCTCTGTCACTGTAAATTCTTTCTGAATGGAACAGTTCTGCCCGTTGTTTACAGTTACAGTATAGGTGCCCGCAGGTTTGCCTGTGATGCTTGCCGTAGTCTCTCCGGAGCTCCATAGGTAGGACACAGCACCGTTAGCCCCGGTAACATTCGCCGTGATGGTGCCCAACGTGCCACTACAAATAACTGGGGTGCCTGTTAGCTCAACATTTACTTCATAAAAGCTGATCACCACCTCATCTGCCACTGGGTCACAAGAGCCATTACCTGTGGAAGTTAGCCTAAGCTTTACAGATCCTGCCCTGATTTCTTCCTCCGTTGGGGTATAGGTCGCATTTAAATCGGTGTTGCTGGGGCTGAATGTGCCAGCGCCTCCACTCCAGACACCACCTATAGCAGCTGTTACCACACCGGAAAGCTGTACCGGATTCTGCGCACAAACAAGCTGATCTACACCTGCGTTAACGGTGAGGTTCGAGAAAACCTCTACCGAAGCCGAGAATTCACGGCAGTTAGGATAGTTTACATTTCTGGCCTCTAGTTTATACATGCCGGGAGTGGTAGCAACATAATCAGGTTGATTTCCCACTTGGTTCCCGGCAGCGTCAGTCCATATATAGCTGAAATTACCATCGCCACCAGTCACTGTTCCGCTTAACACAACTCCACTGCCGCCCGGACAGATAATGGCAGGTTCTGGCCCTATATTAATAACTGGAGGTGGATAAAAGTATACCCTTACTACATCGCAGTAAGGAAGCGTGGAGCACGGGGAAGCTACTGATCTACCGCATACTTCATAATCAACATAAGCCGGAGCATTTTCATCCGGTGTTACCACAGGGTTAGCATTTCCATTCGGAAAGCTCAGGTACTTATTGTAGACTCCTCCTCCTGTAATATCATTCCAGGTGATGGACTCCTCTTCAAATGCTATTGGAGCAAAAAGTGTTGTAGAGCAGCCTGCTGTTACAGATACGTCTCCCTGGGGCTCAAAGGCAGCTATAGACTTTATAACAAACTCTCCCTTGGCATTACCGGGCATACACAGTGTTAGCACATGAGGGCCTGTACCATCCACACATATCGGGTCTCCTACCTGCACTTGTGGACCACAATCTATTTGGTATCCCATAGATCCAGACGGCACAGGTCCATCTATAATCTCAAACTCTAGCCCTGCAGCATTCCTATCCAGAGTGATGTTGAACTGGACACAGTTATCATTGCTGTCTGCACCACATAGCTGCCCGTTTCTTGTGACCGACCCGGAAGTCCAGGTACCGTTGGGTTCCCCGGTTAAGTCTACATTGAATACCGGCACAGTGTTGTTCTTCTGCGCGGACACGCTTGAAAGCATTGCGAGCTGCAATACCCAGCACAAGCACACAAAAAATAAGCGGCTAAGTATTTGGGTAGAGATTGTTGCCATAGGCGATCGATTAAAACGTGATTGATTAATTCTTATAATATTCAGAAGGAGGCTTTTTTACAGTCACTCCAGGCCTAATCTAATTTAAAAGGCATCAAACGAGTACAATTCAAGAAGCATAACATCTCCCCACACTCTAAGTAAAATCACAAACACCTTAAAAAAACCACTCCTTTTACCTCTTGTAAAAAAAGGCCGACCATCATCCTAAAAAACCTTTTACAAGACCCAAAACCTGTTGACTTAATCCAAACACAGCTCCCCACTAGCAGATCAACACTATTCGAGTTAACCAGCAACATCATTGCACTTACCCAACAAAACAACCTGTTGTCAACTTTGAAACAGCTGAAGACACGCTTTCAACTCTATTATTCCTGTGCAATTACCTCAATAAGCACACTGGCCAAAAAAAGCCACTACATCACTTAACACTGGCTTCCTAACAAATTAAACAAGCTAACACATCAAGAGCAATACAATAGTCATATTTATTTATATATAGATACTTATATGTTATCAAATATAACTTTACAATAGTACCACTTGATGGTTACTTATAACAAGCATCATTCATATCAAAAAATAATACTACATCACAAACAACAATCAACTTGCCTTGTAATCAGAAACCAGAAGCTGTAGAAGAAAACTAACAGAGCAGCAACCCATCAATTATATCCAATAATAAAGCAAGCATATAAAAATTATACTCCTTGCATTTTCGTACTATTTCTCAGGTTTACTACTGAGGCATTCATGTTTAAAAAGCAGAGGTTAACAAGGAATGGTGAAAGAAAGTATAAACACTTACCTTTGCAGTCTTATTATCCAAAAGATAAACCACATTAGCCATGAGCGCCAGAAGTTTTGAACTGCTACTCGAAACCGCTTTCGACAGCCCTAAGCCACCTGTATTTGAAGAGGGTGCAGCCACTGTTTACACAGAACTTGAGCAAGCCCTTCGCGACGCTAAGTTCTCTAAGGGTATAAGCCGGGAGCAGTTAAGCTTTAAATTTGAACGACTACGCCTTGGAGTAGCCATCGCTTTTGTAAAAGCGTTCTTGCGCCTGGCTGACAATGAAAAAAGCAAGGAGGTACTAGAGGTACTACAGGATGCCCTGAAGGCTAAAAACAGCCGTGAGATTGATAAGATAGTGCAGAAGCGTATTGCGGCCTTCGACAACCTGTATCATGAGATTTTTGTGAACCCTCAGCGAGAAGAAATACTACACCTGTTTGAGAGCACATTGGATGCCGGCACCAAAGAAGAGCTGGACGAGCTGATTATGGACGGCCTTGAGCTGTTGACAGAGGTTGATTGGAACCCGCCACACGACACAGAGGATGATGACGATATTGAACCGTTTGACGAAGATTTCCTGAAAAGCCTCTGACAAAAAGCAACTCATGGAGATCACCCTAACCACGCCTGCCCTACTGTTTCCAGCGCTGTCGTTGCTGTTGCTGGCTTTTACAAACCGCTTTCTTGGCCTTGCCAGTCTCATCCGCAACCTGAAAGACCGCTACGCCACGTCCCGAAACAAGTTAGTGTACAGCCAGATTGAAAACCTGCGCGAGCGCCTGCTCCTTATCCGGAATATGCAGGCCTTTGGCAGCCTCAGTATGTTTGGCTGTGTGCTCTGTATGTTTCTGCTCTTTGCAGATTACATAGTGGCCGGCAAGTATGTTTTTGCCTTTAGCCTTGTTATGATGCTGATCTCTCTGGCATTGGCCATACGTGAAATTCAAATATCTGTAAAGGCGCTTGAACTGGAGCTAAACGATCTGGAGGAAAAAAGCACCCAGTAAAGTTTTCCCATTCTATTAGCGTCTACTTAATAATACTGCTATCATCATGAACGACCCTAAGAAACTGGCGATAAAGGATTTTGTGTACGAGCTGCCAGATGAGCGCATTGCCAAGTTTCCTCTACCCGAGCGCGACCAGTCCAAACTGCTGTTATACCGCCAGGGCAATATAGCCGATCATACTTTCACAGAGCTCACACAGCTACTGCCTCAGGACACGCTGCTGGTGTTTAACGATACAAAGGTGGTGCAGGCTAGACTGCTGATGCAGAAAGAAACAGGCGGCCTGGTAGAGATATTTTGCTTGGAGCCTGTTGCACCGCATCGCGAAGTACAGTTGGCCATGCAGCAAACCGGCGGCAGCACCTGGAAGTGCCTGGTGGGTAATAACAAACGCTGGAAAAGCGGACCTGTGAGGTTAGACTTTGAAGGAGGCGTACTGAAGGCTGAGCGCGAGGCACAGCAGGAAGGGCATTTCCTGATACGTTTCACGTGGGAACCTGCCGAGCTACCTTTTGCCGAAGTGTTAGAGCGCTGTGGACGCTTGCCGCTGCCTCCGTACCTCAACCGCGACCTCACCCCCGACGACCATACCCGCTACCAAACCATCTATGCTAATCAAAAAGGAGCTGTAGCGGCTCCTACTGCTGGCCTGCATTTTACTGACCGCGTGATGGCCGCACTACAGGCTCAGGGTATTGGCACGGCATACTTAACCCTGCACGTTGGCGCAGGTACTTTTAAGCCAGTAAAAGCCGAAACCATGGAGACCCACGAGATGCATGCAGAGCAGCTTTACATTACCAGAAGTATACTGGAGCGCCTGCTACACCAGGTAGGTAAGCCTGTTATACCTGTAGGTACTACCAGTATGCGCAGCCTGGAAAGCATTTATTGGTTAGGAGCAAAGGTATTGGAACAACCGGAGCTATCAGTGCAGGAGCTGCATGTAAGCCAATGGCAGGCCTACGAGAGTATAAATCCGCCTTCGGCAGAAACAGCATTACAAGCCCTGTTGCGCTACCTCGACCATCTTGGCACTGACCATCTTCATGCCTCCACACAAATAATTATTGCACCTGGTTATACTTTCAGGATGTGCCATGGTTTAGTAACAAACTTTCATCAGCCTGAGAGCACTTTGCTCTTGTTAGTATCAGCCCTGATTGGGGAAAACTGGCGCAAAGTATACCAGCATGCCATGGAGAACGATTACCGCTTCCTAAGCTATGGCGACAGCTCTTTGTTGCTGCCTTAGTTTTAGCATCATTTGAATTAATCTACATTTTAGAGAAGCAGCTTTAACTCCTACTCTATAAAACAACAAAGGCCGCTAATTATAGCGGCCTTTGTTGTTTTAGTATCTAAGCTTTTACTTCTGCACTTTTGCTGTACTGCCATTCAGGCCATACTCTGAAATAAGATATACCAAAGAAGCCATAGAGGCTGCACCTAACTGCATCTCGCGGCGGTTTACCTGCTCAAATGTGTCGATCACAGTGTGGTGGTAATCGAAATAGCGCTGCGAATCTGGCTTAAAACCGATCAAGGCTACAGATCCCTGACCTTTTAATGGGCCAATGTCGGCTCCACCGTAGCCCGGCGCAATGTCGTGCAGGCCATAAGGAGCCAGCAGTGGTTCCCAGGCCAGTACTGCCTGCAGCTGCTCTTTAGTACCATCCAAGCCAAAACCACGCGGTGTAAAGCCTCCTGCATCCGACTCTATAGCTGCTACGTGCTTCTCACCATTTGCCTTTGCTAGCTCTGCATACTTGCGGCCGCCACGCAAACCGTTCTCCTCATTCATAAATAACACTGCACGCACCGTACGCTTAGGCTTTATACCTAAATCGTTGAATAAGCGCAGCACTTCTATTGACTGCATACATCCGGTACCATCATCGTGTGCTCCTTCGCCAATATCCCAGGAGTCAAGGTGTCCGCCTACCACAATAATTTCATCTGGTTTCTCGGTTCCTCTTATCTCGCCAATAACGTTATATGAAAGCACATCCGGCAGCATCTCAGAAGTCATGCGCATGTAGAACTTCAGGTTCGGATCTTCCTTCAACAAGCTGCTCAACTGCTCAGCATGCTTTGTACTGATAGCTGCCGCAGGAATTTTCTCAACACCATCCTCGTAGCGCGTGTTGCCAGTGTGCGCTACCTCCTGTATGTCGTTTGTCATGGAGCGTACCAGCACGCCTACAGCACCAAGTTTAGCAGCAGCAACCGGACCTCCGCCACGCTGATCAACTGCATCACTATAGGCTGCCCCTGTAGTTATATGGGTATTATCGAATGGGCGGTTGAAGAAAACAATTTTGCCTTTTACCTTCTTCTTACCCAGCTTCTCCAGTTCCTCAAAACTCTTCACCTCTACTACCTCAGCACTCAGGCCCTGCTTGCCTGTACCCACCGATGCACCCAGCGCTACAATGTTCATGTCCACCGTGCCGAGCAGCTTAGAGTTGGTAACGCGGCCAATTTCTTTGTCGCCACGAACCCAATGTGGTACCATTACCTCCTGCAGGTATACTGTATCAAGGTTCATCTTTTCCATTACCTGCCTGCTCCACTCTACGGCAGCGGCAGCCTGCGGAGACCCGCTCAGGCGTGCACCAATTTGCTTGGTAAGGTAACGTAGGTTCTCATAGCTCTCGTAGCTGGTGAGGGCATTATCGTAGATTTTCTTGATGGTAGTAGAATCTTGTGCATAGTTCTTTTGTGCCATAGCCGGCAGGGTTAAGGCCGTGGCAGCCGCTACCATCAGGCAACGTAGGTTCTGTTTATTTAACATCTCGGTATAAAAGGTGATTAGGTTACTTAACAAGCCTTCAATTTAAGGATTTTATTTAATACTTACCTTTCCCTGCAGCTCGCTTTATGAAGGCTGGTTTAGGAGTTTAGCACCTTTACCATTACCGTTCATAAATGAGTAATCTTCAAAAGAAAAGGAGCAGTAGCTGATTTGCTATTGCTCCTTTTCTACACTGAGTTAGCAATACGCGGCTATTTCATCAGCTTTTCCATCTGCTGCTTGCTTACGTCCAGCAAGCCCACTTCCGGCAATCTGCTTGTAAGTTCTCGCCAGTTAGCATCTTTCTTGTAAACTTCGCGCAGCAGTTTAGCTGCTTCCTCCACTTGTCCGCTATTGGCCAGGCCAATGGCATGCCAGTACTTCATCTCCAGGTTATTTGGGAACATAACTTCTGCTTTGCCATACTCCTCCATAGCCTTTTGCATTTGCCCTTTTTCTATAGCTAGGTCGCCAGCATTCATGTGTTCGTAGGCACGGTATACTTTCAGCAGGCGCTCCAGTTCCTTCAAAGGCTGTTCATGGTCATCCACACGCAAATCAATGGTTTTATCATCCCAAGGCTGGTCATCTTTCTGGCCTTTTACCACCACCAGCGCCGCCGACTGTTTTCCTCTGATGTCACCACCTTCGTTTTCGGCAGCCTGCATAGCCAACAGCACGCGCTCGGCCAGTGGCTGCCCCTCGCTTCGCTCAAAGGCTTTTGCCATAGCTGGCCATACTTTGTCTGTCAGCATCATATTGGCTTGCACTGAGAAGTTTTTACCGGTTATATGCCCGGCGTAGCGGATACATTGCTTACCCGTATGAGCCGCTACCCTACCTTGTGCATCCAGAATTGCCACCTGTCTCACCTCACGTCCTTCATCGTCAGCCAGTAAAACGGCTAGTGCTTCCTCCGGTGTTTTTCCTTCTTTCAGGAGTGCCAAGCCACGTAACCCAAACGACTTGTTCGTGAAAGACTGTGTTGCTACAACGCCCACGCCTGCCTCCACCCAAGGTACGGCTGTACCTACTGAGAACCAGTGGCTTTGTACCCCAACCGCCATTTCGCCGGTTTTTGGGTCGCGGGCTACTATAGAATAAGTGTGCGCCAGAGGTTCCTCTGCTTTGTATACCTGCGCCTTTGCTGACCCTAGTGCGGCCAATAAAGATACTCCCATCGCTAAAAGTGTGATTTTATATTTGTTCATACGGAAGGTTTATACTTGATTTAAGGTGATATTTGCCTACTATACTGCTAATGACGAAGGTCGTCCGAAAGTTATACGTAAACCTACCTGCCATTCGGCCTAAAGCAAATATAGCTTTTTATACTTATCGCAGTCGTGCATCTTCGGCTATAACCTCGGGCAAAAATAGTAGTATAACTATGTAAGGCACGTAGCCCCACTTTGGCAGAGGCGCAAATGGTCAACTGCAACAAACCCTTTATACATGAAGAATATACCTAAAAACAATAAAGTTGATAAAATGGCTATGCTGATTGATGGCGATAACGCCCAGCCTAGCCTGATTGTAAAGTTGATGGCCGAGGCCGGAAAGTATGGCGCTCCCACTATCCGCCGCATTTATGGCGACTGGACAACTCCTCAGATGAACGGCTGGAAAGAGTGCCTGAACAACCATGCTATACAGCCTATACAGCAGTTCCGTTATACGGTAGGTAAAAATGCCACCGACAGTGCTCTTATCATCGATGCCATGGACCTGCTGCACTCAGGCTTAGTAGATGGCTTTTGCATCGTTTCCTCCGATAGCGATTATACCCGTCTAGCCACTCGTATTCGTGAAGAAGGCACTTTTGTGATGGGCATAGGCCAGCGTAAAACACCCAAGCCTTTCGTGAACGCTTGCAACGTGTTTATCTTTACTGAAAACCTAACGGATGATATTGACGAAAAGATTGAGCAGTCAGAGAAAGGAAGCAGTGACTCTACCAGCCAGCAGCGCCCTAACCCTGTGCCGCTCCTGAAAGAGGCTTTCACTATGTCGGCAGATGAAGATGGCTGGGCACACTTGGGCATGATGGGTACCAACCTACGCCAGCTGGACCCCAGTTTCGATCCACGCACATTCGGCTATGGCCAGCTCCTGCAGCTCATTAGCGCCTATAAAGACATCTTTATCATCCGGAAGGAGGAAGACAAAGGGCGCTCAGCAGTTTATGTAAAGCGGAAAGAAAGCCGCCGACGCGCACCCCGTAAAAAATCCACAGAGGCTGCTCACAATAACGGCTAATCTTGGTAAATAATTGAACCAATAGAAGGCTCGAGGTGGTAGTTGCTCCTCGAGCCTTTTTCTTTCACCAATCTTGCTCTCTTAACTGATTCACAATATATCTGTAACCCTGCCTTAACTTGCGCCACCTACTTTTGCGGCCAAAATATACTTCCCTATGGAATTAGTGTTGGCTACATTTTCGGCAATATTTACAGTTGTGAACCCTTTTGGAGCCATGCCCGTCTTCATCACCCTAACGCAAGACGACTCAGCCGCCAACCGTAACCAGCAGGCGTTAAGGGCCTGTATCTACATGGCGCTTATCCTTTCTGTATTTTTCCTGGCGGGGCAGTACGTGCTCAACTTTTTCGGCATTGGGTTGTCAGATATCCGGATTGCAGGTGGTTTGATGATAATGCGCGCTGGCTTCGGACTACTCACCAGCAAGGCGCACCGTGGCAAAAAAGTTTCTAAAGGAGTACTGAAGGAGGGACTGGAAAAAGACGACATATCCTTTACACCATTGGCTATGCCCATGCTTTCCGGACCCGGTGCTATTGCTGTAAGTATAGGCTTGTTCTCTCCTGCCTTGTCTTACCCCGACATCAGCCTGATTGTACTTTCTATTACTTTGGTGGCGGTGGTAACTTTTATTATTCTGATTTTCTCACACCAGTTGATTAACTACTTAGGCAAAGCTGGCCTGTCAGCCTTGTCGCGCATTATGGGCTTTATTGTACTGTCAATTGGAGTTAACTTCGTGAGCACTGGTATACTCTCGCTGCTAGATAGGTAGCTAATGGACTTTGCCGCAGATTAACAATCGCATGGTAAAATCCGTATCTTTGTGCCATGCAACTGAAGAATGATCTGCTTATAAGAGCTGCCAAGGGTGAAGCCGTAGAGCGCACTCCGGTTTGGCTCATGCGTCAGGCTGGCCGAATTTTGCCTGAATACCGTGCTGTACGCGAAAGCCTGAGTGGCTTTAAGGAGTTGGTGGAGACACCAGAACTTGCCGCTGAGGTAACCATACAGCCTGTTGATATACTCGATGTAGATGCTGCAATCATTTTCTCTGATATCCTGGTGGTGCCAGAGGCAATGGGCTGCACCTATGAAATGATTGAGAAGCGTGGTCCTATTTTTCCTAATACGGTTCGGAACGAACAGGACTTGAGAAAGCTTCGTGTAGCGGACCCGCACGAACACCTGCACTACGTACTGGATGCCATTAAAATTACCAAGAAAGCACTTAACAGCCGTGTGCCTCTGATCGGTTTTGCAGGTGCACCTTGGACTATCCTGGCTTACATGGTAGAGGGAAGTGGCTCTAAAACTTTCTCTCATGCCCGTGGTATGTTGTATACTAACCCTAAGCTAGCGCACCAGTTACTGCGCATGATCACGGACACAACCATCTCTTACCTGCAAGCGCAGGTAGAAGCTGGTGCCAACCTTATCCAGGTGTTTGACTCATGGGCAGGTATACTTTCACCAGCACACTACCGCGAGTTTGCCTTACCATACATCTCGGAGATTTGTAACGCCATCCGCAATGTGCCGGTAACGGTGTTTGCAAAGGGTGCTTTCTTTGCTCTGGAAGACTTCAGCAAGCTGAACTGCGAAACTATTGGCCTCGACTGGAACATGGAGATCGACAAAGCGCGTCAACAAGTTGGTCCTAACAAGACTTTGCAAGGTAACATGGACCCATGCCTTCTGTACAGCTCCTTCGACTCGATACAGCATGAGACGATTAAGATGCTGAAAGAATTCGGTCCACACCGGCACATCGCTAACCTCGGCCACGGCGTATACCCTGATACTGACCCGGAAAAGGTAAAATGCTTTGTGCAAACAGTAAAGGAATATGGAACTGTAGTTGGGGAAGCAAAAAGCTAGAAGCTCAACAAAAATATCTGAAAGAGACAGAGAACAGAATCTGTAGCAACAAAAGAAAGCCTAAGGGTATTTTACAGGCTTTCAACCTCATAATTTTGCTAATAGCTTTTTCTCTTCCTGCTTTCGCTCAAACAGATAAAACCATGTCGGCAGGCCCTGCAGTTACAATCTCAGGGTTTACCGACATTTTTATGCATATGATTTTAACAGGCCTAAAACTAACTTCAGGCAGCCTTTCCTCTACAACCACAACAGACATAACGAGTTTAACTTAAACCTGGCTCTGCTTAAGGTTTCTGTTGAGCATCAGAAGTACAGAGGTAACATTGCTTTACAGGCTGGCACCTATGTCATGGATAATTACGCAGCCGAGGAGGAGTTCCTCCGGCATGTGTTTGAGGCAAACGTAGGCGTGGCGCTTTCATCTAAAGGTAACCTGTGGCTGGATGCGGGCATTTTTGGCTCTCATATTGGGTTCGAGAGTGCCATCTCAACAGACAACTTTACTTTAACACGCTCTTTACTTGCAGAAAACTCACCTTATTATCTTGCTGGAGCCAAAGTAAGCTATAGCCCCACCTCATCCTGGACTCTCGCTGTACTTGTTACCAATGGTTGGCAAAGAATCCGACGGGTATCGGGTAACTCACTACCCTCTTTTGGAACTCAGGTGAATTATACTCCTAACGACCAGGTGGCGCTGAATTGGAGCACTTTTATCGGCACAGACGACCCTGACAGATTCAGAAGAATGCGATACTTCAACAACCTGTGTGGCCAATTCAGCTTAAATGAAAGACTTTCACTTATCGCTGGTTTTGATATTGGAGCACAACAAGAGTCTAAAGGCAGCAGCAACTATCAGGTCTGGTACAGTCCTGTCTTAATTAGCCGCTATCAGTTTAACAGCCAGTGGGCAGCAGCGGCCAGAGCAGAATATTATTCTGACCGACACCAGATAATTATAGCTGCACCGAGCACTGAAGGCTTCAGAACAACAGGGTTGTCATTAAATGCTGATTATTCCCCGCACCCCAACGTGGTTTGCCGAACAGAAGCGAGATGGTTAAGAGGCAGCAATCCTATCTTCTTAAGAAATGAGGGCTATGGAGCCAACAATATCTTCCTTGTCGGCTCCATAGCCCTCCATATCAATAAGTAACTTCCAGTTTTATAACCTGACTTTGCTTGAGGACTACTCTCCTTAGCCTACAGCCAAGTGAGAAGCAGGGTATTTGTAAGCTGTGGATTTAGCATGCGTGCTCAGCGCCAGCGCCAGCGTCAGCGTTCCAACCCTTCCTAAATACATTGATAGGATAATCACACTCTTACCAACATCAGACAAACCTGCCGTTATACCTGTACTTAAGCCCACTGTAGCAAATGCCGACACCTGCTCAAAAGCCAGTTGAATAATATCGAACTGTGCATCTGATATAGAAAGTATAAAGATGAAAGTAATGTTGAAGACGGCAGCAAATGTAAACACTGTAAAGGCCTTATAAGCAACAGAGTGAGGTATAGTACGATGCCCTATCTCCATATTCCGCCTATTACGAACAGTAGTAGCCACCGCAAATAAAATTACTGTAAAGGTGGTAGTTTTGATACCACCCCCGGTAGAACCAGGAGAGGCGCCAATGAACATCAGGAAGATGAACATCAGCAACGTAGGCACGTTCAGAGCCGAAATGTCCACTGTGTTAAAGCCTGCAGTACGGGTGGTCACCGACTGAAAGAAAGATGTAATAAGCGCCTCTGCAAAGCTCATATGCGAGAGGGTATTAAAGTACTCCAGCAAGAAAAAGCCCACCGTACCCAGAGCAAGCAGTGCAGCCGAAGTATACACAATTACCCGGGTCATCATTTTCCAGTTTCTCCAAGGCGCTTTTAAGCGTGCACGCATGGCCGCCGGAGAGAAAATATCTATAATCGCTGGAAAACCCAGACCTCCAAAAATAATCAGTAGGCTGACGGTTAAATGCAGGATGTATGAGAACCGGATTGGCTGTGTGTAAAGGCCTTCTGGATAAAGAGAGAAACCTGCATTACAGAACGCAGAAATCGAATGGAAAACAGAGAAAAAGATCTTACTGCCCAGGTTTGTGAACTGTGCTTCTTGCCCCCAGCTCATGAAAATCATTACTGCACCTATCCCTTCTATGGTTAAGGTAAGTAAGATCAGCTTGCGCATCAGTCCCTTTGTTGAAAAAAGGGACTCGCTCTCGAGCAGCTCATGCATGGCCACGTGTTGCTTTACCCCGATTCCCTGACGCATTAGCGAGGCAAAGAAAGTAGCAAAGGTAAGGATACCCAAACCACCCATTTGTATAAGGAGCAGCAGCACTACCTGGCCTGCCAGGGTAAAGTAGGTGCCAGGATCCACCACTGCAAGACCAGTAACACAGGAAGCGCTTGTAGCCATGAACAGAGCATCCAAGAAACGAATACCGTCCGGAGAATTCGTCATTTTGGGCAGCATAAACAGCCCCGTTCCCAGCAGTATCAGGAAGACGAAACTCAGCAGGAAAGTGATTGAAGGCTTGAGCTGCACGGTTTTGAGGTGCACTTTCGTCTCCAGGAGCTCCACTATCAGGAACACGAGCATGTACATTGACACCAACACCCGGTACCATTCCACAGAAAGCGGAATGCCCAATCCTTCAAAAATATTATAGATGAGAGGAATACCTAAAACGTAGGTAAAAACCTGGTTAAGGAACACGATGAACATCAATATGCCCTCAAACCAAGTGCGCTTCAGGAACTTGACTCGCTCAAAAGTATAGAGTATGCGCAGGAAATAGATGATGACAAATATTGCCAAAATGCCATCTATGGCATAGAAGAGCATTCGCAGCTGCGTCGGGTCCTCTACTACACCATGTGCCAGAACAAGCAGACCTATTGCCAGAATAGTTAAGGAATAAGTTGTCCAGCGCATAATTTTATACGCTGTCAACTTACTATCATACAATACTCTGTTAAGCGTTTCTGTATTCATGTGCTTCAAAAAGTCTTATCCGCTGCGCCTCTTCATACAGCCTTTGCTTATCTACAGGCACTACGCCTACCTGCTCGCATACTAATCCACCGCCCAGGTTACTTAGGCCGGCCATAAATGGCATAGAAGTTTTAAGTGCCATGCACAAGGCAGCTATACTTATGACCGTGTCTCCGGCACCAGAAACGTCGGATATGGAGCGGCGGTGAGCACCGATGTACGTTTTCTCGGCACCATCGGCTACAAAAACGCCACGCTCGGACAGCGTGACCAGTACTTGCTTTGTTTGTAGTTGCTCCTGAAGCTCTTCTACAGCTTCCTCAAAAGCAGGCAGGTTCTCATCAGCGAAGTCAACCTTAAGTCCCTCTTTTAGCTCTTTCAGGTTTGGTTTGAAAAGCGTACAGCCTACATAGCTCAGGAAGTTTTTCTTCTTCGGGTCTATGACGCTGGGTACGTTATACTCATTGGCCAGCTCCAGAAAGCGCTGAATGTTCTGCTTTGAAAAAATGCCTTTATCGTAATCCTCAAAAATTACCACATCCGCCTGCTTTAGTAACTGCAGGTAGCGCTCTTCCAGGTATCGTTCCTCGTAGTCTGCCAGGTTATGCTCAATTTCTGAGTCTACGCGCAGGAGTTGCTGTGCACCTGCAATAATCCTGTGCTTGATGGTTGTAACGCGCTCCGGGCTTTGTACTATTCCTTCAATGGATAAACCTTTCTCCTCCATCAGGCGAAGGTAATCGGCACCATCCTGATCGTCGCCAATAACTGAGCAAAGTAGAGGTGTAGCTCCCATGGCCTGCACGTTTAGCGCCACGTTGGCTGCACCGCCCAAGCGCTTCTCCCGCTTCACCACGTTTACAATAGGCACAGGAGCCTCAGGGGAGATGCGGGAGGTTTTGCCCCACAGGTAGGAGTCAATCATCACATCACCCACCACCAGCACTTTAAGACTGTTGAAAGCCTCAAAAATATCTTCCAAACTTTTGATTGAATCCATTACTGCAGTTTTGCGAGGCTTTCTTTAATGCGGCGAAGAGCTTCCGTCAATTTCTCGTCGGAGGTGGCAAAAGAGAAGCGGATACACTGCGGTGCTCCGAATGCCTCGCCACTTACCACAGCCACATTGGCATCGCTAAGTATAAACATGCTGAGGTCTAGGGCACTTTCGATAGTTTTACCCTCGTACTGTTTGCCAAAGTACTCGCTTACATCCGGGAAGATATAGAAAGCACCACTTGGCAGGTATGTCTTGAAACCGGGTATATCGTTCATCAGGTTCAGTACCAGGTCCCGACGACGGCGGTAAGCCTCTGTCATTTCCAAGGCACTGGCATTGCCTCCCTGTAATGCAGCAGTAGCTGCCTTCTGGGAGATAGAACTGGTACCAGATGTAATCTGGCTTTGCATTTTCTCACAGGCTGAGGCTATTTCGCGGCTTGCAGCCATATAGCCTACACGCCAGCCCGTCATAGCATAACCTTTGGAAAAGCCGTTTATCGTGATCACACGCTCACGGATAAAGTCGAAGCTAGCCATGCTATGGTGCTTGCCCCCGAAGTTTATGTACTCATAAATCTCATCGGCAATAATATGGATCTGCGGATGTTTCTCCAGCACTCTAGCTATCGCCAGCAGCTCCTCCTCATCGAATACAGCTCCGGTTGGGTTGCTCGGGGAAGAGTACATCACCAGCTTCGTATTGCTTGTGATAGCCTTCTCCAGCTGCTCGGCTGTTACTTTATAGTCGTTCTCCAGGCGGCCCATCACTGGTACCGGCACTCCCTCAGCCAGTTTCACAATTTCCTCGTACGACACCCAGTATGGCGAGAAAATAATCACCTCGTCGCCAGGATTAACAAGGCACATAACGGCGTTGGCTATACTTTGCTTAGCCCCGGTAGAAACCACAATCTGATCAGGCGCAAAGTCGAGGTTGTTGTCCCGCTTGAACTTCTTTGCAATCTCCTGTCGCAGCTCTGGGTAACCAGGTACAGGCGTGTAGAAGGTAAAACCTTCGTCTATGGCCTTTTTGGCAGCATCCTTTATGTACTGCGGTGTCTGGAAGTCTGGTTCTCCAAAACTCAGGTTGATCACGTCATACCCTTTGGCAGCCAGCTCACGGGCTTTTTTAGCCATGGCAATAGTCTGAGACTCAGCCAGAGATAATATTCTGTCAGAAAGGACAGCTTTCGCTTCTTCTGTTTCTTGCATAAGCTTAGAGTTAAGCTGGCAATTTACTCATAAAGCCACAGACTTTCCAGTGGCAGCCGGGATTATCAAGGCTGGCAAAAAACTTTAATCAGAAAGATTAATAGTTGAGGTTATACTAAGAACATCAACAGGAAAGGATTACAACACTTTGGCTACCAAAGATTCTGCGGGCAAAGCACCTTGGCTTTGTTAAAAACACGCATCCCAATCACTACCTCGTGGTTACCATTGCCCATACCATTAAAGGCAGGTATCCCCCGGTCATAAGCATAACCAAGGTCGAAAACGTGGTTGATCGTAACACCTGCAAGCACAGCATAGTTACCATTCTGCCTGTACGATCCACCTATCCATAGTCTGTCGTCATACACCGCCCGCAGGTTGAAGTCTATAGAACCAGGCAGGGGTTGCAACCACATCAGCATGATGGAGGGCACTAAACTCACCTCCTCTGTGATATCAAATTTGTAGGCACCGGTCAGGAAGTAATGCTCATATAACAGGTTTCTATCTTCTACAGAGTTATCGAAGTTAATAGAATTCCCAAGTAGTTGCGTAGCAGAGGTACCTATGTAGAAATCACTTCCATAGAGCCAAAGACCAGCAGAAAGGTTTGGCTTCACCATATTCCAGTCAGCATTAGCTCCATCCACAGGATTTGCAAACGATAGCTCATTAGAACGCAGCCGCTGCTGAATTAAGCCTGCACTTACTCCTCCGGATAATTTTACCTCGCGCGATAAAGCCAGATGGTAGGCATATGCAAAGCTAGCTTCGGTTCTATAAAAAGCCCCTAACCTATCGTGTACGGCAAGTACACCTATACCGTGGTGCGGCCTGAACCGCTGACTAATTCTGCCGCTCCTGTTATTGTTGCCAAACGAGGGAGTGGATTTTCCGGAACCGCTACGCCCGCCTTTAGAAGTATACCCAATCGGAGCATGTGCACTTAGGTAATAAGTTGTTGGCTCACCTTCTATACCCGACATCTGCGATCTACTACCTATCTTCATATCGGCATAGTCCTCTATACCCGCAATAGCAGGATTCAATAAATAGTTGTTGATGGTGTACTGACTGTACTGTGGCTTCTGCTGTGCTAACACCAGCAGAGGGAGAACACAAAAAAGCAGGAGTGGTAAAAATAGTTTCATAGGCTTCTTCTTCACAATTCCATTCTTAATTCACAATATTCAGATAGCCGGTAAACTTATTTTTACCCGGTATGGTGATGACATAGAAGTAGGTGCTAACAGGCAATCGTGCTCCTCTGTAAGTGCCATGCCACTCATTACGGTAGCTGACTTTTTCAAAAACAAGGCTTCCCCAGCGGTTGTAGACTTCTACCTTTGCGTCTGGGAAATACTCGATGTTCTTTATTTCCCAAGTGTCGTTTACGCCATCACCGTTAGGAGAAAATGCGTTAGGGATCTCCAGTAACTGACGCACCGTAACCACTACGCTGGTTGTGTCCTCGCATCCCTCTTCATTTTTCACGGTTAAAGTATAGCGGGTGGTTTCATCGGGTGTGGCAACAGGGGAAGATGCTTTAGAGTCGCTTAAGCCTATGGCAGGGCTCCAACTGTAGTGTGCACCGCCACTGCCTGTAAGCTGAACTGTTTCTCCGGCATCAATCTCATCGTCTGATACATTTGCCACTGCAACAGGTATAGCGTAAACATTAGCCTGTACCGGCACTCGTTCTGTTTCGCAGCCATTGCTCACTAACGAAACATAATATGTTTGAGAGGTCTGCAGCACAGGCGTTGTAAAGCTATCACCAGTAAACCCTTCCAGAGCAATAAGTGAGGAAACATTATCATACCACTTATACTCGCCAGCCTTACCACCCGAAGCAGTAAGTTTTACTTCACCGGGGCCACAAGTACTTCCGTGCTGTACCACGGGTGGTGCAGGAGCCGGCCAAACAGTTACTTTTATTTTATTTGATGAAAGGGTGGCCCCACAGTCGTTCTTCAACTGCACCGTATACTCGCCGCTTTCGGTTGCATTTATCGAATTGGCTCCGCTAGCAACTTCTTTCCCATTGCGAAACCAGACACACTCCTGGTTCTTGTATGCTTTTATGCTAAGTTCTACAGCTCCTCCTTCACAAAATTCCAGCACACCATTTACCTCAATAGTTGGCACAGCAGGCTTTTCGTTGATGATGGCTTCTACAGGCACCCGCTCACTTTCGCACAGACCGTTGGTAATAGCTACATAGTAAGTAGTTGAGTTCGTTAAAACAGGAGTAGTGTATGAAGCTCCATCCACACCTGCTATAGCAGCTCCTCCTTTAGCTTGCGTGTACCACCTATACTTGCCAGCTGTACCTCCTGTGGCAGTTAATGTTAAAGCAGCTTTTGTGCACCCCGTTACATTTTTTGCTGTGGGTGCCTCAGGCAAGGCTAATAGTTCTACTTTTTGCCCTTTTACACTTTTGAAAGTACCGCACTCGCTTGTTATAGCTGCCGTATAATTTCCGGCTTCTTCTGCCACTAACTCAAAGCTGCTACCACTGATGGGTTGGCCATCCCTGAACCACGCATAGGTCACGTCCTGATATTGCGGAACTGCCAGTTTTACACTACCTCCTTTGCAGAACACCAGTTTGCCTGTAGCTTCTACCTCAAATGCAGGAATAGGCTTTTGTATTCTAAAATCAACTTTGTTGGAGCTTCTGACATATCCACAAAAATTAGAGAGCTCTACAGTGTAAACACCTGCTTCGGTTGCTGTAAATTCATTCGACTTATCATAAACTGGCACTCCATCCTTTTTCCATATATATGATGCCCCCTCCTGCTCCGAAACAGACATCTTTATACTTCCCGCATCGCATACGATCAGAGGGTCAGTGTACTCTATCTTTGGAGCTACCAGTTTGCCAGCTACCTCTATTTTTACTGTTTCACTCTTGCCCACACATCCATTTGCGTCAACTACCTCTACAAAATAGTCTCCGGACTGCGTCACAGTTATGGATTGAGAAGAAGCTCCGTTGCTCCACTTGTAGCTCTTACCTGAACTAGCTGTTAGTAACACACTACCTCCGGTACAGATTGTGGGCGGACCGTTCAAAGTAATTTTAGGTTTAACAGGAGAAGTGCAGGTGCTACTCTCAAGAACATGATTAGTTCCGGACACTCTTCGTGTATCTGCTGAGAATGCCTCACAGCAAAAGAGTATTACAAAAGCAAGAGACAAAACATACTGAAGTCGACTTTGCAGGCTGGCAAGGGTAAAGGGTAAAGCTTGCATAGGCACTAATTGAAAATTGAAAATATTTACAATATTACTCAACTAAATCATATTTGTTACAACTTGATGTTATGTTTTATCCTAAACAAACTAAATAAAAGTATACATTCACCCATGATGATATTTATATACCAATCTTAAACTGTATTCTACCAATAACAAGAAAGATAAGTGTAGATACAAAAAAAGGCTGCAGATGTATCTGCAGCCTTTTTTTGTGTGGGTAGTCAGTTTTATATTTTACCGTAGGCAGTACGTTCTACTATACTACGGCCAAGGGTAACTTCATCGGTATACTCCAGCTCACCACCCACTGGCACCCCACGGGCAATTGTGGTAATGCGCAGGTTAAAGTCGCGGAGTTTGCGGGTAAGGTAGAAGGCTGTGGTATCGCCCTCCATGGTAGGACTGATAGCTAAGAGAATTTCTCTTACCTCCGAGTTTGGTAAACGCTCTAGCAATGAATCGATGTGCAGATCAGAGGGGCCGACTCCCTCAATTGGGGAAATCACTCCTCCCAACACATGGTACAAACCCTTATATTGAGATGTGTTCTCGATAGCAATCACATCACGAATGTCGCTCACAATACATAGCAAGCTTCTGTCGCGCAATGGATTGGCACAAATAGAGCATATTTCTGTGTCCGAAATATTATGGCACTCCTTGCAATGCTTCACCTCTGTGCGCATTTTCACCAGCGCTTCAGCCAGCGAGAGAGTATCTTCAGACTCATGCTTCAGCAGGTGCAAAGCCAGTCGAAGCGCAGTCTTCCTACCTACGCCGGGCAGCTTCGCAAGCTCCTCCACAGCGTTCTCAATTAATTTAGACGGAAAATTCATTAAACCTAGTGCTCCTCCTCTATTCTATATCAGCCGAAAGGTCTTTGTCGTGTAGTGCTGTGCACATGCCCGACAACTCCTCATAAGACCCAACTTTCACGGTGCACTTGCCCTTGTAATGAATCAACAGCGTACATTGCTCTGCCTGCTCCGCTGTATGGCCGCAAACCTTAATAAGCGTATCAATTACATGGTCGAAGGTATTTACATCGTCGTTGTACACCACCAGGTTGCGCAGGTCAGTGGTTTCCTCTAATAATTCGACCTCAAAGTCTTCTTTATGAAAAATATCTGTATCCCAATTCATACTGCAAAATTACAAAATGTTACGCACTAAAAGAAGTTGTAACCCTAAGTATAACAGCCTCGCCAGCTATAGCTCAGCCAGAACAACCGTATTGATTTTAACAAACTTAGGGGGCGTATGATTCCCCCTGCTCAACTATACTTCAGGAGTTGAAACGGCCTTTCCCTTTGTTTAAAATGAGGATAAACTGTTTCTTGCATAACCATTTCGGATAATATTTATACATGTTCCCTATGTTTATTTCATACTTCCCAAAAAGGTTAGCCTTACTTCTGCTGCTCTTAACTGCTACACTTCAGTTGCAGGCTCAGAAAAAAGAGCTAACCATGGAGGATGCCATTCTGAACCCTGCTTTGCAGCCACAGAACCTTCGCCAATTAGATTGGATAGCTAACAGCAACGACTATGCATACATCAGGCAAAGCAACGGCGAAGCTACGCTTGTACACGGCAGTGCTACCTCAAGCAAGCAGCGCGACATCATGACGCTGCAACAGCTAAGCGCAGCCGTAGAAGCAACAGGCGCCGAAAAACTCAGCAGCTTTCCTGCATTGCACTGGCGCGATGGTGGCAGCTTTGTTATTGATGTGCAAAACAGGATTATGGAGTATGAATTAAAATCAGGAAAAGCCAGGATTACAACGACCTATGCCGAAGGGGCAGAAAACACAGAGCTGGATCCAACCATGCAGCGCCTGGCCTACACCAAAGGCAATAACTTGTATCTCTCCACTCCAGGCGACCCCGATGTAGCAATTACAGACGAACCAAACGAAGCAATTGTACACGGGCAGACAGCTCACCGATCTGAATTCGGCATTACTAAAGGCACCTTCTGGTCACCAACAGGTAGTCAGTTAGCTTTCTACCGCATGGACCAGACAATGGTGACTGATTATCCCTTAGTAGATATCGAACCACTTCCGGCTAAACTTAACAGCATCAAATATCCAATGGCTGGCGGCAAAAGCCATCATGTAACCGTTGGTGTGTATGATACTGAATCTAAGAAAACGATTTACCTGAAAACTGGCGAACCTGCAGAGCAGTACCTGACCAACATAACCTGGAGCCCGGACGAGAAGCATGTTTACATTGCTGTGCTCAACCGCGACCAGAACCACATGAAGCTGAACCGCTACAATGCTCAGACAGGTGAGTTTGAAAGAACCTTGTTTGAAGAGAAGCACGAAAAGTATGTGGAGCCGGAAAACGGTTTATACTTTGTGCCAGGCAAACCAAGTCAATTTGTGTGGATCAGTGAGCGCAGCGGCTTCGACCATTTATACTTGTACGACACCAGCGGCAAGCAAATCCGTCAGCTTACGAGTGGAGATTGGATGGTGACCGACATCCTAGGCTTTAGCAAAAGAGGTGATGAGCTATACTACATGTCTACTGCCGAAAGCCCACTGGAGCGCCACACTTACGCAGTTAGCTTGAACAATGGAAAGACGCGCCGCATCTCCCAAGGTAGCGGAGTGCACCAGGCACAACTTAGCCCTGACGCCAAGTATGTTATAGACAACTACAGCAGCCCGGCTACCCCTAGAAAGATTTGGGTGCTGAGCACAGAAGGCAAAGTGCTTCAGACACTCCTGACCGCAAAGGACCCGCTCACAGAATATCAGCTCGGCAAAACTACTATCCTTCCGCTCAAAGCTGACGATGGCACTGACCTGTACACACGCATAATCACACCGCCAAACATGGACAAGAATAAAAAGTACCCGGTGGCAGTGTATGTGTACGGAGGGCCGCACGTGCAACTGGTAACCAACAGCTGGCTAGCCGGAGCTAACCTTTGGATGCACCTGATGGCTCAGAAAGGTTATATCGTGTTCACTATGGATTCCCGTGGCTCTTCAGGAAGAGGCCTTGCTTTTGAGCAGGCAACTTTCCGCCAATTAGGCACTATAGAAATGGCTGACCAACTTCGGGGAGTAGAGTACCTAAAGTCACTGCCCTATGTAGATGCCGACCGTATCGGTGTGCATGGCTGGAGCTTCGGCGGTTTTATGACCACTTCACTCATGACTCGCCACCCTGGTGTGTTTAAGGTAGGTGTAGCGGGTGGTCCGGTAATAGACTGGAAATATTACGAGGTAATGTACACCGAGCGCTACATGGATACGCCTGAACAGAACCCTAATGGCTACAAGGAAGCCAACCTTCTGAACCATATAAAGAACTTGGAGGGCAAGCTCCTGATGATTCATGGTACGGTAGACGATGTGGTGGTGTGGCAGCACAGCCTACAGTTTATCAAGAAAGCCGTAGACGAAGGCATCCTGCTGGACTATTTTGTTTACCCCGGCCACCCGCACAATGTGAGGGGTAAGGATCGTGTTCATTTGATGCGCAAGATTACCCAATACTTTGACGAAAATTTATAATTTACATACTTTTGTAACCTGCTGTTGCTTTGGTAACCGCAGGTTACACATTTACGCTGCCTTTCCGTAAGGTATCCTTTAACCATTAAAAGGTTTATACTTTGAATAGAAAAGTCAGCCCCGCTCTGCGACGATCGACAAGCAGAGCGGTTACCAAAAGAAAATTGTCGGCCAGCAATGATGACTTAGTTTATTGGCTTGCCCAACCTGCAGAAGCACGCCTCGCGGCTGTGAAGCATATTAGGGCCCAATACAGACTACTAGTACCAATGGAGCTGACAGACAATTTTCAAGGATTTGTTAAGCTGTTAAATACCTCTAGTGCAGAGTACATTATAGCAGGAGGTTTTGCTGTAGCCCTCTATGGGTATCCTCGCTATACTGGTGATATCGATATCTGGATTAACCCATCTGCAGAGAATGCCACAAAAGTACTGGCAGTACTTCAGGAACTTGGCTATAGCGAACAAGAAGTAAACCTGGAGGACCTGACCACAACCGATATTGTAGTACAACTAGGTTACCCGCCTAACCGCATCGATCTGGCTACAGGTATGGCTGGTGTAGAATTTACCAGCTGCTGGGCAAGTAAAGCTGCCATACCCTTCGGCGATACTAGGGCGAACTTTATCAGCCTGAAAGATTTAAAAAAGAACAAGAAGGCCACCGCTCGTCAGCAAGACCTGCTGGACCTTGACAACTTGCCTAACTAAGCACTATGCCAGCCATTTCACCGGCGTTTCGACAGGCAGTAAAAAACCTGGGCGACAAGGAAAAAGAAGCTATTATATTGAAGGCAGCCCGTCGCGATGCCGAACTGTATGACATTCTGCGGTATGAGTTACTGGAAGAAGTAACGCTGGAAGAGGTGTATGACGACGCAGCCGACAAAATTCATGAGTTACTGATAAACGCCAGTGGCCGCAGCCTTGCAAAGGCGCTTACCAAGGCGCTACGAAAGGCCATGAAAGAGATTGCCCGTTTTAAGCGCATCACCAAGGAGCCAAAGACTGAGATCGATCTGCACATGTACACGCTTCGCCTCATCTTCGACAACTTTACAGGCCAGTTCGACAGCTATTACAAGGGCTTTTTTACTGCCTCAGCACGCCTGCTGCTTCGCACTATTCAGCTCATCCGCAAAAACCTGCACGAAGATTACCACCTCGAGTATAAATCAGAGCTGGATAGTTTTCTGCAGCAGATCCACAGCAGGCCAAAGCACCTTACCGTGCCACTACCACAGGAATTTGAGATTGAGTAGGCATAAGCACCTTAAAGCAGGTCTGTCACTTGGTCAAGCATAAGCTTATGTTCTTATACTCTGATTACTGCAGCTTGCTTACCTGCAGCTCCTCCAGGTTTATTTCCGATACTTTCTCCAGCTTAGCTGCCTCAAAAGCCCGGTCATAGTTCTGGATAGGAAAGTCTTTATCAGCTACTTTATAGTTGTTGTAGTCCTGGAACAGAACGCCGCCCACCTCTCTGGAATTTGTAGCTTCCCGAAAGCGTGATCCTCCCCCATCTTCCTTAAAATTGTAGGCCAGGTAGTCCATAGTATGGCGCTGCTTATGGAACCAGTATACGTACTCATCCTCAAAATCATCTCCTCCCCCTTCTTGCGCAAAAGTGACCTTTACCTTATGGTATGGCTCCCCTTTTATGGTAGCCTCGCCCAGGTATTCTTTACGTACAGCGACATCGTTCAAGAAGTAAGGCAACAGAGCAAAGTAAATTACTGAGTTTACAGAGGCACTGTAGGCTTTTTCCCTTTCCTCCGGCAACTCTACTTCTTTATCATCTATAGTGCGCTTAAAGCCGCTGTTGCTCAGCACATCGTGAATACGCTGGCCCGTAGAATCTGTAAAAGTGCGGCTATAGACAAAGGCACCATTATCACGAAGCGCGCGGTACTGCTTATCCCGGAGCCTGAAAGAAATAACGCTCTGATCTAGGTTTGCGGCACCATGTGCTGTAAGTGCAGCATCTACAATGATCTGCGCTTCAGGATCCACTTTTTGTGAGCAGGAAGTAATTAGCAGAGCACCTAGTAAAAGCCAGGTGTAGGTATATCTCAACAGGTAATGCATATTATGATTAGCAGGTAGTACAGATAGCCAAAGGTAGAAAAATAAGGTGGTAAGTATAAACAGAAAAACCGCCCCGGCACTAGAGCCAAAGCGGTTTTTCCGTAGAAGCTTAATATACTATTTGTTTATTTCTTCGCAGTTAAGTCGAAAGAAACAGTAAACTCATCAGAGATAGCCTTGTCGCCAAGTTCACCCAGAAGAGTTTCAGAACCATAGCGTACATCGTACTTAGAACGATCTACAACCACATCAGCCTTAGCTGTTACAGTTCCGTTTTCTACATTAACTGTAGCAGGGAAGCTTACTTTCTCAGTAGTTTCCTTGATGGTAAGGTTACCTTCTACGTTATAGTTAGGCTCACCGGCAGCAGCGTTAGCTATCGGAGAAGCACTTGTAATTTCAAATTTAGCTGTTGGATATTTCTCTACACCAAAGAAATCCTCAGACTTCAGGTGGCCAACTAGTTTGGCATTGTCTTCCTCAGCTGTAATGTCAGAGTTGCTGATGGTGCTCATATCGATCACGATAGTACCGCCAGTCAGTTGGTCGCCGTTTACAGTCAGCTCACCGCTCTGTACATCAATGTTACCTTTGTGCTCGCCGGCAACTTTAGTACCATGCCAGCCTACAGTGCTCTGGTCCTGCACGACCTGGTAAATTTCACCTTCACCAGTGGCAGCAGTTGCCTCTGATGTTACAGTTGTTGTTTCGGCTGTTTCTGTTTCGCCGCCGCAGGCAGTAAAAAATAAAGCTGCTGCAAACGAAGCATAAATTGCTGTTCTTTTCATGAATGTTTGTTATATGTATGAAAGAATAGATTACTATAAAAATAAACCGCTCCGCCTTTGTTTCGGAGCGGTTTAAGATACTTGCTTAAGAAATTATTGCTTCGCTGTTACGTCCAGAGAAACAACAAAATCGTCATAGATTGCTTTGTCGCCCAAGTTATCGAAAAAGCTCTTAGAACCGTAGCGCACATCGAACTTAGAGCGGTCGATAGTAACGTCAGCCTTAGCAGAAGCTACACCATCTTTCACTGACACAGTAGCCGGGAAAGAAACCTGGTTTGTGATGCCTTTGATAGTTAAATCGCCAGTTACGGTTGCGTTAGGCTTACCTGCTGCAGCGTTAGCAACTGGTTTCACATTAGTGATTTTGAATGTAGCAGTCGGGTGCTTCTCTACACTGAAGAAGTCATCAGACTTCAGGTGACCAATCAGCTTACCGTTATACTCTGCATCTTTGATATCAGAGCAAGTGATGCTGTTCATATCGATCACAAAGGTACCGCCTACAACCTTGTTACCGCTAACCTGAATATCACCGCTCTTCAGAGCAATGTTACCCATGTGCTCACCTGTAACTTTTTTGGCGTGCCACTTCAGGTCGCTTTTAGCAACATCTACTTTATAAGCACGCGCCTTGGCGGGAGCGGCTACCTCTGTAGTGCCTGTAGCGGCCACAGTGTTTGTGTTACCAGCATGAGCTGTGAATAGCAGCGAGCCGGCAAGAGAGGCAAGAATTACGTACTTTTTCATCTGTTTTTGTTGATTGACACTATTGGTTATGGTTGTTATTATTTCTGATTTTATCCAGCAGGGCATTCAGCTGGGTTGCCTCATCCTCTGTCAGGTTTGTGATACCTGTACCTTTGCCACCTTCCAGACCATCCATCTGCTCCAGTAGGTCCAGGCCTTTCTGCGTGATGAGCACATCTACCGTGCGGCGGTCAGAGGGGCACTGCTTACGCGTTACCAGCTCCTTGGCCTCAAGTTTATCTACAATGCGTGAGGCATTCGAAGTTTTATCCAGCATGCGCTCAATCAGCAGGCTGATGGTAGCTGGCTTAGGATGTTGCCCACGCAAGATGCGCAGGATATTATACTGTGGCAGCGTAACGCCAAAGGGCTTAAATAGTGCTGACTGCGCCTGCTGCAAATACCCCGAGGTATATATCAAATTGATATAAGCCTTTTGGTACTCGCTTTTAAAAACACTTTGTTTTATCTCGTCTTCAATTTTCATGTGCAGCATTAAGCTTCAGTATGATGATGCAAATTTATGTACCTACATTTAATGTACAAACATATTAACAAAAATAATTTTAAAAAGTTTCCTTACTATACTGATTAACAGTTTATACATCCACCTGCCGAGCCTTCTTGTATGTGCAGTACAGCCTACTTCAGGTATATTACGCCCTGCTGCTCCTGCACCAACCCAAAAGGCTCCTCTTTCAGCATTAGAAAACCATCTAAGTTAACAAAATTAAATGCTCCACTTAACTGCATGGCACTCCAAGCTCCTAACGTTGTTTCTATAGCTGAACCAAGCACTGTCATCAACCCGTACTTCTTAGCCTCCTGCAGCAGCCTTACTGTATTAAGGTAGCCCCCAGCTTTCATAGGCGTTATACTGATGCCATGAAACTGCGTGCGTAGCAGCTCAAAATCTGCCATATCTGTTACTGACTCATCAGCAACAAGCGGGATCGGGCTTATGTTTTTAAGCTGAGCATAAGCTGCTGCCTTAGCGACAGGCATGGGTTGCTCTATAAATAGTATTCGGCTTCTATCCAGCGCATTCAGGAAGTTTAGCAGCTCTTGAGGGTTTAGCCACCTCTCATGCCCCTCCAGTACCAGGGGCTGATCTGTAAAATGTAGTACCTCCTGTACTAACTCCAGCCCCTGCTCCGGATTTACTTTTACTTTGAGGTATCTGAAGCGCTCCAAGTTTTGGCTCAATACATACTCCTGTACTTCTTCTGGGGATGTTACAGCCAGTGTAAAACAAGTGGCCTGTGGCTGAGGCACTGGCTGCCCCAATAACTGGTGCACGGGTATACCTTTGTGCTGGCAAAAATAGTGCAGGTAAGCAGCCTCTATGGCAAAGCGCAGGGCATTAATGGGCGGGTGCTGCTCCAACAGCTGCAATAACTCCTCCATACTTTGCACCTGGGGTAAACCTGCTACCAACAGCACTTTATACTGTTGCAGCAGCAGTTCAGGTGTTTCACCGTACCGCAAGTCTGGTGCCGCCTCTCCAAAGCCACTGAATTCACCATCTGACACCTGCACCAAAAAATTCACCTTTGTAGCCGGGGTGTTTGGTGAGATGATATGGATGTGCTTTAGCTTGAGATGAAGGACCTCTATATGCCATTTTAACATAAGGTACAGGGTTTAATGGTATGCTTTGGGTCAAATTGCATTTTTTATCCCTCTTAAGCCACTTTTTGCCACAAATACAGCAAACAAAGTATAAACTTTCCTCCACATATTCAGGAGCTAAAAAAAATAGTTCTGCACCAGCCCTTCAGCTATTTGTCGCTGTTTTTCCAACTTCTATATTTGTAAGCTAATGTAAGTGTGTCCTGTAGATAAAACCCTGAGAATAAGGCAAAACAGCAGTGTCCGCTACAAAGGCTTTTTTATTGGTACAGGCTTTGGCCTACTTGTTTTTAACCTTCTTTATGAAAAAGTCTTTTTTACCTCTGGCCACGCTGCTGTGTATTACCATCGCGGCCATTCTTACTGTGCTGCAACAGTACAGCTTTGTTTCTCTGCCCGGCGAGGCACTGTTAGCAGTTCGGTGGGCTGGTATTGCCGTACTGCTCCTCTACGGCCTGCAGAAGCGATCCCTGACCACCTGGATATTGATCAGCATGGTGGTGGGTGCCGAAATTGGCTACGACTTCCCTGAGTTTGCCGTTAACCTGAATGTGCTCAGCAAGGTCTTCTTGAAACTCATCAAGACGATTATTGCGCCGCTTATTTTCGCCACACTGGTGGTGGGTATAGCCGGACATGCCAACCTCAAGCAGGTGGGCAGCATGGGCTGGAAAGCCATTGTGTACTTCGAGGTTGTAACCACGCTGGCGCTTTTTATAGGCCTTGCTGCCATCAACCTCAGCAAGGCTGGTGAGGGAATCGACGCAGGATTGGCCCAAAGCCACGAAGAGATACAGGCTGTGCCTGCCCAGACAACCTCAGAGATCATCCTGCATGTATTCCCGGAGAACATCGCCAAGTCTGTAGCCGAGGGGCAGGTGCTGCAGATTGTGGTGTTCAGCGTGCTGTTTGCCATCGGCCTGGCCATGGTCAACGAGAAGAAGCGCAAGCCTATGCTGGACTTCTGCGAGAGCCTCTCCGAGACCATGTTCAAGTTCACCAACGTTATCATGTATTTTGCACCCGTGGGTGTGGGAGCGGCTATTGCTTATACTGTAGGCCACATGGGCTTCGGCATTTTGCTTAACCTGTTCCAGCTGCTTGCGACCTTGTATGTGGCCCTGCTGGCATTTGCCCTGCTGGTGCTTCTGCCGGTGGCCCTGATCGCCCGAGTTCCGATCAGGAGATTCCTCAAAGCCATCTCCGGGCCGGTTTCCATTGCCTTTGCCACCACCAGCTCAGAGGCAGCCCTGCCTCGTGCTATGGAGGAGATGGAGAAGCTGGGTGTGCCTCGCCGCATTGTAGCCTTCGTTATGCCTACCGGCTACAGCTTTAACCTGGACGGTACTACCCTGTACCTTGCCTTAGCCTCCGTGTTTGTGGCACAGGCAGCAGGCGTGCCGCTCACGTGGGAACAGCAGTTGGTGATGGTCTTCACCCTTATGCTGACTTCAAAAGGGGTAGCCGGCGTGCCTCGCGCCTCCCTGGTTATTCTGCTAGGCACCGTAGCCTCTTTCAACCTGCCGGTGTGGCCAGTGTTTGCCATACTTGGCATAGATGAGTTGATGGACATGGCCCGTACCTCCGTTAACGTGACCGGCAACTGCCTGGCCACTGCAGTGGTAGCCCGTTGGGAAGGCGAGTTCAACCCACAGCCAGAGGTGGGCCTGGTAGAGACAACAAATCCAGAGCTTGTAGAAAGCTTATCAGAGCAAGATAGAAAGCCTGAACTGGTATAACGGCACTTTTACCAAACACAAAGCCCCTTCTGAGTAAGACAGAAGGGGCTTTGTGTTTTAGCTAAGTTGTATAGCAGGAGAATTAATACGTATAAAAACAAACGAGGCTAACCTAAAAAGATTAGCCTCGTTTTGTGCGCAAGAAAGGACTCGAACCTTCACACCTTGCGGAACTGCCGCCTGAAGACAGCGCGTCTACCAATTTCGCCACTTGCGCATTTCAATCCTAAACAGCTGCTGAGGATTGGTACTGCAAATATAATAGCTGGTTTTAATTAACAATGCATCTGGTGCCGGATATTTTTTAACAAAGCTTAGCAGAGTATAACCTGAGTTATAAAGCTACTGCAGTACAGTCACATAGCCACTCAGGCTGGCACCGACAAACTTTTCCCAACTGCACAGGCTCGCTTTTCTGGAATAGCTTGAACCTCCTAACTTACCGCCCAGCATGATAGACTTCCTCTCAGCATCAGCTGCCGGCAGGTATTCGATGCCCAGGTAAAAGTCCTCCTCTGTATACACACCGAATGGCTTTAAATCAATGCGCACCCACCCCTCCTTAGTAGAAAGGCGCTGCACTATGCTTTGCTCTGCCAGTCGTTCGCCCGGCATACCGTTGCGTTCCTTGTACAGGTTAATGCGGAACAAAGCCGAGTCCATTTTAGAGCTAGTGAGGTAAAAATGGGCGGAAAGTAGTTGCGTTGGCTTCTCTTTTATCTCTATCAGGTTTGCAAACTCATAAATATTGAGCTCTTCTCTTCTATCCGGATTCCCCCACACCACAGGCAGGCGGCCTGTTATACCCAGCTTTTTAATCTTCATCTTACGCCCGGTTACCGCCACCTCCTGCAGGTTTGCCACCTTTTCCACCAGTTTAATTTCCAGCTCTTCTGATTTATTTATATCCTGTACTGCTATTGATAACTCCTTGTAGCCAATGGCCGAAAAAGTAAGTGTATCCAGAGCATGCTCCTGCGACAAGGCAAGCTTGAAGACTCCATGTTCATCCGAGGCTGTTCCTATGTTCTTATTCCATATACCTATGTTGACATAGGAAAGAGAATCGTCGTTATGACTCCCCAACACTCTGCCTTGGATCTTGATTGAGCATCAGAAATGAACGCACATAGCAGTAGCAGAATTGTTAAAGTCTGTTTCATACTAAGGAATCAAGGGTGGCAGATATTAATAGAAAGTCACCGTATTAGCAACTTACTTGTAACAGTCGTACTTCTTAAGGAGCAGGTGGCATGCATTTCCCTAGGCATGACGTTGATAATAGTTACTTCAGTCTATCTTATTGACCAGTAACTTTACATGCTTGGCTGTCTCCTCGAGATTGGTGTTAGGGTAAGGAGACACTTCCAATAATATTACCTCATACTCCTGCTCTCCTACTTCAACAGCAATTGTGTGCTTGGTCCTCACCGGATCTGGGCGGCAATCGCCGATACAGAAGCTTACTTTCTGCCCTCTGTTGGCTGCGTACGAAATTCTGACAATAGCCGTGGCATTGCCCAGCCAAACGCATACTACATCCTCTGGGCAACGGGAATCTTTCACCTCTTCCAACATCAACTCAAGTACCATTGAATCACTTGCGGCTAATTTTACCTGCTCCCCCTGCTCTAAAGTGAACGCCTTACCCAAAGCTGCATGCTGCGGCTTTACCTCTGTATGGGCCTCATCCTGGCACTGCCACACTAAAAGTATAAGCAAGATTGGAAAGAAGTAGTTGGCCATAGTTTTAGGTTGTGCGGATTGGTCTCTTTTGTAAGGAGAGTTCCAAACCATGCCCAATGGTTGCATGGGTGCTGATATTTATCCTTGTTGTATTCATTACTGATGTTACATCATCAACATAATTCAATTGTATAATAAAACAAGTACAATAACTCTATTTTTATCCACTAAATTAATGTTAAAGAAACGGCATTGCATTCCCCTAGGAAATAATGTTATAACACATGATATATTTTCAAAAAAATATACCTTTAAGCAACAACAAAATCATTCATATATAGTATAATGCAACTACATCCGCTCCCACACCTACTTAGTAATACTATATGCACACGAAGAATTGCAGCTGAGCCATATCCTGCTTAGTGCAATTACTCCTAACGTTCCAACTTATTTAATACAATTTATATGTAACACTTTTAACTCATCTTCCCCCATGAAACAACTTTTAACATTGGTTGTAGCACTCGTTCTCTTTACGGGTTCTGCTTTGGCACAGGCAACTGTTGACAAAGAGCTTAAGCAACTCTTACAAACAGCTACCAGCCCGATTGAAGTAGTAGTAACTTTCCACGGCGACAGCTCTCCTACTCCTGCCAATTTATCTTTACTAAACAGCTTAGGTATTACATCTGGTGTATCCTTTCAGACTCTCCCTATAGCTGGCGTACTTGCTACTGCATCACAAATAGATGCTCTTGCCAAAAATGAGCAGGTAAGGTCACTTTACCTAAACAAAAAGCTTATCTATTACAACTACCATGACACCCATCTAACAGGTGTACAAAGATTAAGAACAGACATGGAAATGACCACTAAAAATGGTGGCCTTCCTGTATCTGGCAAAGGCGTAACCGTGGTTATCAACGATAGTGGTATTGACGGCACACACGAGGATCTTAAACTAGGAAAGAACTTAAAGCAAAATGTTTTAGGCACCACTAACTTAAACAGCTTTACAACCCTAGCTCCCCCTACCTGGCTAGAAAATGTACCGAACACAGATACTAACTCAGGGCATGGCACCCACTGTGCTGGTACAGTAGGAGGATTGGGAACCATGTCTAACGGCAAATATGCTGGTGTAGCAACAGGTGCTGACCTGATCGGCTACGGCTCTGGTGGTGCCTTATTTATTCTGGACGCGATTGGTGGGTATGACTATGCCCTTATCAATCAAGCACGATATGGCATCAGAGTTATTAGTAACTCATGGGGCTCATCAGGACCATTTGATCCGAATAACCCGGTAAACGTGGCTTCTCTGAAAGCATATCAGCACAACATAATTTCTGTATTTGCAGCTGGTAACTCCGGACCTGGTGCCGATACGCATAACCCTTATGCTGTAGCACCATGGGTAATCTCTGTAGGTGCAGGCGACAGATATGGCAGACTGGCTGATTTCTCATCAAGAGGGCTTAAAGGCGACAAGGGCACCTTCACTGCAGGTGGCAGAACCTGGACCTATGAGAACCGTCCGACGGTAGTTGGGCCTGGAGTTGATGTTGTATCAACAAGAGTTTTAGCCCCTGTCTCTTCACTTTCTGTAGATATGGATGCTGCAGAGCTTGACCCAGCTCATGTACCTTTCTACACCCACATGAGCGGCACCTCTATGGCTACTCCACATGTGGCAGGTATAGTAGCACTTATGTTAGACGCAAACCCTTCCCTTACTGCTGATCAGGTAAAGAGCATTCTAGAGCTTACAGCCACTAACATCCCAGGTCATGAGTCATGGGAAATAGGTGCAGGCTATGTAAATGCATATGCCGCTGTCGACCATATATTCAGAAGCACTTCCTTTGGTTCGACTCTTAACATCAACAGAAAATTCAACAGCAACATAAATTCCAGAGAAGAAAGAATTCCTTTCTCTATCAACTTTGATCCTATCTTAACATCCGGAAATTCAGAAACCTTTGAGGTTACAGAGGGCACAACCGGCATAGAAGCCAAGATATTGGCAGGAGGCGTTTCCGGTGAAACTGGAAATCCTGTAAACTTAAGCCTCATCTCGCCTGACGGCCAAGAGTACAGATCAGGTATCTATGTTGCTTTCACCTTGTACCATGACCGTACCGTGGCAGTTGCAAATCCAGTTCCAGGTACTTGGACAGTTAAAATCTCAGGCTTGAACGGTATTGCTATTCCTGAAAAGATTGACGGATATGTAACAACCAAGCAGATGCTCGGTGCCACTGGCCTAAACGACATTGCAGGTCACCCAGCCGAAGCATCTATAAAGCTAGCAGTAAGCGCACGCTTAGCGGATGGTTTAAGCGGTGGTGGATTCAAGCCTGATGAACCTCTGAAGCGAATTCAATTGGCAGATTATCTGATGATGGGCCAGGCCGTTCGCCAGTACATGCCCACTAATGGCACTTCTTCCTTTAGTGATTTGAAATCTGACCAGCTCCTCTTGGCCGAATCTGTTTCTGCTAAAGGAGCAGCTCTGAGAGACCGTTTCCACACCAATAACGGCGTTATACTAGCAGATGGAGCAGGCAAGTTCTCTCCGAATGGTAAAGTAAACAGAGCTAGTTTGGCATACTCTCTGGTACAGTCGCTTGGCTTACAGCAGGAAGCACTAAACAGAAATGGTAAAGCTGTAACAGTTAATGTTGATGGCAAAGATTACCCAATAGAAGACGCTAAAGACATACCGGCGGGTTTAGAAGGTTATGTGAGTGTAGCACTTGAGCTTAACCTGATCAATGCGTACTATTCTGTAACACAAGGACCTTATGACCTGCTTCCAACTTTACACGCTACATTTAAGCCTTTGCAAGATGTAACACGCGCTGACTTTGCAGTAGTTATTACACGTACTTTCACTGGATGGCAAACATTAGCCCAGCCTCTTGTTACGTCTAGCACATCTGAGCTGAAGGCTGAGCCAGCATTGTGGGAAAAGAGCTTCTCTTACCCTAACCCGTTCCATGGAGTGACTACCATCAACTATGGTGTGGAAAAAGATGCTTATGTAACAGTTGAGGTATTTGACGTGCTTGGCAATAAAGTGCAGACTCTTGTTGCAGAAAACATGCCTGCTGGTAACCATAGTCTGAAGTTCGACGGTAGCAACCTGCCAAGCGGAACTTACATTTACCGTGTAAACGCTAACGGCAAAGTTTCTTCTAACAGAATGATGCTGGTGCACTAAGCAATTAAGAGTAAAGTATAAAACAGAAGCGGCTGTTCCCTTACGAGAACAGCCGCTTCTGTTTTATACTTTAAGACTTACTTACAGCGCAGCCAGGCTTTGCTCAATGGCGTTGATCTTGGCCTCAGCATCGGCCTTTTTCTTACGCTCGCTGGCAATTACAGCCTCGGGTGCACCGTTTACGAAGCGCTCGTTGCTCAATTTTTTATCTACCGATGCCAAGAAGCCCTTGGTGTACTCCAGCTCCTTCGTTAGGCGCTCACGCTCGGCGTCTACATCTATATTACCCTCCATTGGGATGAAGAACTCGTCGCCGGCTTCTACGAAACTGATAGCGCCTTCTAAATTCTCCTGCACAAAGCTTACTTCGCTTACACCAGCTAGCTTTCGAACAATGCCCAGGAATGGCTCATAGTTTGTGCCGCTCAGGTTTTTAATCGACAGCTCCAGTTGCTTAGAATTCGGAATGTTCTTCGAGTTGCGCACGTTGCGGATACCACCAACAATGCTCAACACGTTCTCCATCTTCTCGATAATACCCTTATCGAACTTATCCTTCTTAGGCCATGCAGAAACGATCAGGTATTCTTTATCCTTGCGCTCCTTCAGTTCGTGCCAAATTTCCTCGGTGATGAACGGCATAAACGGATGCAGCACCTTCAGCACTTTCTCCAGGAAAGCAGTGGTGGCATCTATTGTCTGCTTATCGATCGGCTGCTGGTAAGCAGGCTTGATCATCTCCAGGTAATTAGAGCAGAAGTCGTCCCACACCAACTTGTATACGGCCAGCAATGCATCCGAAATACGGAACTTGCTGAAGTGATCCTCAATCTGCACGAACGCCTCGTTAAAGCGCGACTCAAACCACTTAACGGCTGTCTCGTTTGGGAACGGCAGGCTTTCGTCTACTTCCCATCCTTTAATCAGACGGAAGGCGTTCCAGATCTTGTTACTGAAGTTACGGCCCTGCTCTACCAGTTTCTCGTCGAACAACAGGTCGTTTCCGGCTGGAGAACTGAACAGCATACCAGCACGCACACCGTCTGCTCCGTACTGCTCGATCAGGTCCAACGGATCTGGTGAGTTGCCTAACTGCTTAGACATTTTGCGCCCCTGCGTATCGCGCACAATACCTGTCAGGTATACATTGCGGAATGGCAGCTCATTACGGAACTCGAAACCAGCCATGATCATACGTGCTACCCAGAAGAACAGGATCTCCGGAGCCGTTACCAGGTCGTTGGTTGGGTAGTAGTACAGGATGTCCTTGTTATCCGGGTCTTTGAAACCATCGAACACTGAGATCGGCCACAGCCAGGAAGAGAACCATGTATCCAGCACGTCTTCGTCCTGGCGCAGGTCTTCAAGCTGCAGGCTTTCGTTGCCACTCTCCTTACGGGCTAGTTTCAAAGCTTCCTCAGCAGTGGTAGCCACTACATAAGAGCCATCCGGCAAGTAGTAGGCTGGTATCTGCTGTCCCCACCACAGCTGGCGTGAGATACACCAGTCGTGCACGTTCTCCATCCAGGAACGGTACATATTCTTGAACTTCGGCGGGTGCAGGCGGATTTCATTGTTCATCACAGACTCCAGGGCAGGCTTGGCCATCTTATCCATTTTGCACCACCACTGCATAGAAAGGCGCGGCTCAATTACAGCACCCGTACGCTCTGATGTTTGCAGTACACTGGCATACTCCTCAACCTTCACCAGCAAGCCGGCTTCTTTCAGGTCTTTTACAATGTTTCTACGTGCCTCAAAACGATCCTGGCCCACGTACAGCTGCGCCTGTGCATTCAGGGTACCATCATCGTTCAGGATGTCGATCGATGGCAGCTTGTGCTTCTGGCCCAGCTCGTAATCGTTCAAGTCGTGGGCTGGCGTTACTTTCAGGGCACCCGTACCGAAGTCGATGGATACATATTCATCTTGTATAATCGGAATCTCCTTACCCAGCAACGGAATGCGAACAGACTTACCATGCAGGTGCGTATAACGCTCGTCGTTCGGGTTTACAGCTACAGCCACGTCAGCCATGATGGTTTCAGGGCGCGATGTAGCTACGGTGATATAAGTTGGCTCTGCTGCACCATCAGCTACTATCTCGTAGTTCAGGTGATACATTTTGGCCATGGTGTCTTTCGGCACAACCTCCTCATCAGAAAGTGCGGTTTTGCCTTGCGGATCCCAGTTTACCATGCGCACACCACGGTAAATCTGTCCTTTGCGGTACAGGTCTACGAACACCTCGATTACGGCAGCGCTCATGTCGTCTTCCATGGTAAAACGGGTGCGGTCCCAGTCGCAGGAAGCCCCTAGCTTCTTAAGCTGCTCCAGGATGATGCCGCCATATTTCTCCTTCCACTCCCAAGCATACTTTAGGAACTCCTCACGGGTCAGATCCTTTTTATTGATGCCTTTCTCCTTGAGCATGGCTACAACCTTTGCCTCTGTGGCGATAGAAGCATGGTCGGTACCAGGTACCCAGCAAGCCTCTTTGCCTTGCATACGTGCCCTGCGGATAAGCACATCCTGAATGGTATTGTTGAGCATGTGTCCCATGTGCAGCACACCGGTTACGTTTGGCGGCGGAATCACGATGGTATAAGGCTCTTTTTTAGGATTTGGCTCTGAGTGGAAGAAGCCGCGCTGCATCCAGCTGTCGTACCACTTCTTCTCTACTTCCTTGGGGTTATATTTTGTTGAGATAGACATCTTATACAAGTTATTTTCGGCGTATTATGCTAAAAAGCAAAATTAGGGATTTTGCTTTAATTGTTGGTTGTTAGTTACTGATTGTTGATGGGCAGAAGTAAATGCCTGAAACCCTAATTTGTCCCTAAACAGAAAAACCTGCCTCAACGAGCAGGTTTTCCTCAAATCACACTTTACTCCTAAGCTTCCTGGTGCAGCCAAGACTTTTTGGCCAGCAGCTCTTCCTCTGTCTCGCGGTAGTCTGGGTCGTCTACGCAGCAATCCACAGGGCAAACGGCAGCGCACTGCGGTTCCTCATGGAAGCCCATACACTCAGTGCATTTATCGGAAACGATGTAGTAAAACTCATCTGAAATAGGTGTCTGTGGGGCATCACCCGGCACAACCTCGCCTCCGTCAATCTCAACTTCCGTTAATGCAGTACCGCCGCCCCAAGTCCACTCCGCACCGCCTTCGTAAATGGCAGTATTCGGGCATTCTGGCTCGCAAGCTCCGCAGTTAATGCACTCATCGGTTATCATTATAGCCATAGTCGTATCTCCTGTATATTTTTTATACTTTTGTACTTCTGTTTCTTTTAAAGAACAAAATTAGGAACAATCAGTATCCCTATCAAGTAATTTTTTATAAGCCATACAATTTGCCATGACATTAGAGAACAGGATAGAAGCCTTTGTAGAACTCGGGAAACAGCTGCAAAACCTGACGCCTGAGGAGCGGCAGGCATTGGCCTTCTCAGCCGCCTCGCGTAACCCTTGGTTTACAGAAGAGAATGTTACCTGTGCTCTAAGTGGCATTGTTACCATGCTGCAAGAGCAGTATCTCCGTGAGTGGCTTTACCCTTACCACCTTAAACAGGTTACACCTAAGAAGGTTGGCGTGGTGATGGCTGGCAATATTCCTATGGTTGGGTTCCACGATTTTCTTGCCGTATTGATCAGTGGGCACCATTTATTGGCTAAGCTGAGCTCCAGCGATGATATACTGGTAAAGCGCCTTGCAAACATGCTTATAGGCATTGAGCCGGCTTTTGGAAGCCACATAGAGTTTGTAGAGCTGCTGAAAGAAGCTGATGCCATAATTGCTACAGGCTCTGACAATACTGCGCGATACTTTGAGTACTACTTTGCCAAGCGCCCGCACATTATCCGCAAAAACAGAACAAGCATTGGTGTGCTAACGGGGCACGAGGAAGCAGATGATCTGAAAGCTTTAGGCGAAGATGTTTTCCGTTACTATGGTTTAGGGTGCCGTAATGTGTCGAAGGTATTTGTGCCGGAGGGGTATATTTTTGATAAGTTCTTTGAGGCAAATCAGCACCGTGAAAACCTGTTAGACCACCACAAATACCAGAACAACTACGACTACAACAAGTCTATACTTCTGGTTAACCGCGTGCCTCACTTCGACAACGGCTTTATGCTGGTGCAGCAAAGCAATAACCTGGTATCTCCTATTTCGGTCTTATTCTACGACACGTTTACGTCACTGTCTGACCTGCGCCAGAAGTTAGCCGAGGTGAAAGATAAAACGCAGGTAGTGGTATCAGCACATGGTTGGCTGGAGAGCAGCATTCCGTTTGGTGAGGCCCAAAACCCAATGGTGTGGGATTATGCCGATGGCGTAGACACACTAGCGTTTTTGCAGCGCCTGTAGTTCCTTAAAAATCAGCGTTAAAACATTGCACATAATATGACGGTTTCCTATATTGGTTGTAGTTAACTTAAACAATTGCACATGGAAACCTTTGTAAACCCTATCCCGATGGTAGAGAAGGAAGTAATTCCTTCCCTCCGCTTTGGGCACGATGACGTACTCACAGATCCCGAAGCTCGTAAGAAGCGCATATGGGACTTGAACCGCGCAGCTTCCCTTGGTAATGTTTACCGTGGTAAAGTGGAAATCACTTTCCAGACTGCCGATGGCGAACAGCGCCGCGTGGATACCACAGTATGGGCAGTTGACGATAAGTATATGACGCTGAAAGCAGGCTGCTCTATTCCTGTCTCCTCGATTATAGGGATAGAATTCTTCTAGAGTAGTACTTCTCCTCCTTTAGCGCCAGGCAAGTATACCCATACTTGCTTTTTTTGCAGCTGCTGCACAACAATGTTTAAACACCATTATGGCATGATATCTGCACTATATATACCACACCAAATAATTAAACTATGCAAAAACAACAGAACAACACCAAACTAATCAGCAAAGAGCGAATCCCAACTTTAAAATTCAGTAAAAAAGATGTGCTACAGGATTCATCAGAAAAAAGTCGCCGCTATGACGATGCCAACCGTGCCACAATTTTAAGCAACACCAACCGCAACAAATCTATGATCACGTTTAAGACAGCCTCTGGAGAGAAGAAGTGCGTAGAAGCAACATTGTGGGGATTGGATAAGGACTTTGTACTTCTGAGATCTGGTATGTTTCTGCCACTGCGTTCTATCTTAGAAATTAACTACTGCTAAACTATGAAACCCAAACCTTTGCCCCTTATACTTTGGAAGTATAAAGTATAACAGCTTGCCCAGAAGAACTGAGCAAGCTGTTTTTGTTTTTAAGGGTAACGCTTTATACTTAGATGCGCTCCAGTACTTTTAGAATCAGGTCATCAATTACCTGCTCCGCATTGTCGGCAAACTGGTGCGTTATGCGGTTAGCCACAATAGCGTTTAACGACAGCACATTATGACCTAATATTCGGCCCATGCTGTAGTATCCGGCTGTTTCCATCTCGAAGTTTGTGAGCATAAAATCATTGTGCCGGAAGTTCTGGTACGTATGCAGCAAACGCTCATTCCGCAATCCCCCGCGCAGTACACGCCCCTGAGGAGCGTAAAATCCAGGACAGGTTAACGTATACCCCGGCAGCATGTCAAAGGCAACCTTTTCAAGAAGGTGCGGCGAGGCAGTAACACAGTATGGTTTAAAACCTATACCCAACTCCTGCTGTAAGGCCCTCGTGATGCTATGCTCTTCTTCTGACTGCTCGATTTGGTAGAACTCCATCAGCGAGTCCAAGCCTATGCTATAGTGTGAAGCGAGATGGCTACCTAGCGGCACCGTTTCCTGCAGGGAGCCTGAGGTTCCGATGCGTATGATATTCAGCTTGATCTTCTCCTCGTTCACTGTACGACTCTGGAAGTCAATGTTCACCAGCGCATCCAGTTCGTTCATCAGGATATCGATATTATCGGTGCCCATACCAGTGGAGATAACCGTCAGGCGCTTGCCTTTATAGTAGCCCGTGTGCGTGATAAATTCCCGCTTGGCTACCACTACCTCTATCTCGTCGAAGTGTCGGCTCACCTTTGCCACCCGCTCCGGGTCTCCTACCGTGATGATGGTGTCGGAAATATGCTCTGGCAGCAGGTTAAGGTGGTAAACCGTACCGTTTGGATTTATGATTAGTTCTGATTCTGGAATAAAAGCCATAGATTTTATTGAGGACACAGCAGATAAGACAAAAGACTATTGATCAATCACTTTGGAGTTTATACACACTAAGCCTTTTATCTTACGTCTTATGTCCTTTGTCTAGGTTAAAAACACGAAAAGCGTGGCTGATTAGGCACACGCTTTTCTGAGCTTTAGAGAATACTTATACATGTACGTCAGTTTTCTTTTTGCGGTTGAATCCTTTCAGCGGATTATAGCCGTTCATCTCTTTTTGGTAGTAACCTGTGCCGTCGTAAGGGCGTTTCTCCGGATGTTCTTTACACTCTGTTGAGCAGGCTCCATCCATTTCCCAGCCGCACTTCTCGCAGATTGGCACGTGCAGGTTACACACAGGGTTCGCACAGTTTACCATACGATCGCTCTCCGTGTTGCACACATGGCACCTGGAAACAACCGTTGGGTTTACAGTGTTCACATCCACAGCCACTCGGTTATCGAACACATAGCACTTGCCCTCAAAGTCCTCTCCGCCAGCTTCCATACCATACTTAATGATACCGCCGTGCAGCTGATATACATCTTCAAAGCCTTGCTCCAGCAAGAAGGCACTTGCTTTCTCGCATTTGATACCACCAGTGCAGTACGTCAGGATTTTCTTATCCTTATACTTTTCTTTTAGCTCCTGCACCTTCTCCGGAAACTCACGGAAGTTTTCGATATCCAGCGTAACAGCGTTCTTAAAGCGACCTACGCTGTGCTCGTAGTCTGAGCGCACATCCAGCACCACCACATCGTCGCGGTCTTTCATCTCCTTAAACTCCTTAGGAGCCAGATGTTTGCCAGTGCGTGCGTTGGGGTCGATGTGCAACAGGCCAGAATGTACAATCTCTGCTTTCGTACGCACGTGCAGCTTCGCAAAAGCGTGCTTGTCTGAGTAGTCTACCTTGAAGTCAATCTTGGCAAAACGTGGATCAGCGTGCATGGCTGCCATATACTTGTCACAGTCTTCTTTCAGACCTGAAAGGGTACCGTTCAAGCCTTCTTTCGACACAATGATGCGGCCGAGCAGGTTTAGCTCAAGACAGAAAAGGTGATGTTGCTCACGAAACGCCTCCGGATCTTCTATCGGCGTGTAGCAATAGTACAGTAGTATGCTGTGGGTTTTGTTCATAACTGCTTAGTTTCTCGCTAAGTGTTAAAAATTAATAATCCGCTCCTTAGGAGCTGTTGTTAAGAAAAATGAATGCTTGTTGCAGCAAAAGTATGAAGTACCCATTTGCCGCAAAATGACCTTTGTCAGTTCTGTAACAGCATTGGCAAGTATAAAAGTTTACTTTACTGGAGCAGCTGGGTTGCCAAAAACTGTGGCTTTGGCAGGCACGTCAGCCACTACCACAGAGCCAGCTCCAACACGGGCATTTTTGCCAATCTTCACGCCAGACACTATTACAGCACCTGTACCTATAAAGGCCCCTTCCTCTACCACTGCTTCGGAATTGATGATAGCACCTGCACCTATCTCTGCGTAGTTACCTATCTCAGCTTTGGTATCAACCAATGCTCTGGAGTGGATGATGCAGTTATCTCCTACTTTAGCATTGTTGTTAATAATAGCACCTGCGCCTACTAGATTTCCATGGCCCACCCATGCATATTCTGACACAGCGCTGAAACGGTGAATGGCGTTTACCGGCACTACCTTATGCTCATCTTTCAGCATCTTGATCAGGCCTTTACGTGCTGCGGAATCATCAACAGCCACAAATACGTCGCACTTCTTACCTACCAGTTTCAGGAACTCGTTATCTTCGGTGTTGCTCATCACCGACACATTGTTTATCTCTTCCTGCTGTAGCTTCTGGTTATCATCCAGAAAGCAGTACACCATTACGCTGTTACTGTTAAAGATATCTAGTGCGGTGGTACCAAGCTTTTGGGCACCCAATATGATTACCGGATTTTGCATAACTCAATCTTAAATAAGGCGCAAAGGTACGAAGAAGTGTGGGAGTTTGAAAGTATGGCTACAGTAGTCTAAGGCGCTGCAGAAGCCGTTTGGCATACACATTTTGCAACAGCAAGTATACCAGGAAAGGCAGAAATACAATGCGATAGCGGCTCAGGGTACCAAAATTTGGAGTAGAGAGACCTACTACTCCGGCCATGGCCAATATAAACACCAGCAACACCACATGCAGCAGCTCTACTTTTACACTTGCACTCCTCCTGAATGCAGAGGCTATAGCTGTACCTGTGAGTATAAGCAACAGCAGATTTTCCAATCCGCTAAGCAGGTACAGCACCTTCCGGGACTCGCCAATGAACGGACGATAAAGCGCACTTAGGGCTGCCTCCGGATAATTGAGGAGCATACTTTGGATGGTTGGCTCTAAATCGTTCAGATGAATATGCGGAGCGTTTTTAGACCGCTGCAATAGTGAGGTATAACTACTCTCAAGGTTCCAAAGTATAAAATCAGGATTAAAAACGCTTCGCTGCCACATCACTACCATCACCACTATACCTGCCAACGCTAACAAAAGCAGCAACTGCGCTTTAAGAGTAACTAAAGCCTTAACGTATTTTTTAAGATGCTGAACCAGCACATAACCCAACAGTAGCGGAAGCAACAAAGCCGCATAGAAGAGCTTTATTTTGATGAACAGGTAAAGTTGCAATGGCAGCAACAGCCAACCCCAAACAGTAAGCCTGTGCCTATGTGACAGTACCAAGGCGATTGCAACCAGCCAGCACATACTGCCAAACATAACTGTTTCTTTCATCACACCAGTACTCCAAAGCACCACCGACGGAAAGAACAGAAAAGCTAACACAGCTGCCACTTTATACTTCGGAAACAAACGCGACAGTACTGCCACTAAATACGCACTCCCCCCAAAGCTGAAGAGCGACAAATACAAGTTATTCAGGTGGTACTGCCCCGCTGTTACCAAGTTGAATACACTTAACAGCTTAATAAAGAAAAAGGAGTTTGTAAAGTCTGGATATTGGGTAAATGGTAGCGAAGCACGCAAAACTTCACTTTCAAAGTGGTTATAAAGTAAAAGGTCTAAATAACCTTTTGAACTTTGTTGCGCATACTCCAGCAGTTTTAGACCTGCTGAATGAAAGACATGCGTATCACTAGGAGCTCCATAAGTATAGCGATATACAGCAAAGCCTATTGCAACAGCCATTTTTGTACCCAAAGCAGGCCAAAAGTACGGTTTCAGTTCTTTAACCCACCTCTGCTGATACATCCACCAAACAAGGCCAACAAGTATAAGTATATTGATGAGGTAAACGAACAGTATACTCACAGGGTGGTGCTATTCTTTTTCATGATTTTGTTATCAACCAACCGCACAGCGCATACAGTTTACGGGATGGCAGTAGCGTTTATACAGCCCTAATGCTGCCTGGTTATCGGCAGCTGACTTAGCTTTCCAGCCTAGTAGCTCATAATACCTGGTGTAGCGGTTGCTTTCCTCCCTTAACTGTTCCAATAAGTTTAAAGCCTTATCCAAGTAAGTACGGTCGCCGCTGTGTACAGCATAGGCAGCAAGTATAGGCACGGCTACATTAATCACCAAATTCTGGGCACTGATTTTACCCATTCCCTTTGAGGCTGTTTTGCTTTCCCGCCCAAACATGTAGTGCAGCTGCCAATACTCCGACACCGGCGCCTGGAAGATCTGCTCATACTTTTTTATTGATTCTGCTTCCAGTAAGGCTGTAAAAAGAGATGCATGCTGATGTAACAGCGCTGCCAGTTGTGCCAGCCGTACGGTAGGAAAGTTGGCTGGACGCATGCGCAGGAAGTTCCACTGATGGCGCTGCAGGGGCTGTAGTTTATATTTGTGCTGCAGGAAAGAATACTCTTGCTGAAGCTGCTGTGCATATTCATCGTCGGCATCAAGAAAACCTGCCTGTCCCAGCAACAGCGCCTCCAGTTGTAACAAACTGTGCTGGTGACGGCGCACCACGTGGAACGGCAGCAATTTTGCCATCAACTCAGATGCCTGCTGATTAACCTTGAAGCCGCAGCCGCGCAACAAAGTATGATAAGCAGCCTGCCCCCAATCGTTACCGTAGCTGTCGTATACCTGCAGCACTTCCTGTCCTTTCTCCTCCAAACGCTCTACCAAGGCCCGCTCTAGCATCAGGGCTTTAGTTACATCAGGCACAATTGGCCAAAAGGGAGCACAGGGAATCTTATTTTTAGATTTTTGAAGCTGCTCGTAAGTTTGCAGCAGACGCAGGTCGACCCGGTTTTGCAGCTCCAGCACTGGCATCACTGTACCATCAGTTCTTACTACAGGTACATCAGCCGTCCATACCACATGCAGCACTACCTGGTCATACTTTTGATCATGCTGATGACGATGCCAATCGGAGGAATTCAAATGTACTTCTACACTTCCTGACCACTGTACCTCCCCTATCCGGAGTATGGCTTCCTTAAAATCCGGACCTGCATCGGTATTATAAATCCCAACACGCAGCACCTGCAACGGCTCACCATCGGTGGTAGCCAAAGTAGTTTTATCAAAATACTGGTGCTGCCAAACGTAGTGCAGAAAATCCTCTTTCATGCTGTGAGTTTACACTTAAGATGCAGAAAGTATAGTATAAAATCAAACTTAAACAACAACGCCTGCCCCCGTGTGTTGGGACAGGCGTTTATAGTATTGGCAGAAAGAGCTGCTCTTATCAGTCTTGCCCTCTGTACTTAATTTGCATACCGTGCAGGAAATTGCGTAGAATCTGGTCTTTCAGAGGGCGGTAATGCTGGTGGTCAGGCTTACGGAAAAAGGCACTCAACTCGTGTTTGCTCAAGCGGAATTTTGCAAGTTCAAGTATCTCCAGCATGTCCTCGTCCTTCAAGTTCAAGGCGATCTTAAATTTACGTAGGATGACATTATTATTCAGCCGCTTCTCCGGTTCGGGCTGTGGTCCTTCTTTTTTGCCACGCTTTTCGTTGATAAAGCCATTGAGAAATGCCGCCAGGTGCTCATCATTCAACTCCTTGTACTCCGGGTCGTCCTCTTTCTTCAGCCAGTTGCTTACCTCAGCACGTGTTACCTGCTTCCCACCTGAACCGAAAAGTGCAATCATTTTATCATCACCGAAATCAAAGGTATAGCGGATGCGGCGGAGTATATCGTTTTTGGTCATTTATCTTCTGGATTTATACTTGTTCGGCAATTTAACAATTTATCCGGCGCTACCTGGCGCACGCGCTGCACTTACACGAAACCAATAATTATGAAAGAATACGTTATGCCTTTCTTACAAACTCAGATTTAAGTGCCATTGAGCCGAAGCCATCTATTTTGCAGTCTATATTGTGATCTCCGTCCGTCAATCGTATGTTCTTTACTTTTGTTCCGGCCTTTACAGGTTTTGGAGCACCTTTTACAGGTAAATCTTTAACTACCACCACAGAGTCGCCATCCTGCAGAATATTTCCGTTTGCATCTACTACCTTTAGCCCTGCCTCCTCTTCCACCTCATTCGGGTTCCACTCATTTCCGCACTCAGGGCAAGCGTAGGTTTCCTCACCCATCGAATAGCCATAAGGCGAATTACATTTTGGGCATTGCTTCATTTCTTCTGACATCGTGGTATGTATTTTATGATTTTCATTTGATCAACGGCTTTTTGTGTGGAGCGGCGAGGCTGTCGGCCGTAGCTCACGTCTACACCTTGTGCTTGTTGCACAACCTACTGAAGATAGGCGTAAAAGAGGATAGTACCAAACTGATGTGGGGATGCAGGGCAGGAAAACTTTTGAAGACGAGCGGGAGCTTCGTTTCTCGCTCTCGGCTCTAGGTGCCGGGGCATAATTTTACCGGCGGCTCAAGGACAGGCTCGACCTTTCGTTTCTCTACGAGCTGACTCAGCCCTACTACGGGCGCTGTGGCCAGCAGTCGATTGACCCGGTCGTTTTCTTCAAGCTCTGCTTGGTGGCGCACCTGGAGAACATCGCCTCCGACCGCAAGCTCATCGAGCACTGCAGCCTTAGGCTGGACCTTTTGTACTTCCTTGATTACCAGCTCGACGAGCCGCTGCCCTGGCACTCGACTGTCTCCAGAACCCGCCAGCTCCTGCCCGCCGAGCTCTTTGAAGAGGTCTTCACCCGCGTGCTTTCCCTGTGCGTGGAGGCCGGTATGGTTTCCGGCCACACCCAAGCCGTAGATTCAGCCCTGGTCAAAGCCAACGCCTCCATGGATGCGCTCGAGTTGAAAGTAGCACCGGAAACACTCAATGCGCACCTGCAGCAGGTCCGGGCCATCAGCCGCGGAGACCGCAAGGCGCTCATCAACAGGGCCACAGAAGAGCAACGCACCCTCACGGCCAGCTGAGAGGAGCTGCTCGAGATCCGAGCCCGCAACCGCAAGTGGCGCCTGGAGCAGGACCTGCACCCCGGCGCCCACAACAAGGGCGCCAAGTACACCAGCAATAAGACGCACTACTCCCCGGTGGACCCCGACGCCCGCATCGCCGTAAAGCCGGGCAAGGCCCGCAAGCTCTGCTACCTCTTGCAGCTCTCGGTCGACACGCACCGCCACGTGATCACGCACGTGCAGGCGGATCATGCCGACAAGAAGGACAGCATCTGCCTGCCCGGCGTAGTCAAGCACCTGAACCAGCGGCTGCACCAGCTGGGGCTGGGCTGCACGGCCCTGCTGGCCGACACCGGCTACTGCTCGGGGGAGAACTACGCTTTGCTGGAGCGGGAGGGCATCACGGCCTTCATCCCGCCCCACGGCACCTATGTGGGCGGGCCCGAGGGCTTCACCTACGTGCGGGAGGGTGACTACTGGCTGTGCCCCGAGGGCAAGAAGGCTACCTTCCGCAAGGAGATCGTCAACGCCAAACGCAACAACGTCCGCTCCAGGCTCTACCTGACCACGCGCAAGGACTGCAAGGGCTGCCCCCGCAAAGAGGGCTGCATCGGCAAGCAGCACGAGAAGAAAGTCAACATCACCTCCTTCCGCGAGGAGTACGAGCGGGCCATCACCCGCGTCCAAAGCCGCTGGGGCAGGCACATGAAGCGGCTCCGGCAGGCCACCGTCGAGCCGGTGCTGGGCACGCTGCTCGACTTCCTGGGCATGCGCAGGGTCAACACCCGCGGGCTAGGGCTGGCCCACAAGGGCATGCTGATGGCCGCCGCAGCCTACAACCTGCAGAAGCTCCTGCGCTTTACCCCGAAAACAAGCCAGGCAGCCGTCATGGCCCTGCCCAGGCCGGAGCTGGAAGCATTCTTCAACTTAATTTTGGCTACTCTGAAGAGAAGTGAAATCAGAAATGGGATAGGGACCAGAAGTTACGCTAGAGTTGTGCAACAGCTACCTTTGTTGGCCATAATTATTTTTTTCTGCTCTTCATTTTATAGATAAGATTGCGTACAATGAATACATCAAGGGTGATCATTATAAGCACAACAAATCCCCAGAAAAAGAATCCCTCAGTCCCCATGTTCTTAAAATTTGGTCTAACGATCTTTTCATGTAGCAGTCCAAAGTATATAAATATAATCAAGGAGGTGATTAGCAGAAAAGCTAGCTTAATAAACAACTTCAAAGAATCCATGCTATTCCTTATCTTGAAAGCAACACAAGAAGTAAATCTTACTTTCTAAATCGAAACTATAACCTAGTCCTTCAAAATATTCTTTAAGGCTTCCTTCTACTTCATAGCAGTCGTACAAGGCTGGGTCATGCTTTGATGGTCGGATAACTCCTTTTATTTCTTCTAATTTAAAATCAGTAATAAGTATTTCTTCAACTAACTTATCTGTTTCTCTGTCGAAGACATTAAACTGCCTTATTACTTTCATATTTATAATTAATGGCAACTATAGTATATAAGAACTCTCCGTTTATCTCCAAATCCGGCGGCTAAACAGCACCGAGCCACTAAATTTCCTATTATGCTCCTGCAGTTCTGAACTTTACCCTACCAACAGTTCCTCAAGTAGTATCTCCATCTCCCGCTGTACAACCAGGGCTGCTTCACGAGCTTTTGCTGCGAAATCTTTACCCGAAGAGGCGTAGATGATAGCGCGTGAAGAGTTTACCAGCAGACCGCACTGGCGGTTCATACCTAAACGAGAAATCTCCGCTAAGCTACCTCCCTGTGCACCTACGCCCGGTACCAGCAGGAAATTATCCGGCACTAACTGGCGTACGCGCTGCACATACTCCGCTTGCGTAGCTCCAACCACATACATCAGCTGGTCGGCATTGCCCCACTGCTGGCTAGTTCTGAGCACCTGCTCGAACAGGTACTCCTCGTTACCATCCTCCAGGCGCAGCATCTGGAAATCCTGGCTACCGGCGTTAGAGGTAAGCGCCAGCAGAATTACCCATTTACCATCTTGCGTCAGGAAAGGCTTTACAGAATCGGCACCCATGTAAGGAGCAACTGTAACAGAGTCAAAATCCATGTTGTCGAAAAAGGCACGGGCATACAGCTCTGAAGTATTTCCAATATCGCCACGCTTGGCATCAGCAATTGTGAAAATATCCTTAGGAACTACCTGCAGCGTCTTTTGCAGGCTTACCCACCCCTGCGGCCCCTGTGCCTCATAGAAAGCAATATTAGGTTTATAGGCCACACATAGATCGGCGGTAGCTTCTATAATCTGGCGGTTAAATTCGAAAACCGGATCCTCCAGGTCCAGCAGGTGCTGAGGGAGTTTCAGGGGGTCTGTATCCAGGCCGATGCACAGGTAAGATTTCTTATTCAGTATCTGCTCGAAAAGCTGCTCTCTTGTCATGGGGTATGTGTGCTGTGTGGTTTGTACAAAAGTATAAATTTGCACCAGAGGGTGAAAGTTTAGATTAGCTTTAGCTTGCAACTAATCAGCACCAGCACGGGTCTTCCAATAAAAGTCACGCGAATGAGAGCAGCATCAGCCATATTAACTTTAGCGTTTTCTGTACTTGCCTTTTCTGGTTGTAGTAAAGAGGATGAGCCAGAAATAACATCTCAGTGGGTTAACAATACAGAGAGGCTCCTCCTGCTTAACCAGGATAAAGTAACAATAACAGAGGGAGTTGCTGGAACATTAACACTGATTGAAGGTAATTGTATGCCTATTATTGATGAGAACAGCACGTGCAAAGAGTACCCTGTAAAACGAAGTATAAAAATATACCCTTACACCACAATACAGGATGTAGAACAGCATGACCAGAAATATTATACCATCAATGCAAGACCCATATTAACCGTTAGTAGCGATGCTGAGGGATTCTATCAGGCTAAGCTCCCTGCCGGCACCTATTCTGTGTTTGTTGTGGAAGATGGAAAGCTGTACGCCAACGGGATAGACGGACAGGGCGGCATAAACCCTGTACTGGTAGAGCCCAATAAAGTGAGCAACTTTAACCTGCGCCTTGACTACGCAGTTTATTAATGCACCAATAGCAGAACAAGCATAAAAATAAAAAGGCTGCCCCGTTGGGACAGCCTTTCCTTTATCATAAAATTGGTTGGTTTACCTTAAGTCTACTACACTTACGCCTTTATACTTGGCTTTGTTGAAAGTGAAGGCATCAGTGGCAAGTGTTGGGTTTGCCTGAAAGTTGCTAATAGTATAAGTATAGCGGTTTCCGTTGTTACGGAACATCTGCCAGCTTCTTAAAGTTTTGTCCTTCTGACTGATGTACAGACGCACCTTGTAGATCGGGTTCTTGCGGTCTTCTGGTGAAAGCTCTACTACATCGTGCTTCACGCCTCCAACTGTTTCGGTGCCGGCATAAGCATATTTGTAGCCCTTCTTATACATGTCGAAGATCTTGCTGGGAGCCATAGCTTCTGCCTCTTCATCTGTCTCGGTTATAGTTACCTCATTGGCATCCTTTAGGAAAGTGTACATTGTTTTACCATCGCTGATAATTTCCTGGCCACTCACACCTAATCTATACTTGTCGCCGCTCACGGTAATGCTGCCGTTCATGGTTTCCTTCACCTTGGCAGAAGGGTTCTCCAGGGTCTGGGCAAAATCAGCTTTAAAGGCTTTCATGGTACGGTACTTCTGGCTCATGGCATTGAGTATCTTAGTAGCCTGAGGATCCTGCTGCGCATTCGCCACGGATACAAACATCAGCACAACCAGCAGTAAGGAGAGTAATTTTTTCATGTCGTATGTAAGTACTTGTTTAGTTTTCTATCCAAGTGTATTCAATAACTGTTCCAAACTGTACTCGTCCGGAATTAAAACTTCGCGGGCCTTACTTCCTTCAAAAGGTCCCACTATACCGGCAGACTCCAGCTGATCTATTAAGCGGCCGGCGCGGTTATAGCCTAACTTCAGGCGGCGCTGCAACAATGAGGTGCTTCCCTGCTGGTGCTGCACAATCACGCGAGCGGCTTCCTCAAACAATGGATCGCGGTTGCTCGGGTCGAAGTCGGCTTTCTCGTTTCCACCTTCATCACCCACAAACTCAGGCAACAAATACGCATCGCTATAGCCCTGCTGCTCTCCAATGTGCTCACAGATGCGATCTACCTCTGGCGTGTCTACAAAGGCACACTGAATACGAATCATGTCAGAACCGATAGAGAAAAGCATATCACCCTGACCAATCAGCTGGTCAGCACCACCGGCATCCAGAATGGTGCGGGAGTCGATTTTAGAGGTTACTTTGAAGGAGATACGGGCCGGGAAGTTAGCTTTAATGATACCTGTAATGACGTTTACCGACGGACGCTGCGTAGCCACTACCAAGTGTATACCAATGGCTCGAGCCAGCTGTGCCAGACGGGCAATCGGAGTTTCTACCTCCTTACCAGCTGTCATCATCAAGTCAGCCAACTCGTCAATTACCAGCACGATGTACGGCATAAAGCGGTGGCCCTTCTGTGGGTTTAGCTTACGCTCAACAAACTTGCGGTTGTACTCCTTCAGGTTTCGGCAGCCTGCATCCTTCAGTAAGTCATAGCGCATGTCCATCTCCATACACAGCGAGTTCAGCGTATTCACTACCTTCTTCGTGTCGGTAATGATAGCCTCATCGGTATCCGGCAGCTTAGCCAGAAAATGGCGCTCAATCTTATTGAACAGCGACAATTCCACCTTCTTAGGGTCAACCAGAACAAACTTTAGCTGGGATGGGTGGCGCTTGTATAGTAACGATGTCAGGATAGTGTTAAGACCAACCGATTTACCCTGGCCGGTAGCTCCCGCCATCAGCAAGTGTGGCATTTTAGCCAAATCCGTTACAAACACTTCGTTGGTGATAGTCTTACCGAAGGCAATCGGCAAATCCATATCGCTCTTCATAAACTTCTCCGTGGAAAGTATAGAGCGGATAGATACCATCTCCTTCTTCGTATTCGGTACCTCAATACCAATCGTACCCTTACCTGGAATTGGCGCAATAATACGAATACCTAGAGCCGCTAAGCTAAGGGCAATATCATCTTCCAGGTTCTTGATCTTAGAGATACGCACCCCGGCATCCGGAACAATCTCATAAAGGGTAACAGTTGGACCGATAGTGGCTTTGATACTGGCGATGCTGATGTTATAGTTCGCCAGCGTTTCTACAATCTTATCTTTGTTAGCCTCGAGCTCCTCCTTCGTAACCTGGATTTTGTTAGCTCCATAGTCGTTTAGGAGCTCCAGGTTCGGATACTGATAACGGGCTAAGTCCAGCGTAGGGTCGTAGTTTTCCATGTCCCCAATCACTGTCTCCTCCTCCGGCGTCTCTTCTATCTGGAGCGCCATTTCAGGCTCTTCTTCCAGCTCTTCCTCTTCCAACAGTTCATCCTCCTCTGGCAGGTCTATGTCCAGTTCCAGAGACGGTGAAGCAGGCTTTTCCGGAGCTGCTGGCGGTTCAGACTTTTTCTGCTGCTGAAGTGCATTCAGCTCCATCTCCAGTGCACGGTTTATCTCTTCGTCCTCATCATCAAACGGCACTTCCTCTTCTGCTTCCTCAAAGGCTAATGAAGCGGTTGGATCAGCATTATGATTGATGTTGTTTGTCTTCGCGCCTAGCACGTCGCCCAGACTCTCTGCGTAATTTCTTTCAGCGCCAACGGCTTGGGTAGCCAGTGTGGCAGGTTTAGGACTGCTCCAGTTTATACTTGTGATATTAAAGAAGCTAACAATAAACACCAGTAGCAGGAAGCCCAACAGCAGCCAGGATCCCCAGCCAATCAGGCTGTTAAGCCAAATAGCAGACTCCACGCCTACTGCACCTCCCAGAAAGCCAAGCCTGCCTACTGTATTAGTCGAGAAAACGATATAACCCATTGTCAGGCTCAGCCAAAGCATGCAGAAGCTGCACAGCCCCAGCACATAGCTTAACGACACATTAGCTCGCTTAAAAACAATTTTAGAGCCTGTAAAGAAAAGTACAGGTATCAGGAAGAAGGCACCGATGCCTACAAGATCATTGATAAAGAAGTGCGACAACCAGGCACCGAAAAGGCCCAACCAGTTCTCTGCCTCCTGCCCCGACTCCTTTAAGCCGGTACCACTTACTGTCTCCACCACGCTTTGGTCAGCATTGCCTGTAAACAGGTAAGACACGAAGGCTATGGTCAGGAAAAATGAGAAAAGCAGAAAAGAGAAGCCTACCGTTAACTTAAAACGGCGGTCCTGCATAAAGCCTAATCTTAGATTAATTTGGGGTAGCGGAATTCGGAAAGACCATTTTTTCTTCTCTTTCTTCGGCTTCTGTCCTTTCGGCACATTTGCCCCACGTGGCTCATTCTTACCACGCACCTCATTCTTCCGCCCTGCTTGCAGCGTGTCATCTCTGTAAGTGTTCTTGGCCATACCCTCAGCTATCGTTAGAATCTCAAATTTACACTTTTTCGTGGCAATGCCTTAGACTTTCAGCCCGAATGTGGCTTATCTGGAGAGTAATTTTTTGTTGATCTGGCTTATCAGTGATGGCCCCTCATAGATGAAGCCGGTGTAAAGCTGCACCAAGTCCGCGCCCGCATTCATTTTGTCTATAGCATCGTCGGCAGCCATAATACCACCCACGCCGATCAAACGAATCTCAGGCGGTAAAAACGTGCGCAGGTGCTGTATTATCTGGGTAGAATGCACAGTAAGAGGCTTGCCACTTAGGCCACCCATGCCTATCTCCTGCACGCGTACCTCTGGTGTTAGAAGTCCTTGGCGACTAACGGTAGTGTTAGTACCAATAATTCCGCTCAGTTTAGCCTCAATAGCAATTTCAATGATGTCGTTTAGCTGTGCCAGGTTCAGGTCCGGGGCTATTTTGAGCAGCAGCGGCTTAGGCGTACCCATTTTCTGGTTCTCCTCCTGAAGCGACACAAGCAACTTTTTCAGCGGCTCTTTGTCCTGTAGTGCTCGTAGGTCGGGCGTGTTCGGAGAGCTTACGTTTACCACAAAGTAATCCACCACGTGGAACAGTGCCTTAAAGCAGTAGAGGTAATCATTTAGCGCCTCCTCATTTGGAGTGACTTTATTCTTGCCGATGTTACCTCCTACAATAATATTACTCCTTCGCATTTCCAGCCTTCTTACCGCTGCGTCCACACCCTCGTTATTAAAGCCCATACGGTTGATGATGGCCTGGTCCTGTGGCAGACGGAACAAGCGTGGCTTGTCGTTGCCATGCTGCGGTTTTGGAGTAAGCGTACCGATCTCAACGAAGCCAAACCCCAGCTCCCCCAGTTCATCTACCAGTTTGGCATCTTTATCAAAGCCTGCCGCCAGCCCTACCGGGTTTGGAAACTTCAACCCAAACAGCTCACGCTCCAGCCTCCTATCTTCCACCTTAAACATACTTTGGGTAAGGCTTTTAGCGAAGGGCAGCTTCAAAGAAGCACGCAAAGCATCGGTAGAGAGATAGTGAACTTTCTCAGGATCGAGTTGGAAAAGCAGCGGGCGTAGCAGGCTCTTATACACGGTGTATCAGGTTAGGTTATACTTGCCTGCAAAGATAGGAGTAGGAATTAATGATTGTCGGGTAAAATGGATTTTTTAGGCGGCCATATCATCTTCTTTACTGCTCATTCAAGTTACCTTGTTAACTTCTTGGGTGGAAATCTTTAATCACCTGCTTGAGGTAATCGCGGTCGAGGTGAGTATAAATTTCGGTGGTGGTAATGGACTCGTGCCCCAGCATCTCCTGCACAGCACGCAAGTCAGCACCGCCCTCAATCAAATGGGTAGCAAAGGAGTGGCGGAAGGTGTGTGGACTTACTGTTTTCTGGATCCCAGCCTTGGCTGCCAAATCCTTGATGATGGTGAATACCATCACTCGGGTCATTTTAGCGCCACGGCGGTTAAGGAATAAGATATCCTCGTGCCCTTTTTTGATATTGAGGTGGCAACGCACGCCCTCTCGGTAAAGCCTTATGTGCTTCAAAGCATCACGACCGATTGGCACTAAACGTTCTTTCTCACCTTTACCGGCTATTTTCAGAAATCCTGCATCGGCATAAAGATTACTGATGCGCAGATCCAGCAGTTCAGAAACACGCAGGCCCGAACTGTAGAGCGTCTCCAGCATGGCACGGTTGCGGGTACCTTCCGGTGTAGAAAGGTCTATGGCCGACAGTAGTTGTTCAATTTCATGAAAGGCCAGGGTGTCTGGCAGCTTACGGTCCAGCTTTGGAGCCTCTATAGTATCAGTAGGATCGGTCTGCATCATGTCTTCCATAATAAGAAACTTATAGAAGGCACGGATGCCAGACAAGGTGCGAGCCTGTGAATGGGAGGTCATGCCCAGCTCGTTGATCCACTCCAGGAAATCACGAAGAATGGACGGCGTAATATCTTCCGGCGCTACCTGTAGGCTTTTGGCATCCAAAAACTCCACCAGCTTGCGTATGTCACGTCCGTAAGCCTCTACCGAATGCTTCGACAGCGACTTTTCCAGCTTCAGATACTCCTCAAATTGCTTCAGACAAATGCGCCAGTTCATGTTTTTGGAAGAAAGACTTTTGAACAAAGGACAAAAGAGCATTTGTGCAAAAAGCCGGACCGCAGCAAAACACAGTTTGCTAAAGACCTTTTCCTATGCCTATATTTCTTTTGCCAAAGAATAGAGCAAAGATACTTAATCCTTACCTTTGTATCCTTGGAAATTTGCATATAACACACTATGAAGATACTCATCCTGAATGGTCCTAACCTGAATTTGTTAGGTGTGCGTGAAAAATCAGTGTACGGCAGCCGCTCCTTCGAAGACTACTTTGAAGAACTGAAAGCAGCGTTTCCGGCACTGGAGCTATCGTACTTCCAGTCGAATACAGAGGGCACACTGATAGACAAACTGCATGAAGTAGGCTTTAGCTACAAAGGCATTGTTTTTAATGCTGGAGCTTATACCCATACTTCAGTGGCCATATCGGATGCGATCAAGGCTATAGAATCGCCAGTAGTGGAGGTGCATATTTCCAATGTCTACGCCCGAGAAGCCTTCCGCCATAAAAGTATGATTGCCCCTTATTGCAAAGGCAGCATCAGCGGCTTTGGCTTAGATAGTTACCGCCTGGCACTGCAATACTTTGAGCGCCTGAAGCCAAACAGAATTGGTTTTACAGTATAATTTCTGCAACCTGCGCCGTTATAGGACCGTTAGAAAGACTTTTTAATATAGTATATCCACTATATAAATTTACCACCACATGCTCAACTTTTATCCCGGCCCCTCAAAAGTGTATCCTGAAGTACGTACCTACCTGGTAGATGCGTACGACGAGGGCATTATGAACACACCACACCGGGGTGAGCACTTTGTGCAGTTGTCACGGTCGGTGGTAAGCTCTATTAAGCGCAAGCTCAACATTCCGCAGGATTATTATATATTCTTTGCCTCTTCGGCAACAGAATGCTGGGAAATCCTGATCCAGAGCCTGACTAAGCATAAGAGCTACCATATTTACAATGGCTCGTTTGGGGAGAAGTGGTTTCAGTATGCGCAAAAGATACGCCCTGCCGCCGAAGGGCACCAGTTTGACCTGAATGAGGCCATGCCGGTAAGTGAACTACAGATTAGCTCTGACACAGAGTTAATTTGCTTTACACAAAACGAAACATCCAATGGCACGCAGGTTAATGCTAACACTATACTTAACCTGCACAACCGCTTCCGCGACACCCTGATTGCTGTAGATGCCACTTCATCCATGGCCGGCCTGAACCTAAAACTGATCAAGGCAGATATCTGGTTTGCGTCTGTACAAAAGTGCTTTGGCCTGCCTCCAGGGCTTGCGGTTATGGCCTGTTCTCCTCGCTGTATATTTAGGGCGAAAAAGATAGCAGAGCGTGACCACTACAACAGTTTGGTACCGATGTATGAGAAAATGCTCAACTACCAGACTACCCATACTCCTAATGAGCTCAACATTTACCTACTCAAGCGAATGCTGGAGGATCGCCCGTTCATAAAAGGTATAGACCAGCACCTGACTGACCGCGCACAGGACTTGTACACCTTCTTTGAGCAATTCTCTGATTTTAAGCTATTGGTAGAAAACGAGGAGGTGCGCTCTAAAACAGTAATCACCTTGCAAGCCAACGAGAAACTGGTAGAGGATGTAAAAAAGCGTGCGTTGCACCACAACCTGCGCCTGGGCAACGGATATGGCCCATGGGCACGCAATACCTTTCGCATTGCCAACTTCCCGGCTATAGTTGATGAGGAATACGAAGAGCTGAAACGCTTTTTCCTGCACTACTATGCCTGATCAGAGCTAGATGGTTTGGGAGTTAGAAAGTTTAAGAGTTCTTTTGCATTCAAAATTGTAAGTTCTCGAACTTTATAGTTCTCTAGTTTTTCTAACTCTTTAACTTTAAAAGCTTGCTATGTTCAGTCTCAAAGAGATTGCATCTGTTACACTAACACTATTTGCTGTAATCGATATCATTGGCTCTATCCCAATCATCATCGACCTCCGCAAACGCGAGGGAAAGATAGAATCTGAAAAAGCTACCGTTATTTCGGGCGTGCTGATGATTGCTTTCCTGTTTTTGGGGCAGTCCATTCTCAAGCTTTTCGGCATCGATTTCGAGTCGTTTGCCATGGCGGGTGCTATCATCATTTTCCTAATCGGTTTAGAGATGATCCTGGGCAAAGACTTCTTCCATACGGACCCTGAAACTAAGAGTGGTTCCATTGTGCCGCTGGCTTTCCCGCTCATTGTAGGGGCAGGCACCATGACTACGCTGCTCTCGCTACGTGCAGCTTACTCGCTACCAAACGTACTGGTAGGCATTGTGCTGAACCTGGTGTTCGTTTACATTGTATTAAAGGCAAGCAGCTGGATCGAGCGCAAACTCGGAAAAGATGGGGCCAATGTACTGCGCAAAGTGTTCGGCATCATTCTGCTCGCTATAGCTATCAAATTATTTAAGACAAATCTCTAAAAGCTAAATTGCTGGTAGGTTAAAGGTTTACACACTAATCTCTACTAACCCAGAATTTGGCAGGATACAATGATCGAATTATTTACAGACGGAGCCTCAAGAGGAAACCCAGGTCCAGGCGGCTATGGCGCTATTCTACGCTGGAAGCAGCATGAAAAAGAGTTGACGGAGGGCTTCCGTAAGACCACCAACAATCGCATGGAGCTTCTGGCCGTGATCAAGGGACTAGAGGCGATTACCAAGCCGGGCATGCCTGTTACCGTTTACTCCGATTCCAAATACGTTGTAGATGCTGTAGAAAAAGGCTGGGTGTTTGGCTGGCAAAAGAAGGGCTTCAAAGGAAAGGCCAATGCGGATTTATGGTCTCGCTTTCTGCGTGTGTACCCAAAGCACCAGGTTAAGTTTGTGTGGATTCGAGGCCATGCGGGTCACCCAGAGAACGAGCGTTGCGACCAACTAGCTGTTGCCAGTGCTCTTTCCCCTAACCTGCTTGTAGACCAGGGATTTGAGTCTGGCGCTTACCAGCCCAGCTAAGATTACGAAGGGTAGTGTTTTTTCTTCCCTGAAACGTAAGCCAAATGCCTAATTCATACTTCCAGTTTAAGCAGTTTCGGGTAGAGCAAGACAGGTGCGCCATGAAGGTGTGCACTGATTCCTGCGTATTTGGAGCCTATGTGGAGGTACAGGAAGCACAGCGCATTCTGGATATTGGTACCGGTACAGGTTTGCTCTCGCTGATGGTGACCCAACGCAGCCATGCTAGTATAGATGCTGTAGAAATTAACGCTGAGGCGCAGCTACAGGCGCAAGAGAATTTTGCTGCCAGCCCTTGGGCAAAGCAGTTACACCTGCACCCGATGAGTTTACAGGAGTTTGCCAGGTGTGAGCGCCCTAAGTACGATGTTATACTTTCTAACCCGCCATTCTTCCTGAGCTCGCTTAAGTCTCCGGATGCGGCACGCAACACAGCCAAACACACCGGAGAGCTCCTTTTCGAAGATATTCTCCAATTTGCCCAAAGCCACCTAAAAGACCAAGGCAAGCTATGCCTGTTGCTGCCTCCCCCTGAGGCGGCACACTTTGCTAAACTGGCCAAAGCATCAGATTTATACTTGTCGGAAACCCTACAGGTATTTACCTACCACGGCGGCAAATGTATCCGCCACATTCAGACCTATACTTTTACACCTATGGCAATGCCTGTCATCAAGGAGTTCTACATCCGGGAAGAAGATAAAGTGACCTATACTTCAGCTTTTACGGAGTTACTCAAAAGCTACTACCTCATCTTCTAAAGTTGCGGCTAGCTGATATCCTGCAGCCGGATGATTTTGCCTCCCTCAAAGTAAAAGCTAGACTTGCCCTCCAAGGTCAGTTTATCTCCGGCGCTTAAGCCATTAGGCAAGTCTACTGCTACTGTACCGCTATACTCTATGGCAACTTCAGCCATATCTTCTTTGTGATCTATGCTCCCAATCCGCTGCTCTCTCTCCAGAAAAAAGGTCATGGCCTGCTCTGCCTGCAGCTTAAAAGCAGACACACCTTGGATTTTCAGGTTGGTGATGCCATCGGTAATGTTCTCAAAAACGATATCAGGATGCAGGTTTTTCACCATACCGTCTACATCAAAAGCATTGTAGGCTTGTATGTAGTTTTCTATAATTTGCCGCTGGCGTTCCTCGTTATTCATACTATCAGCCTTTTGAAATTACCCTCTCCGTCTCTACAAAATTTACCCCATACTCTTCCAGCTCGTCTAACACTGGTTCATATGATTCCGGATGGATAGGTATAACTACGCCTCGATGTGTAATCTTGCCCTGTAACAACAGTTTTGCCAGTATACCTACTGGTAAGCCGACGGTTTTAGCCATGGCTGTTTGCACTTCATCATCGCCGGTAACGACCAAAGTGGAGGTTAATTCACGCAGCACTCCATTTAGTTCGTACTCAAACATGTGCTGCATTACAATCATGTCCTTATCACCGGGAGCCAGTGTCCACTTATCCTTCAGGATTTTCTCCAGTATCTGGGCTGGCGTAGCCTCGGCCAATCCTACCGGCGTATCATCGAACAGCCCCAGCCACACTAGCTTCTGCATCACCTCTCCATCCACAGGTATACCTAAGTACAGGCTAAGCCGCTCTGCCATACTTTGCTCTGGCGACACAGCAGGCGGCAAGAATGCCTCTACAAAAGTACGGCGCGTCATGTGCTCCGCACCATCTAATGTATAGCTGTTTTCGGTGAGGCCAAGCTGCACAAATACATTCCAGGCCTCACAGTAGCCCTTCCGGCGGAGTGTGCCGCGCAGCATAGTTGGGATATTGAGCAGACCGTAAGGCTCACGGTAACTTAAGGAATCACGGTTGGCATAGCCTTCAAAATAGCCGTAGCCCTCCACATAAAACTCATCGGTGCGCCTAAAGAGCTGGTGGTATGGGATGTATTTGTACTGCCCTTCCTTGATGTACTTGGCTGTACCTTGCCCTGCCAATACTACGTTGCGAGGACTCCAGGTAAACTTGTAGCGCCAGGGGTTGTTATCAGACTCAAGTGCTACCAAGCCACCTGTGTAGGACTTAAAGGAAGTAAGCTTACCTCCTGCAGCCTTTACACTCCTGATCACGCGCATGGCCGACATGTGGTCCAAACCTGGATCCAACCCTGACTCCATTAGGATAGTCAGGTTCTTTTGCTGTGCCTCCGCATGCAGGTTCAGTATATCAGGCGACACATAACTAGCTGTAACCAGGTGCTTCCCCTGCTTCAGACACTCCCGGGCTACCTCAATATGAAAAACAGCAGGCAGCAGCGAAATAACCAGGTCAGCCTTGCGCACCTCCTCTGCCCGCTGCTCAGTATCGTGCACATTAAAGGTGATCGTGTCGGCAAAAACAATCGGCTCCACAAGCGGCTGCAGATGCGTGATACTGATGTCACCAATGGTAATGTGCCAGTTTTCGGCTGTAGCATTATCAAACAGATACCTGATGAGCGAAGAGGCTGACCGACCAGCGCCAAGCAGAAGAATCTTTTTCATAGTGGGTTATTGGGTTCTGCCTTAAGTTAGAAATATCGGGGTGTAAGGCAAAGGTTAGGTATGGTTTTATCAGAATATTAGCTTAAATTTAAAGCCCTTTTCTAATTTTTGAACCTACTTGTAACGAAATGGCAAGTAAACTGGAAGTACAAATAAGTGTTGACGTACTGGACCCACAGGAGTTAACGGAAGAGGAGCAGCAAGCTATAGCACTTGCCCAGGAGGCAGCTAATGATGCCTATGCTCCCTACTCTAACTTTTTAGTTGGTGCAGCCCTGATGATGGAAGATGGTACTTTTTTCAAGGGCAGTAACCAGGAGAATGCTGCTTATCCTTCAGGCTTGTGTGCTGAGCGCACAGCCCTTTTTGCTTTAAGCGCACATTATCCTAAAGCCAGGATAAAATTACTGGCCGTAACGGCGCGTCGTCGCCAGGAAGAACTGTTCTTGCCTGCCATGCCTTGTGGTGCCTGCCGCCAAGTGATGTCTGAATATGAGTATAAGCAGCGTGAAGCTATACCTGTACTACTGCAGGCGCCGAACGGTAAATTTTACCGCTTTAAATCTGTAGCAGATTTACTGCCCTTCCAATTTACTCCGGATGACCTATAGGAGGTAAAGGAGCTTGTGCAAAAGCAGAAGCATGCCTAACTTCCCTGCTTATGATAGAGCATAGCCTTACCGTACCCCGCACCGCCCGCTACTATACCCTGGGCACACCATCTAAAAGTATACAGGACCTTTGGATTGTTTGCCACGGCTACGGTCAATTGGCCCGCTTCTTTCTGCGCCACTTCAGTGTACTGGATAATGAGAGGACGCTGGTGGTGGCACCAGAGGCACTTTCCAGATTTTACCTGGAGAAGTTCTCTGGACGTGTAGGGGCCACTTGGATGACCAAAGAGGATCGTTTATCTGAGATTGACGACCAAGCCAATTACTTAAATTTACTGTTACAGGAGCAACTGCAACAGTTACCTCATAACGTGCGCATAACGGTGCTTGGCTTCTCTCAGGGTGGTGCCACGGTAAGCCGTTGGCTGGCAACACAACAGGTGCCGGTAGACCGACTTATACTTTGGGCTGCCTCTTTTCCTGAAGATATAGACTTTACGACCGGAAAAGCTGCTTTCGCTAACCTACCTGTCGCTGTAGTATATGGCACCCGGGATGAATTTATAACTCCAGAGGCTCTGCAACATAAACAGCAACTGATGCACAGTTTAGGAATACACCCAAAGGTTTATATTTTCGAGGGAGGCCATACGCTACATCCTGAAATACTGGAGTTGGTAAATCGAGACTTATAGCAACCCGGCAGTTGTACCAGCTTCCTCGCCTTAAGCTACTTCTTTTTAACGGCAGCTGTACTTGTCTCTTTCAGATACTTCGCTGCTTCAATAAAGGTAGGGTTCCATATTTCCTTTTCGTGTTTTTTCAGGTAACGCAGTAATTGGCGATGTGCCTCAAGCGATACATTCAGGTCATGCTCACCTCCTACTCCATGAAAAAGAAACACGACCATGCTGTTCGTTCGCAAAGCCTCTTTTACCAGCTTAATCATCTCGTCGCCAGACTGCCCATTGATCATAATGCTGCCAATGGTATATAAGTCTGAGGTGTTTCTCGGAACCATTTCCCCCTGTACACCCCGTGCGGCTACAAAGTCGCCCTTCATCCCCTCCAGGTAAAATGTGTCACCAATCTTCATGTCTCCGCATGGGTAGGCAAAGGTACGCTCCTTCTTCCCATCAACTGCTTCCAAAACCTTATTCGTCATTCTCAGCTCATCTGTAATGCGACGTACGGAATAAGTGGCAAGGTCGTAATCAGCCGTTACAAAGCTTCTGCCGGGTAACTGCCCGTTGCAAGGATGAAAAAGTGTGTGGTTTGCCAGTTCATGCCGTTTGGCTGCTGCTTCCCATTCAGAAAAACGCTCATTAAAAGTAGGCGAAGCAGCTGTCAGGAAGAATGTCCCTTTTAGTTGCAGTGAATCCAACGCTGGAATGGCTTTGTCTAGGTGCACATTCAGAGCATCATCATAGGTAAGCACCACGGCACACTTCTTCTTGTTCCAATCCTGAGAGAACACCGAAAGGCTACACAGGCATAGCAAAGCAGCGAAGGTAAACTTTCTGATCATCTGGTTCTGGGCAAATTGTTAGACAGGTTCTTCAACCCTATGAATATACAGATAATATTGAAAAGGTGTCACTCCAGCTTTTCTCTTATTATGATCATGCAGAAGCTTATAGCAGGAGAAATATTAAAAATTCAGCCTCCTCTCTCCCACATGCCTTCCATCACCACTTCCAGCAGATGTTCGTCTGGGTCGCGGAAGTAAAATGACAAAAATCCTCCACCCCAATCATACTCCTGCTCAATAGCAATACCAAGCTCCTCAACTTTCTTTTTCCACGGCTCATACTGTTCTTTCTCTACTTCGAATGCAAGGTGCAATTGGCCAGAGCCGAAGTGTGGAGGCAGGTTTATACTTTTACGGGAGGCGTGTGGGTTAAAGCAGAGTAACACAGAGGCACCCGCTCTGAAGAACACATGCCTTCCCCCCACTTCACCTATAACTTTAAAACCCAGCTTATCATGGTAAAACCTCTTGGTCACCTCAAGGTCCTTTACATATAAGCAGGTTTCTTTTACCTTTTTAATATCCATGTTATACTCTTGATTATGTACAGTTACCTACTTAATTCGAGTAGTTCGACGCATTCACACTATTCTTAGCTTAACGTACGCTGTTCCCACTCGTTTATCTAAGCTGCAAATGGCTATTAGATGAAGCTGATGATGAAGATTACTTTACTTTTTGCTACGACTATTGGGCTGTTCACCCTTTTACTTCATGATAAGTTAAAATTAGCAGTCCCGTCAACACCTGACAATGTTGAGGTTCTCGCCAAGCTTCCAAAAGAAGTTGACGAAAGTTCGGGTATAGTGGCGATAGCTACAGGAGTATACTTAACGCATAACGACTCCCGTAATAAACCCTACTTATACAAACAAACTGCTGCGGGAAAGACACTGCAGACTATCAGGTTAAATCTTTCGAATGTGGATTGGGAGGATATTACCAAAGATGACGAAGGAAACCTGTACATAGCCGATACCGGAAACAATAAGAACAACAGGCAAGATTTAGCCATTTACAAGGTCAGCCTTGCAAATCCTGAACAAGTGAAGGCTATTCGTTTCTCTTACGAAGACCAGAAAGAATTCCCTCCTAAAGAGGAGGAACGCAACTTCGACAGCGAAGCTCTTTTCTGGGACAATGATAAGCTATACCTCGTCTCTAAAGATCGGGGTCGTGGCGAAACAGCAAAGCTATATCAACTCCCAGATGAGCCAGGATCTTACGAAGCCCAGCTCATTGGCAGTACCAAGTTAGAAACTAAAGTTACTGCTGCAGATATAAGTCCGGATGGCAAAACAGTGGTTCTATTGGGAGAAGAAGAGTTACACCTGTTCCGTAACTACAATAGTGTGGAGGAGTTCTATGAGGGAGACTATGAAAAGCGTGACATAGAAGGTACAGGTAAAACCGAGGCCGTAGCTTTCGAGGAAGAAGATGTACTGGTAATAACCAGCGAGGGAGGAAGCATTTACCGACACAACCTGTAACATAAAAATCCCCTTCTGCCTCAGCAAAAGGGGATCATATAGACTCACTATCTTCTTGTTTTTTATGCCTTGGTCCTCTCCTGCACCTTACCGCCAGGCAGTGCTGGCTTCGGATTCTGCCATACCCTGAACAGGATAATCAGGCCAATAAGAATGAGCGGAATGCTCAGCTGCTGCCCAATATTCAGGGCCATAGTTGCCTCTTTTGCCACTTGGTTCTCTTTCAGGAACTCCACTAAGAAGCGGAAGGTAAATAGTGCCGTAACGAATATGCCAAACAGCAGTCCCCTTGGCAAAGCACTTTTATACTTCTTCCAGAGCCAGTAAAGCAGCACAAACAGCAGGAACACGCTCAGCGACTCATACAACTGCGTAGGGTGGCGCGGCACGTGAGAATATTCATTCTGACGTACAAATATGAAGCCCCACGGCAGGTTAGTCGGATGTCCGAAGATCTCAGAGTTCATCAGGTTACCCAAGCGAATCAAGGCTCCTCCCAATGCCACCACAATCACAATGCGGTCCAGCACCCACATATAGTCGAATTTATACTTGCGGCTGAATAGCCACAGCGCCAGCAGAATACCAATTGTCGCACCATGGCTGGCTAACCCACCTTCCCAGATTTTCAGTATTTCAATCGGGTTGCTCAGGTAATATTCTGGAGAGTAGAACAGCGTATGTCCCAAGCGTGCACCCAACACTGTACCTACGATCATGTAGATGGTAATCACGTCCACATCGCCTTCGGTGCGGCCTTCAGCTACGTATATCTTAGTAAGAATGCGTTGCCCGATAATAAAACCCAGCGCGAAAAGTAGCCCATACCAGCGGATGCTCAAGGGTCCAATGCTGAATATTTCGGGATCAACGTTCCAGGTTATATAGTTTAATATGTTCATAAGGGTGATGCTTATCAGACAAAGTTAAGATAAATAGAGCACCGAAAAAATGAAAGATGCCGCACCTTCCCCTGCTTCATTAATATCGTTGCGGTACAAGAACCACTAAAACAACCTACAGATGCTGTTCCTACACCTTTTGCCTGGCCTGCTTGTGCTATTGATTGGAGTTGTGATAAACGTTCGACCTCCCAAGCACAATAACTGGTTCTATGGCTTCCGCACGCATTACTCAATGCGCAACATAGAAAACTGGAGAGAGGCAAATATCTACTATGCGAAGCTTCTGATAGGGATAGGAGTTGTTTCTGTTGTGGCAGGCTGGCTTTGCGCTTTGCTGCTGTTTGTTCCGGTAAGTATACTTGTACTTGTGGGACTGATGCTTCTGCTACTGATTGGAAGTATCGTGTTGACTAACGAGCACCTGAAGCGAAAGTATGGAGAGTGGTAAAGATGAAAAAGGGCATTACCTAATCTGGTAACGCCCCTCTTATACATTATTTTTGCTGTACCCGCTTTAGCTCATCTTTAAAGCCTCCACTCAAAATTGGGAAACGGAGCCAGCTGCGAGGGTCCACGTTATAATCATCCAGATGAAACGCCGGAGCATAGCGCTCACGCTTCCACTGATTGCGGCTCCACAGGCTGTAGAACTTGGTTATCCACCCTTTTAGAAGATCCGGTGCAGCTATATTCTGCTCCAGAAGTAGGTCGTATACTTCCTCAGGTGAGTAGCGGTCGTGGAAGGCCAGGCGCTCAATCTGGTTCAGCACCTCGTAAGGCATCAAATCTTTCTCATCAGTCTGCTCCTCTTCTGACGGACGAAGCTCGGCACTTGGCTGCAGGTTATTTACATATTGAAGGCCAGTGTATCCTAACTCCTGCTGTGCCCATATCAGAAATTGCCTGATAAAGGCTTTATCAATACCGGCGATAGGAGATATACTTCCTGCTGTGTCACCATCCATGGTAGCATATCCTACTGAAGCCTCACTACGGTTTGAAGTGGCCAGCAAGAGCGCATACCTGATATTGGCCAACATCCAGATTCCAGGAGCACGTACACGGGCCTGTATGTTCTGAAGCGTGATGTCATCCTGCTCCCAGGTTAGCCTACGTCCAAGTGCGCCCTCTATTTTAGAAATGTAGCCTACTACTTCATCGTCTATTGTCCACTTGTAAAAAGTGGCCCCAATTGACTCTGCCAATTCTTTAGCAGAAGTATAAGTATCGTTTGAGGAGTTTACAGTACCCTGGTAGGCGCAGGTAAGTAGCTTACCCACCATGGCTTTTAACGCTTCCTGCTGTGGCATTTGCCCAATAGCAGCTTTTTCCTCTTCAGTGAACAGAAGCGCTTTGTTCATGAAAGCCTCCATTCCGATGCTTTCCACGCCACGTCGTACCATCTCAGCCACAGCAACGGCACATAAAGAAGAATCGGCGCCACCGCTTAAAGACAAAACAAAGCCACGGCTACGGCTCTTGCGCATATAGTCGAACAGGGCGAGGCTTAACGCTGATACGAGTTCTGTGTTTTCATCTATCGGCGGCAAGTATTCAATTACCTCTTCAATAACCGGTTTATCAGAGAAGCACACTTCTGCACATTCCAGATCCACATCCTTAAAGCACAGCAGTTCATTACGACGAATCAACTTTCCGTTCTGCGCAACCAACACCTCTCCATCATAGATCATTTTACCAGCCTCGTTGCCTAATAAGTTGGCATACATGTAAGCACACTGGTATTTTTTTGAAGCCTCTACTACCAACCTGTGGCGCACGTCGGTTTTACTAAGGGCAAAATGGCTGGCGCTCGGGTTTAGTATGAGTTGTACTCCTTTTGGCATATGCCGCTCGGCTGGGCGGTTAGGCCTCCAGGCATCCTCGCAAATTTCAAAGGCATACTTTACGCCTTGCTCTTCATATATTATGTCACCGATCTTGTACTTCTGCCCAAAAAACTCGAACTCCTGAACCTCATGGGCAGGCCACGGTGTAAACCAACGCGGCTCATAATGTACACCGTCGTTGGCCAAGAACTGTTTAGCTGTAAAGCCAATGATTTCCTTATGCTTAATTACGCAGGCGGTATTGTATACTTTCTTATCCAGGAAAACGGGAAGGCCTACTGCCACAGTGATGCCATCACACCATTCCTTTATCTGAAGCAGTTGGTTAAAGGCCATTTCAGAAAGCCAGGGGCTTAGGAACATGTCTTCGCAGCCGTAGCCGGTAATGCAAAGCTCTGGTAGTAGCAGGATGTGGGTGCTGTTTTGTTTTGCCTCAGAAATGGCAGTGTGTATGTTTTGCAGGTTACCGGCCCAATCCATAGGTGTTTGGTTCAGGGCGGCCGCTGCCAGCATTAATCTCGTTTCTTCCATAGGGGTTTATAACGCATGTATACCCCGGCAAGTTAAGCGATATGGAGAATTGAACAATTACTGAACTGCTAAATTGTTAAATGCTGTCTTGGCCTATATGCTCAAACGCAGTTAGCCCTTAGCGAATTGTTAGCAGTGAAGCCAAAGCTATTGCTAGGAAACTAGTAGTAGTTTTGTGAGTTGATGATGAGGTTTAAGAAATCTTCAGATACTCCAGTCCCTTCTCGGCCGCAGCTTGGTCAGCTTTTTTCTTAGAGAGACCTACGCCAACGGCAATGGGTTTTTCATCAATGTATACCTCAGATGTAAACTCTGTTGTATTACCCTGTTGCTTGCGTTTGATGATGTCAAAGCGGATTTCAAGGTTTTGGCTCTGCGCCCATTCAATAAGCTTGCTCTTGAAGTTCGCGGTAGTACTTACCAGCTTATGCAGGTCTACGTGTGGCTTAATGAGTTTGCCAAGTATAAAGTGGCGGGTAGTGTTATAACCTTTATCCAGGTAGATAGCTCCTACTAAGGCCTCTAATGCATTACCGTTAACCGACTTGTGCCGCATGCCATGGTTGGTTGTATCCACCATTACCAGCAGATTCAATCCAATTTTAACGGCAATATGATTCAGCGACTCACGGTTTACAATGCGTGAGCGGATTTCTGTCAGGAAGCCCTCATCCTCATAAGGAAACTTCTTGAACAGGTGTTCAGCCACCACGGCACCTAGAATGGCGTCTCCTAAAAACTCCAGTCGCTCGTTTGTTTCGTGCTTACCTGCAGAGTTCTGCCGGGCAAAGGACGTATGGGTAAGGGCGAGCTTGTAGAGTCGCAGGTTATCGGGGGTACTGCCAATAATTCCAGAGAGCGCACGTACTAAGGCTTTGTCTTTGTTAAATAACCGATGGTAAGCGCGCCGAACTGGTTTAAAAGGCCCAAACACTAATCGTTGAATTGACGGAATATAACAGAGGTATTATGACCACCAAAACCAAAAGTATTGCTCAAGGCAACTTTTACTTCACGTTCCTGCGCCTTGTTGAACGTAAAGTTCAGGCGGTTGTCGATGTTTTCATCATCGGTGAAGTGGTTAATGGTAGGTGGCACTACATTGTTCTGCACAGCCATAATAGAAGCAATAGCCTCTATGGCACCGGCGGCACCCAGCAAGTGGCCTGTCATCGACTTAGTTGAGCTGATGTTAAGTTTATAGGCATGGTCGCCAAAAACTGTTTTAATCGCTTTCACCTCGCTGATGTCACCAAGTGGAGTGGATGTACCGTGAACGTTGATGTAATCAACCTCCTCCGGCTTAATGTTGGCGTCGCGCAATACGTTTTTCATAACGTTAAGTGCGCCTAAACCTTCAGGATGTGGAGCCGTGATGTGGTGAGCATCGGCAGACATGCCGCCACCAATTATCTCGGCGTAAATTTTAGCGCCACGCGCTTTGGCGTGCTCATACTCTTCCAGTATCAGGGCACCAGCACCTTCACCCAGTACAAAGCCGTCGCGGTCATTGTCGAACGGGCGTGATGCAGTTTCTGGAGAGTCGTTGCGCTCAGAAAGGGCTTTTAGAGCATTAAAGCCTCCAATACCAGCCTCTGTTACAGCAGCTTCAGAACCACCTGTCACGATCACATCTGCCATACCCAAACGGATATAGTTAAATGAGTCGATAATAGCGTTGGTTGCAGAAGCACAAGCTGAAACGGTAACAAAGTTTGGTCCGCGGAAGCCATGCTTGATAGAGATATGACCGGCACTGATGTCGGCAATCATCTTAGGAATGAAGAATGGGTTGAAGCGTGGAGTACCGTCGCCATTGGCGAAGTTCACACACTCCTCCTGAAAGGTGCGTAAGCCTCCGATACCAGAGCCCCAGATCACACCTACACGGTCAGGATTATAATTTCCCTCTACCAAGCTTGCGTCGGCCACAGCCTCATCGGCCACGACCATCGCAAACTGCGTAAATAGGTCCATTTTACGAGCCTCTTTACGATCAAAATATTTTTCTGGATCGTATCCTTTTACCTCACAGGCAAATTGGGTCTTAAATTTACTCGCATCAAAGCGTGTGATAGGCGCAGCGCCACTCACACCATTGATTAATCCGTTCCAATATTCTGAGACGGTATTTCCAAGTGGCGTGAGTGCGCCTAGCCCAGTAACTACGACTCTCTTAAGCTCCATAAGCTGTTAGTAGAGGGATAGATAGTAGAAATTCTTGATAAACTAAGGTAGGGGTATATTACTTCGCGTGCTCTTCCAGGTAGCTAACAGCCTGACCTACAGTAGAGATATTTTCAGCCTGATCATCTGGAATAGATACGTTGAATTCTTTTTCGAATTCCATAATAAGCTCAACTGTATCCAGTGAATCAGCACCAAGGTCATTTGTGAAGCTCGCCTCTGGAGTTACCTCTGATTCTTCAACACCAAGCTTATCGATGATGATAGCTTTTACTTTTTCTGCGATTTCTGACATTTTTCTTATAGTTAATTAAAACACTGTGCAAAGAAATAGCTTTTAACAGACAATGTCAAAAAAAATTACTCTATTCGCTACGTGGCAAAAGTTTTATACCTTACGCTCCGATTTACAGGCGGAGCTTCTTATTTTAGCGTTTCAATTCAAAATATGAGGACGCACCGCCTGAACATAGAGTATGATTATAGTTTTGATCTGTACGGTTTGGTAACGTCAGTGAAGGATTATAAGTTAGCATGGGTGTTAAACCGCTTGCTGGATTTGCGCCTGACAAAGCAAAAGGACTTGTGTTACGACCTCTTCGGAAAAGACCGCTTGCTGATCTCTAACTTCCAGTACATCACTGAGTATAGCGAAGTGCGGCTTTTTCGCAACAGGGCGCTTGGCAGCCCGACCCTGAGGAAACCTTTTTTGCTGCCAGACATTAAAGAGTATGATTATGTGCTGCAGATAACCGGGGCAATGCAGCAACTGCACCCTCAGGAACTCACAAAGAAATTATTGCGGGTTCCGTTAGTGCAATACGTAAAGAAGTTTGACCCTCTCACTTTAAAATTTAAGGAGAACCTGATTTTCTAAGTATGGATATTACATTTAACAAGACAAAAGTTCTGGCCACCGTAGGGCCAGCAAGTAATTCCTACGAGCGCCTGGTGGCCCTCGTGCAGGAAGGTGTAAATGCGTTTCGTCTGAACTTCTCGCATGGCGCGTATGAAGAACATAAGGTAGTAATCGACCATGTACGCGAAATCAACCGCCAGCACAACACCAACATCTGCTTGGTGCAGGACCTTCAGGGACCAAAGATCAGACTAGGTGACGTGGAGAACGGCAGCGTCGAGATCATAGAAGGACAGCGCATCAAACTGACATGCGATGGTTCTATCAGCACTGCAGAAAGACTCTCTACTATTTACACTGGCTTGGCAAAAGACGTGAAGCCAGGAGACTCTATCCTTCTGGACGATGGCAAGCTGGAGCTAAAAGTAATATCTACCGACCAAGAGCTTGAAGTAGAGACAGAGGTAGTGTACGGTGGTATTGTAAAGCCTCGTAAAGGTATTAACCTGCCCCACTCAAGGGTTTCTGCTCCGTCTCTTACAGAGAAAGACATTGAAGACCTTCACTTCGGCCTTGACAATGATGTAGAATGGGTAGCTCTTTCTTTTGTTCGTAAAGTAGAAGACATCCACGAAATCAAGCGTATTATTCAGGAGCGCGGCAAAGACACTCGCGTGATCGCCAAGATCGAAAAGCCTGAAGCTATCGAGAATATTGACGAGATCATTGAGGCGACAGACGCTATCATGGTTGCCCGTGGTGACCTGGGTGTTGAAGTAGGCATGGAGCGTGTACCTATGATCCAGAAAATGCTGGTAGAGAAATGTAATCAGGCTGCTAAACCTGTTATTGTTGCTACCCAGATGATGGAAAGTATGATCGTTAACCCTCGCCCTACACGTGCAGAGACAAACGATGTAGCGAATGCAGTACTTGATGGTGCACACTGCCTGATGCTAAGTGCTGAGACAGCCGTAGGTGCCTACCCTGTTGAGACGATCCGCAGCATGACCCTTACTATTCGCACAGTAGAGGAGCATTCCAATGTATTCAACAGAACTTTCACGCCTAACCCTGAGTCTGAGACTTTCCTGAGCGATAGCTTAGTAGCAAACGCCTGTAACCTTGCCCGCGACACAAATGCCAAGGCTGTTATTGGTATGACGAAGTCTGGCTACACAGCTTTCCAGCTGGCTAAGTACCGTCCGCAGGCACATATCTTTGTTTTCACAGAAAACCACAGACTGCTTAACACCCTGAACCTGGTGTGGGGAGTACGTGGCTTCTACTATAACAAGTTTGAGTCTACTGATAACACTATCACAGACATCAAAGAGACACTTCTCAACGAAGGCCACCTGCAGAAAGGTGACATATTCATCAACACTGCAAGCATGCCAATCAACGAGCAGAAGCGCACTAACATGATCAAGTTAAGTATAGCTTAAGCAGCTATACTTCAACATATAAATAGCGCCTGGGGCTACAGCTCCAGGCGCTATTTTGTTAATTCCTACACAGATCAAAGTATTTTGCTCAGGCGGCACTCGCTCTTGCAGAATTGCATCTACTCTGGTAACTACAAACACGAAAGCCCTGCACGTTGTATGTGCAGGGCTTTCGCAAATATGATTCCGTCAAAAATTAAGCAGCGATGCTGTTAACGAACTTAGCCAGTTTAGACTTGTTGTTAGCTGCTTTGTTTTTGTGGATGATGTTTTTCTTAGCCAGACGGTCAAGCATAGAAGAAACTGTCTTGTACAGTTCCTGCGCCTCGGCCTTGTCAGTTGTATTTCTCAGCTTCTTAATGAAAGTACGAGTAGTTTTCGCCTGGTATCTGTTACGAAGACGTTTAGCGTTATTCGCTCTAATTCTCTTTAATGCCGACTTGTGGTTAGCCATGTTATTCTACAATATTAAATCTTCTGATGCTTTTCCTAAATGAGTTTGCAAAGGTAAACCCTTTGTAACTAATTTCCAAAACACCTCTCACAAAAAATTAGTGCATTGGTTTACTCACAAAGGTAACTAATTCAGCGGGTTTAACCTATAGTTACCGCAAAACAATAGTGCAAGTACAGCAGCAACTGCAAACTATATACAAGAAGCTACAAAGTTATATTAAAAGAAAAGCCGCTGCAGAGAGTCTACAGCGGCTTTCAATTTAGTAAAGAGCTATTTAGTTGTTATTCTCTCGCTGCACATCCACGTCTACATCAACGTCCTCAATATTGCCGAGGCGCTGCTGTACTTTGTTTTCAAACTCGTTCCAATCTGCCTTGGTATTTTCCCAGGCACGACGTGTTTCTTCATCCCAGTTGGAGCTCTCTCGTTCCAGTTCGCTCTCTCTGCGGCGATACTCTGTTCTCATCTCACGATACTCATCAGCTGTAACTGTCTCGGAACGTTCTGTATTGGTTCTTACCCAAGCATCAAAGTCGTCATAAGTTGTTCTAGCTTCTGCATTAGCCTCAGTCATTTCAGTCTGAGTCTCATTTACTTCTTCGTTTGTCTCTGTCTGTGTTTCCTGGCTACAGGCAAACATAAACAAACCTAGTGCAATTGCGAATCCTATTGTTTTAAACTTTGCTATCATTTCCATAGTTGTATTTATATTGGTATTTCAGTCTTTTTATACGCTTAGAAGTAGAATATTGATATATAACTCGGCTAGAATAGATTACTTTCGCAACATCATACATAAAAACTACTACTGAATACAATCCTATTATCACCTATGCCACTATTACCATCCAAGCATAAAGCACCCTTCTATCTCTTTAATGGTCACCTGCAAACAATTATTCCCAGCTTATTCCGACAGGTGGAAGGGGTGCAGTATGAGCGGGAACGGTTGCTTACACCTGATGATGATTTTATAGATGCAGACTGGTCGATAGTTGGCTCTAATACGCTGCTCATACTCTCTCACGGCTTAGAAGGAGATACAGGCCGGCCCTACATAACAGGTATGGTGAAGGCTTTTAACACTGAGGGTATAGATGCCCTAGCATGGAACTACCGCAGCTGCAGCGGTGAGCCGAACAAACTGCTCCGCTCCTACCATCTCGGGGCCTCTGACGACCTTGATTTTGTAGTGCGCCACGCCTTGGCCACCAAGAGGTACAAGACAGTTTACCTGGTCGGTTTTAGTGCCGGCGGAAACATCACACTAAAGTACCTGGGTGAAGATCCGCAGCAAGTACCAAAGCAAATTAAGCGCGCAACGGTGTTCTCTACACCTATAGACCTAAAGAGCTCGGCTCTGAAAATATCAAAGATTTACACTCAGCGCTTCTTAAGAACATTAGGCCGGAAGCTAGAGCAAAAGCAACAGATGTACCCAGGTGAGATAGACCTCAGTGGCTATAGCCTTTCCTGGTCATTCCCTGAGTTCGACAACCGCTATACTGCCCCCATCCATGGGTTTAAAGATGCGGCGGAATATTACGCCCGCTCCAGCTCTAAGCAGTTCCTGAAAAACATTCAGGTGCCAACGCTGCTGGTTAATGCCAAAAACGATCCTTTCCTGGCTCCGGAGTGCTACCCGATAGAGGAAGCGAGGGATAATCCTAACTTTTACCTGGAGATGCCTGAGCAGGGCGGGCATGTAGGCTTTGCCGTTGATTTCCGGAAGGACAGGTACTACTCTGAGGAGCGAGCAGTTAAGTTTTTGTTGGAAGAGAAGTAGGCAAAAGGGCCGTTGGAGTCTTAATTCCAACGGCCCTTTTGCCTAGAACGTGAGTCATGTACTGAGGCTGCTTTATCTTTTCAGCGGCACGTAGATTACTTTTTTTGTTTCGAAAAACTCCTCGTTAAAGTAGTCGCTCAGGTTGTGCGTTTGAGTGATAAGTCCTGACTCGGCCAGTTCTTCCTGCAGGTCGCCGCCTTTCAGGTAATACAGCCCTTCGGTCTCAAGTCCGGTTTTCTTAAAGCTGTTCATCACCCATGGCCAAAAGTTAGCAAGCCTGGTAACAGCTCGGCTTATGATAAAGTCGTACTTATCGCGCACCTGCTCTGCACGGGTATGAGAGGCCGTAACATTTTGCAGGTGTAGCTCGCGGGCAATTTCCTGCACCACGTGTATCTTCTTACCAATAGAATCCACCAGGTGAAACTTTACTTCCGGAAACATTACTGCCAATGGCAAGCCTGGCAGACCTCCCCCTGTGCCCACATCCATTACCGACGTATGCTCCGGGAATTGTACGACCTTCGCAATGCCCAATGAGTGGAGAATATGGTGCACACCCAACTGATCCATATCCTTGCGGGATATCACGTTAATTTTCTGGTTCCACTCCTGGTACATCTCTCCCATCTTTTCATACTTCTGCAGTTGGTCTTCAGTAAGCTCTGGGAAGTAACCGGAGAGCAAGGTACGAATGGTGGTAGAGTAAGGCATTTGAATTTTGAGTGTTAGGAAGTTAAAGATTAGAAAGCATACTTTAGGCTACTGTGAAGTATAAAACAGCGGTTACAATCACCACAAAGGCTACAACAGCTATGGCCATTAGCAGATCAAAAAGCAGCACAAGCCCGGCGTTGCGATAACGGCCTTCATACTTTACCTGTAGCTCACGCTGCACTTGTTCCTGGTTACGCAAGCGCAGACGCAAGTACAGCTTACCTAGGCACGATAATATGGTATTAGTCAACTTAGGCATTGGTTACCAGCTTCGACTCAAGTATAAGTTTGGTTGCTACTGCTTTTAGTGCTGCAAAAGTATAAAATAAGTACGGGAAGTGGCGCAAAAGTATAAAGCCCCGGTTACACAAGGGCAACAGGGGCTTTAACCGTAATCAATATATTAACCTTAATTCAATACAGGGTTAGATGAGGTGCTTCTTGTTTTTCACCATGTCATAGAGCAACTCTCGGGCGCGGTGCAGTTGGGCTTTTACAGTACCTAGCGGAGCATTCAGCTCTGTAGCGATCTCCTCGTAGCTTAGCTCGTTGAAGTAACGCAGTGTAACAAGGCGCTGATACTTCTCCGGCAGCTTAGCTACCACATACTGCATAATCTCAATCTTCTGGTTCTTTATAGCTTCCTCCTGCGGGTTGAGGTTCTTATCCTTGAAGTCGATCGTAATCTCATCGCCATTGTCAATCTTAATGGCTGAGTCGATAGACATGGTCTTGATCCTGTTTTTGCGAATAAAGTCGATACAGTTGTTGGTGGCAATGCGGAACAGCCAGGTACTGAAGGCGTACTCTGGGTTAAACTTGTGCAGATTTTTGAAAGCTTTGGCAAAAGCTTCTATCGTCAAGTCCTCCGCATCATCGGCGTTGCGCACCATTTTCAGCACCACGTGGTATACAGGTTTTTTGTAGATGCTCATGAGCTCGGCGTAAGCCTTCTCATCGTTCTCTTCTACCGCCGCCTGTATAAGTTTAAAATCGTGCTTTGCTTTCGCAGAGAATTGTTTATTTACTTCCATCTGAATTGTTTATACAGTAACACAGATATCCCAAGGAACAGGTAGTTTACGAAATAAACCAGGTCCAGCAAGGGCATCAGCAACAAGGATATCTTATCATCTAATCTACGGGCGGTCGCCAGATAAACTGGAAAAACCGTAAGGTAACGAACGCCTACAAGCGCTCCTAATATAGCTAAATGGCTATTTAGAACAAGAAGAATAAAGAAAAGTATGTAAAAAAGTATGTTTGATGCTATATAAGCTCCTATCCTTCTTTTGTCTGCTGCTCTGTACCGCCCTCCAACCGACAAATGTCTTCGTTTCTGAACGACCCACTCCTTAAACGTCTTTTTAGGAGTGCTGATTGTCTGCGCCTCTTTGTCGATAACAATACTAACATTACTATTGCTGGCGGCATCGCGAACAAAAAGATCATCGTCGCCGCCCATTAACTTGATATGAGATGCAAACCCTTTGTTCTTAAAGAAACACGCCTTGGTGTAAGATAAGTTTCGGCCAACGCCCATATATGCGCGACCTGCGTTTGCTTGAGACAAATACTGAATTCCGGTCAGCAAGGTTTCATATCGGATGAGGTGATTCAAAAATCCTTTTAATTGTGCATACGGAGAATAGCCAAGTACTACTTCTGCGCCATTGGCATAGCCTGCCTGCATTTTTGCTATCCAATTCTTTGAGCATGGGCGGCAGTCTGCATCTATAAACAGCAGGTGCTCATATTTGGCTGCCCGTATGCCCAAAGCCAAGGCATATTTCTTCGAATTCAGGTAATCAGGGGTCTTTTTGATTGTCACCACTCTAAAGTTAGGATACTGCCGCTCCAGCTCATAAGTATAAAACTCAGTATCGTCATCAGAGCGGTCGTTCACTAACAGCACCTCAAACTCAGGGTAGTCCTGGTCCAACAAAACTGGCAATAATTCAAACAGGTTGTCCTGCTCGTTATGAGCCGCAATAATGACTGACACCGGCCGCTGCACGTTTGATTCCGGATCCTTGTAATTGGCTAAAGGCAGAAATCTAAAAAAGGCAAAGTATAACTGCACCAGCACACACAGCGCCAGTACCCCGAGGAGTATAAGTGGTATCAAGTTAAAAGACTGACTTTTATAAGGTTAAATTGCTGCACTGCAAACTCGTTTTAAAAGTGCCTACAGCGGCTTTCCTTTCAAAATTAGATAAAGTATAGGCATTTATGAAGCGAGTTCTAATTTTAAAGTTGCCTATGGTTTGTGCAGGTGTAGTTTGTATCTTTGCCGGTTAATTGTTTTTTACAGAACTTAAAGAAATAGAAGCCCTTGCGGGCTTGCCGGCTTTTGGTGTTGTTTTTGCAAGATGATGCGCCGGCAACCATACAACCATGCAATTTAACTTAGTAGCTACAGACCCGCAGTCCAAAGCCCGAGCCGGTGTGGTGCAAACTGACCACGGAGCGATCGAAACGCCAATTTTCATGCCTGTGGGCACGGCTGGTACTGTGAAGGCAGTGCACCAGCGCGAACTGAAAGAGGATATAAAAGCTGAGATCATCCTCGGCAACACTTACCACTTATACTTGCGCCCAGGCTTAGACATTCTGGAACAGGCAGGCGGCCTTCATAAATTTAACGGCTGGGACAGGCCTATCCTGACCGACAGCGGCGGATATCAGGTTTTCTCACTGGCAGGTACTCGTAAAATCAAGGAAGAAGGTGTCAAGTTTAAGTCGCACATCGACGGCTCTACACTGAATTTTACACCAGAGAACGTGATGGATACGCAGCGCACGATCGGTGCCGACATCATCATGGCTTTTGACGAGTGTACCCCCTACCCTTGCGACTATACTTATGCCAAGCAATCTATGGAGCGTACGCACCGTTGGCTACAGCGCTGCGTGGATCGCTTCGACAGCACAGAACCTAAGTATGGCTATAACCAAACGCTTTTCCCTATTGTGCAGGGCAGCACTTACAAGGATCTGCGCATACAGTCGGCAGAGACAATTGCCAGCTTTGGCCGCGAGGGCAACGCCATTGGCGGCCTTTCAGTAGGTGAGCCGGCCGAAATGATGTATGAGATGACTGAGGTAGTGTGCGACATACTGCCGAAGGACAAGCCGCGTTACCTGATGGGTGTGGGTACACCTGCCAACATACTGGAGAATATTGCACTGGGTGTGGACATGTTCGATTGCGTACTTCCAACCCGCAATGCCCGTAACGGCATGTTGTTCACCACACAGGGCATCGTTAATATTAAAAACAAGAAGTGGGCCGATGACTTTAGCCCGATTGATGCGGAACTGGGTGGCTATGTGAGCACCTTCTATACAAAAGCGTACTTGCGACACCTAATCCACAGCACAGAGTACCTGGCCGGGCAAATCGCCAGCGTGCACAACCTTACTTTCTTCCTGTGGTTGGTAAAGCAGGCCCGCCAGCAAATCCTGAATGGAACTTTCCGCGACTGGAAAGACATGATGGTAAAGAAACTGATGACTAGGCTCTAAGGAGCCAGTCAAAAGTTAAGAGTTTAAAGTTAAAAGTTGGCTTATTATTTTTATACCTGCTTCTAACTGTTATTACATATAGAAACTCTTAACTCATAACTCTAAACTCTAAACTAAAGCGAAGCGTTGAAGCTCCTCGATAAGTACATATTAAAGAAGTTCCTGACCACCTATGTATTCACGGTGTTGATACTGGTGTCCGTTATTCTGGTGATAGATTTCACTGAGAAGAACGACGACTTCATTAAGACCAACCCGAGCGTATCAGAGATCTTGTTCGACTATTACCTGAACCTGATCCCATTCTACGCTAACATGCTCAGCCCTATCACGGTGTTTATTGCCACGGTCTTTGTTACGGCCAAGCTGGCCTCACATACCGAGATTGTGGCTATTCTGAGCAGCGGCATCAGCTTCAGGCGATTTTTGGTACCTTACCTTATCGGCTCCTCTCTAATAGGCGCGACAATCTTCGTGCTGATTGGTTGGGTAATTCCAAATGCCAACAAAGAGAGTGTAGCTTTCCAGGTGAAGTATATCAAGAGTCCTTTCACCTACGATAGCCGCAATATCCACATCAAGATTGGACCGGAGACTTATGTGTACATGGAGAGCTATAACAACTCCGCACACATCGGCTACAATTTTGCCCTCGAAACGATCAACGATACAAACCTGAGCAAAAAACTTAGCGCCAGCAGCATCTCGTGGAATGCAGAGAAAGAAAAGTGGCACATTAACCAGTATACCCTGCGCACTTTCGACGGAGAGAAGGAGACTATTTACAAAGGAGCTAACCTGGATACTACGTTAAATCTCTGGCCAAAAGACTTTGAGAGTACCTATAAGCTGGAGCAAACCCTTACACTGACGCAGCTCAACGATTACATTAACGAGAAGATAGAGCGTGGCGCAGACGATATAGAGACTTACCTCATTGAGAAGTATGAACGTTTCAGTTATCCGTTTGCCATTATCATTCTTACTGTAATTGGAGTAATTGTAAGTGCCCGCAAGGCACGCGGTGGTGTTGGCTTCCAAATAGCCCTAGGGTTTTTCCTAGCATTCATCTTTATAATTTTCGTGATCACCAGCCGAAGTTTAGCGCAGGTTGGCGATATTGCACCGCAAGTCGCTGCCTGGATTCCGACTATCGTATTTACAGGTATAGGCTTTTTATTGTACCGTTACGTACCGCGCTAAATGCCACGTCTTAAAGATTTTATTGAGCTCCACTTTGTGATCTTCCTGTGGGGCTTTACGGCCATACTTGGCAAACTCATCAGCATACCTGCCGTGGAGCTGGTATCGTTGCGCACCCTGATAACGGCTCTTGCTCTCGGGGTAATTATCTACAGGCGTAAGGCACCACTCTGGATAAACCGCACTGTAGCGCTAAAATTAATGGCAGTAGGCTTTGTGATAGCTGCTCACTGGATACTGTTCTTTGCGGCTGCGCGCGTGGCATCAGTATCTATCTGTTTGGTGGGCCTGGCAACCTGCAGCCTCTGGACAGCTTTTCTGGAGCCGCTCTTTAACAAGGGCAAAATCAAGCCGCACGAAATATTCCTGGCTCTTTTGGTGATTATGGGGCTCTACATCATCTTTCAGCATGAAACCAGCTTCGACAGCGTACTAGGTATAAGTATGGCCATAGGCGCCGCTCTACTTGGCTCCATCTTCACCATCATCAATGCTAACCTGGTAAAGAAGATGCCTTCTACTACTATTACCATGTATGAAATGGCGGGTGCCTGCCTTGGCACAGTATTGTTCTTTCCTGTTTATACTTCTTTCTTGGCAGAGGGTGGCAGCCTGAACTTTGGGCTTACCACCATGGATTGGGTTTATCTGCTTGTACTGGCTCTCGCCTGTACTGTATATGCCTATACTGCCTCCGTACGCCTGATGCAGCGCATTTCAGCATACACCATGAACCTTACCGTTAACCTGGAGCCGGTTTATGGTATCATACTCGCCTGGTTCATCTTTAACGAGGCAGAGCAAATGTCATCAGGCTTTTATGTGGGCGCTTCTGTTATCCTGCTCAGCGTGTTTATATACCCTGTGCTGGAGACCCTGGACAAGCGGCGTAAGAAAAGGCTACAGCAAGCCTTTCCAGACGGTGTACTGCCCCGAAAAGACTGATTCATCCGGTCCTTCGCCTTCAAAAAGGCCGTAGATTGCGGAGCCTGAACCTGTCATGGATGCATAGGCGGCTCCGGCCTCATACAGTTCCTGTTTTATTTGTGGCAGCTCCGGGTATTTGGGAAACAGCGCCTCCTCAAAATCATTCTTCAGCACCTCACGCCACACCTTCACATCCTGCTTCAGCAACATCTGCATGGTACAAGTTGGCTGCTTGGGCACAATGCTACCATACGCCTCGGCCGTGGTAATATGCAACTCCGGGTACACTATTACACAAGTATAGCCACTCAGTGATAATTCTACAGGCGTAAATACATCACCTCGTTCTGTCGCTATAACCGGCTTGTTCTGCACAAAAAAGGCACAGTCTGACCCCAATTGGCGGGCATAGTTCTCAAGGCTCTCCGCACTTAAGTCAAGCTCAAACATTTGGTTCAGCAGGCGCAACGTAAAAGCGGCATCCGCAGATCCGCCTCCCAGGCCAGCTCCCATAGGTATTACCTTATGCAGGTGCATGTGCACCGGCGGCAGGTTATAGTCCTTTTGCAGCAGCTTGTAAGCTTTCAGGCACAGGTTCGTCTCTGGATTTCCCGGAACAGGTAGCCCCGTCATGTCAAACCTTTCCTGCTCCGAAGGCAGTATTTCCAAAGCATCGCACCAGCGCACCGGGTAAAAGCACGACTGTAGGTTATGGAAGCCATCAGGGCGTTTTTCAGTGATGTAGAGGCCGAGGTTTATCTTGGCGTTCGGGAAATCAAGCATTGTGGAATAAAGCTGTTTAAGGACTGCAATCTATGAAAATACGCTGAAAAGGTTTGTAAGTACGCGGCTTTCCGAAAATGTAACGTCATTTACTGTGCATACTTGTCAGGAAATCTGTATCTTAAAGAAAAGTAATATAGTGCGGTGCTAATTACGTATAGCCTAAATGCAGCCGTAACCGTAGTTATAGCATCTGTACCCCTAGCTCCTCAGTCGCAGGAGCGCTATCTCACTTAAGCGAATATGAATTACAGGCCAGGACGTATCTTCCTTTCAGTGCCACACATGGGTGGGCATGAGAAGAACTATGCTTTGAAAGCTATAGAAGATAATTGGGTAACAACTGCCGGCCCTAATCTTCCAGGTTTTGAGCACGACATCTGCCAGCACACTAATGCACGTCATGCCGTTGCCCTCAGCTCAGGGACTGCGGCCCTGCACCTTGCCTTACGCTTAGTAGGTGTTCAGCCCGGAGACGAAGTACTCTGCTCCACCTTTACTTTTGTGGCCTCTGCCAACCCTATTTTATACCTGGGAGCACAGCCGGTGTTTATAGAAAGCGAGCCGGACACGTGGAACATGAGCCCTGAGGCTCTGCACGAAGCAATTGCCGACCGCCTGCGCCTGGGTAAACGCCCTGCCGCCATCATGCTGGTACATTTGTATGGCATGCCTGCCAAGTTGAAGGAGATCATAGCCATTGCCGACCAGTATGGTATTCCGGTAGTAGAGGATGCAGCCGAAGCACTTGGCTCCCGTTACAGTGGCCACCAGGTAGGTACTTTTGGTCGCTTGGGTGCTTTTTCGTTCAACGGCAACAAGATCATTACAACCTCGGGAGGCGGTGCGCTTATTTCTGAGGATGAGCAACTGATCGAAAACGCCAGGTTTCTCTCCACTCAGGCTAAAGACCCCGCACCTTTTTATCAGCATTCGCAGATGGGCTACAACTACCGCATGAGCAACATTAGTGCGGGTATAGGCCGAGGGCAGATGGAGGTACTGGAGAAGCGCATAAAGCAGCGTCGTGATATCTTCAACTTTTACAGGCAGCAGTTAGGGCACATCGAGGGACTGGAGTTCCAGGTAGAGCCGAAAGCCTGCTTCTCTAACCGTTGGCTCACCACTGTGCTGCTGCCGGAACCGCACACGCCGGCAAGTATACAAAGCGCACTGGAGGAGGAGAATATCGAAACACGACCGCTGTGGAAGCCTATGCACCTGCAGCCTCTCTTCGAGCACCACCCTTACGTTGGCAACAACCTTAGCGGAAGACTTTTTGAGCGGGGCCTCTGCTTACCGAGCAGCAGCAGCCTAACAGAAGAAGAGCTGGATAAGGTGGTTAAGCACCTGAAGCGGCTACTGGAGGTATAAAACTGATAGTTTATACTTGCTGCAGCATTGAAAAGGCTTTGGGGTTTAGGCCAGTCCATTTTTTAAAAGCTTTTCGGAAAGCACTGCAATCGTTGTAGCCCAGCATGAACGAGATTTCAGATATGTTGTATTGCTTTGCCTTCATGAGCTGCTGGGCAACCTGTTTCTTTACCTCCTCTACTTCCTGATGAAAACTCGTTCCCTCCAGGCTGAGCCTGCGCTGCAGGGAGCGCACAGACATACACAAGCTATCAGCTATCAACTCAATAGAACATGCAGTATGTTCTCCTAGCCGTTTCTGTACTTCTCGTTTAACTAATGATCTAAAGTTGCCCCCTAGCGTGCTGCATAACAGTTCGTCCTGTAGCATCTGTTTGAACTTGTTATACAGAACTGTACAGGATCCTGCTATCGAAAGCTTCATGGCTTGGGGCGCAAAGTATAGCTTACTAGTGGTGGCATTAAACTTTACAGGTGCTTTGAAGAGAAGCTCATATGTCGACGACTCTTTTGGCTGGATAAAAGCTATTTCCACCTTTTTTGGCGCTATAGGTTGTTTTACCAGGTTAGAGGCAATATGCAAGGCAGCTGCCATATTAAACTCCACACATTGCCGGCATGAATACGGATATTCTTCCTTCCAACCCGGTACAGGTATCAATTCTAATGTAGTAGCGTCTGGCTCCTGCTGCAGTTTAAACTCAACGGCGTTAGAAAAGCAGATATAGTATTGGCAAAGGTTTGCCATAGCGGCTTGTAAATTTGGGCTGACCTGCACAAGGTGCCCTACCAGCCCCCAGACTGATTCGCTGGCTTTCGAACCACAAAGTAACCCCACATGCTCCTGCCCTACTTGCTGCCGCAGAGCTGAAAACACCCGCTCCACTACATCCAAACGCACCTGCATACTGGGTGTATCCAACTCTTCAATAGGTAAGTTTATCTTCTTGCAAAACTTACCTGTTGCTTCCTCATCTCTGCAGACACTGTAGATCACATCTTTCACCAAGCCTATGTATTCTGTCGGAAACTCCATCTGGCACATAATTCCTCTTTTTTCTCACAAAATAACTCAAGCAAGAGCCTGTCTATCACCTACTTTTGCCAATCTCAATTTATCTATTTGGTCACTTTATAATCCTATTGTTAGCTATGAAAAAACTTATTCTTACCACTTTTTCCTTCTGTTTGCTGCTGTTTGCAGGCTGTAACCCAGACGACGATGAATTTAACCTGACCAGTGTCCGCTATGGAGAGCGTGTTAGCTTAGGCCAGGGTTATGCACAAAGTTATGTAGAAATGACTGGCACACGCCTTACAGGCCTAGGCATTGCTGTCTCTGAATCGGCCATGAATTCGCTGCCCGATGAGATGCAGGTGCTTATTTTGCCCTTACCCGAGCTAACACCAAACATGCCTACGAAGCTCGTGATGGTAGATTATTATCCTGCAGGACATGAGCCTGACGGGATATATGATGTACCTCATTTCGACTTCCATTTCTATACCATTACGAACCAGGAACGTATGGCTATACTTCCGGAGAATGAGGAAGAACTAAATAACTTTCCGGATCCTGCCTTTTTACCCGAAGATTATGTACAGGCTGGCGCTGTACCTTTTATGGGAATGCACTGGGTAGACAGTACCAGCCCAGAGTTGAATGGAGAACCTTTTACTCATACCTACATCTACGGCTCTTATAACGGCAGAATAATATTTCAGGAGCCTATGGTAGCAACCTCTTTCTTTACTGAAGGAGTGGATGTAACTGCACCTATCAAGCAGCCACAGCGCTGGGATCCATCTGGTTTATACCCTACCTCTTACAGCGTTTACCACGACACCAGAAACGACTTGTATAAAATCGAGTTAAATGAATTCCGGCAGCGGTAATACTTCTAACGATACCGGTAAAACAGCAGAGGCTCCAGATATCTGGAGCCTCTGCTGTTTTACCGGTTTATACTTCTGCTAAAGCGGTTTCAAGTTCAGCTATCAGCTCCTCCGGCTCTTCTATACCTACTGAAAAACGAATTACTCCTGCTGTAATTCCCATTTTCTGTTGCTGCTCCGAAGTTAATGAGCGGTGCGAGGTACCCAAGGGGTAAGAGATAGAGGTACTTACGCCCGCAAGCGAAGGAGTAAAAGGTATGCCAGACAAAGCACGCATAAAGCGGTTTACAGCCTCTGTTTCATCTACTATTTTAAAGCTGAGCATTCCTCCGAACATTCCCTGCCCCTGCTGCTTAGCCAGCTCATACTGAGGGTGCTCTGCTAACCCAGGGTACCATACTTTTTCTACCTTTGGATGCTGCTTCAGATAATTGGCTATTTCAAGCGCGGTATTACAATGCTGCTTCATACGAAGGCGCAGTGTTTTTAGCCCTCGCGCGGCTAACCAGCCTTCAAACGGGCTTAGGTTTAACCCATACACCATCATTACCTTCTGTACCCGCTGCAGGTCCTCCTGCTCTTTGCATACAACTACACCAGCTGTTACATCGCTGTGTCCCGAGAGGTACTTTGTTACACTATGAATAGCTATATCAGCACCCAGGTCGAGTGGCTTAGTAAGTATAGGTGTAGCAAAGGTGTTGTCGATTGCCAGCTTTATGCCATGCCTCTGTGTTTCCTGTGCCAGCCTTGCCACGTCCAGCACCTGCAACAGCGGGTTGCTCATTGTTTCTGCCAGCAACAGGCGTGTATTTGGTTGTATGTAGTTGTCTAAAATATAAGTATCGGCTGTGGGCACAAAGGATACTTCAATGCCAACCCGGATTAACTCCTGAGACAGCAGTGCCGAAGAACCTCCATAGATCTCCTCTGCATATAGCACATGGTCTCCTGCCTTACAAACAGCTAGTACAGCCGCCAGTATTGCCGACATGCCCGATGAGGTTGCTACTCCCCCAGCACCTCCTTCCAACTTGTTCACCTCCTTTGCCAGCTCATCTGTATTTGGGTTGCCATAGCGAGTGTACATGTAGCTCTGCCCCGGCTGCTCAAAGTATGACTCCAGCGCATTCAGGTCCTCAAAGGCGAAAACAGAAGTCTGGTAAATAGGGGTAGTTTTAGGGTGGATGTGTGGCATGCTGTGTAAGTGTAAGTATGGTTAAAAGTAAGGAGGAATTCTTATATTGTAAAGGAGGAGCGGGTAGTGTAGGTTTATATTTCTTTCATACAGCCCCAAATTAAAAGCACTTAAGATACAGTGCAGATAAAAGGAATAAAGCTCCTGTTACACATTAGTTGAGCTTAATAGGAATGATAAAAGAGAAAGTGAGAATAGAATCTGGCGAGCATAGTAGTCTTATAGTAACGCTTAAAAGAGAAGCGAACTACCTGATTCTATTTCTTACTGGGGCTTGGTCGCTTGTTTGGGCTGGCATCACATTGACAATACTTTATGGCTTAGCTACCAATCCTGAAAAAATAGACGGTGAGCTAATCATTTTCACAACTCTCATACTACTGGCAGGAGTGTTTGTGATCAAATACTTCCTGTGGCACCTAAATGGAAAAGAAAGAATTGAGTTGAATGCTCAGGAACTGACAATTCAAAAGCTCGGCACAATCCTGACTTCTAAAAGAAAGTATGAATCAAGCCAAGTAGACAATTTTAGAGTGGTGACAAAACAAACGTCCCCTTTGGTATTCAGAATGTATGGGATTACTGGTGAACAAATACAGTTTGGATACTACGGAAATAACAAAGTCTTCGGGCAGACTCTAAGCAAACAGGAAGCAGAGAACTTAGTCAATGTTCTGAATGACAACCCACCTAGCTCAACAAGAGCTAAAAAGAACCAAGGCTCATTTTAGCCAAGCCCGTTACCAATCTTCTCATCTGTTCAAAAACAACAAGGCCTCCTACTCATTAAGAACAGGAGGCCTTGCTTTATACTTTGGTACCGGCTGTTACTCAGTTACAGACTCAGCTAGTACAATAATCTTGTTGTTGAGCACTTCTACCACACCACCGTCCACGGTAAAGAACTCCTGTCCTTTGTTGGTAGTGATACGGATGCTTCCTTTGTCAAGGGTGCTGATGAGCGGGGCGTGTGAGTCCAGCACCTCGAAAGAGCCATTAGCTCCCGGGAACTGAGCAGCCTCTACCTCACCGGCATAAACCTTTTTGTCAGGTGTGATTATCTCTAAATACATTCTTTTTAGTTAAGAGTTAAGAGTTAAAAGTTTAAAGTCAAAGTATGGGCTTAACCACTCTTAACTCTAAACTCTTAACTCTAAACTAATTTAAATCTATTTTGCTTCGGCTAGCATTTTCTCACCTTTAGCCACAGCATCCTCAATGGTACCAACCAAGTTGAAAGCTGACTCAGGCAGGTGGTCATACTTACCGTCCATGATCTCGTTAAAGCCTTTGATGGTGTCTTTGATATCTACCAGTACACCTTTCAGGCCTGTAAACTGCTCTGCCACGTGGAAAGGCTGAGACAAGAAACGCTGCACACGACGCGCTCTGTGTACAACCAGTTTATCCTCGTCAGAAAGTTCGTCCATACCAAGGATGGCAATAATATCCTGAAGCTCTTTGTAGCGCTGCAGAATCTCTTTCACGCGCTGTGCAGTGTTGTAGTGGTCTTCACCTACTACGTCTGGCGTCAGGATACGCGAAGTAGAGTCCAGAGGGTCTACCGCTGGGTAGATGCCAAGCTCGGAAATTTTACGAGAAAGTACTGTAGTTGCGTCCAAGTGAGCGAAAGTTGTCGCTGGAGCAGGGTCAGTTAAGTCGTCGGCAGGTACGTAAACGGCCTGTACCGAAGTAATGGAACCACGCTTAGTAGACGTAATACGCTCCTGCATGGCACCCATTTCAGTTGCCAGTGTTGGCTGGTAACCTACCGCAGATGGCATACGGCCAAGAAGGGCTGATACCTCAGAACCCGCCTGTGTGAAGCGGAAGATGTTATCTACGAAGAACAGGATGTCACGACCAGCGTCGCTTGAGCCAGGCTCACCATCGCGGTAGTACTCCGCCATAGTAAGACCAGAAAGAGCAACACGTGCACGCGCCCCAGGAGGCTCGTTCATCTGACCGAACACGAAGGTAGCTTTAGACTCCTTCAGTTCTTCCTGGTCAACTTTAGAAAGATCCCAGCCACCGTGCTCAAGAGACTCTAAGAACTCTTTTCCGTAACGCACGATACCAGCCTCGATCATCTCACGCAGAAGGTCGTTACCCTCACGTGTACGCTCACCTACACCGGCAAATACAGAAAGACCACCGTGTGCTTTCGCGATGTTGTTGATCAGCTCCTGGATCAATACTGTTTTACCTACACCGGCACCACCGAACAAACCGATTTTACCACCTTTTGCATAAGGCTCGATAAGGTCGATTACTTTGATACCTGTATAAAGTACTTCAGAAGAAGTAGCAAGGTCCTCGAAACGAGGAGCAGGTCTGTGGATTGGCAGACCACCTGTGCTTTGAGGCTGTGGAATACCGTCAATGGCTTCGCCAATTACGTTGAAAAGACGGCCTTTGATGCCTTCGCCTGTCGGCATTTTGATTGGGCCACCCAGGTCAACAACTTCAGCGCCACGAGTAAGACCTTCGGTAGAGTCCATCGCAATGGTACGTACGCGGTCTTCCCCAAGGTGATTCTGCACTTCCAGCACAATTACCTGGCCGTTGTCCTTCGTCACTTGTAGGGCATCCAAAATATTTGGTAGCTTAGAGTTTTCACCCACAAAGCTAACGTCCACAACCGGACCGATAACCTGGGTTATTCTGCCAATATTCGCCATTTGACTTTTTATAATTATTAACTATTATAACGGAGTTATTTCAGGGTGCAAAACTAATGGATTAATCTCTTATATCCATGCCAGGATTTAAAAAGTTTTGCGCCACTGAATTAAGTAGGCAAAAGGTCGTGCTAAGGACCCGATCAGCATTCACCAACCCTTTATATTTATTTGAGTAGATGCAGATACACTATAATAGTAATGTGTGCACTGCAGTAAACTATATAAAGGCTGGCTGCCTCAGGAAGAGCTTTGTTATACTCCCTTCACAAGGACGCTATACCTGAAGTATGATTTGCTGTTAAGATTCACTACAGCACATTTGGCAAAGCTTAGCTGCGCAACGTTTAACGAGTCAAGAAGGCTACAGTTATATCTATAACTGTTTCAGTAGTTCTATCTGCTCATCGTTGAGCAGGATATAGCGGTTATTGAAAGGGTTGGCGTAGAACTTCTCTGCAATGATATACTCGCCTGTTTTCAGCTTATGTATATTATAGCTAAACAAACTGTTGGAGCGTTCTATCACCAACTCGGTTGTACTCAGGTCCAGTTCACGTCCGCACGTAGTTGTAATAAGGTCAGGGTTAACAGTAGTCATAAGCTGAAGCATAGTAAGTTAAGCTATTGCCGACTTCTTTACGCATAAAACACGTAGGGGTGTCAGTTTATACACAGAAAAAAGCAGATATTTATTACAGCTATACTTGGTACAAGTCAGGTCCATTTTAGTACAATACTCCACCTGCTGCACCAGCTCCTGGTTTACTTTCTACCAAAATCCCATTCATGCTTTCTCCTGCTTCACTCTTTTATTAATTATGCGTAGTAACTGCAACTAAGTATCAAGAGACAGGATTGACCATACACCTATTGTATAAGTATAGCTAGGCGGACGGCAAACAACCACCGGTACCTGTCATACCAAAAAGAGGAACTTCGACAGCAAGACAAGTAAGATTTTAAGGGAAGGCATATTTTTTTTGCGGAATTCAGAGCCGCATCAGCAGTACCTGTAGCTCCCGCGAAGCTGGCTTTATTCTGAAAAATCTCTTTAAAATAAAACTATGATTTTCATTAAATTAAGCCATTTTAAACCCCATAATCGCCATTCTTTTGAGGAGCATTTCTAGGGCAAAAAGTACGACAATGATGCCCTGAAGCAGATTTTAGACGAAAAAAAATCGATTTTTTTTGAGCCAATTGTTTGCAGTTTAAAATCGTCTCTCTATCTTTGCATCACCAAACGATAACAGAACAACAATTCTAGAGTCAAGTAGGGAGATTGTCCGATGGTGTAACTGGCAACACGTCTGATTTTGGTTCAGAAGAGTCCAGGTTCGAGCCCTGGTCGGACAACTTTAAAAGAACAACACTCACAAGGGTGTTGTTCTTTTTTTTGCTTATACAGCAGGTGTAAGTATTTAAAAATCAGAAATATTTGATGTCTGCCATCAGGAATTTTGGTAGCTTTGCGGGCATAATCAACTAAACCCAAACAACCGTTATTTAGTTTTTAGCACCGTTATGCCACAAGTTAAAATCTTCTCTGGTTCAGAATCCCGTTACCTGGCTGAGAAAATAGCCGCTGCCTATGGCACCAAGCTCGGCGACCTTACTATCTCCCGCTTTAGCGATGGCGAGATAGGTGTACATTACAACGAGTCAGTTCGTGGCGCAGAGGTGTTCATCGTACTTTCTACGTTTCCGCCAGCTGATAACCTGATGGAGCTAATGCTGCTGGTGGATGCCGCCAAGCGAGCCTCAGCTCACAAGGTAATCGTGGTGATGCCATACTATGGCTACGCCCGCCAGGATAGAAAAGATAAGCCGCGTGTTGCAATAGGCTCTAAAGTAGTAGCTAATGCTATACAGTCGGTAGGTGCAGATCGCCTCATGACTTGCGACCTGCACGCTGGCCAGATCCAGGGCTTCTTCGACATTCCTGTGGATCACCTGGATGGTTCTGCCATCTTTGTGCCTTACCTGCGCAGCCTAAACCTGGGCGAAGACCTTATCTTTGCATCGCCTGACGTAGGTGGTGTGGTAAGAACAAGAGCCTTTGCAAAGAACTTTGGCGCCGAAATGGTTGTTTGCGACAAACACCGTAAGCGTGCTAACGAGATTGCCTCTATGCAGGTGATCGGTGATGTAGAAGGAATGGATGTAGTACTGGTAGACGACATGGTTGACACAGCCGGTACTATTACCAAAGCAGCCGAGCTGCTTAAAGATAAAGGAGCGAAAACAGTTCGTGCCATTGCAACGCACCCGGTGCTGTCAGGCCCTGCCTATGACCGCATCCAGAGCTCAGTACTGGAGGAGCTTGTTGTATCAGACACTATTCCGCTGAAGCAGGAGAGTTCTAAGATCAAGGTACTGTCTTTTGCAGACCTGTTCGCCAGAGCAATCAACAACGTGGTAACACACGAGTCGATCAGCTCACTATTTATTTAATTAGGCTATACTTTTGTAGCAATATATTTTAACAAAACATTTTTATGAAAACGTTAGAGATTATAGGGTTTAAAAGAGCAAATCTCGGCAAGCAGCAGTCGAAAGAACTGCGTAATGAGTCTTTTGTACCAGGCGTACTTTACGGTGGCCAGGAGCAGGTTCATTTCTATGCTCCAGCTATCCTGTTCCGTGACCTGATCTACACGCCAGAGGTACACGAGGTAGACCTGAACATTGAAGGTACTCACTACCGTGCTATCCTTCAGGATTCTCAGTTCCACCCCGTAAACGAAATGCTGCTGCACGTTGACTTCCTGGAGCTGCAGGACGATAAGCAAGTTAAGATTGATGTTCCGGTTAAGTTTGTTGGCAACTCTCCTGGTGTAATGGCCGGTGGTAAGCTGGTAACTAAACTGCGTAGCATCAAAATCAAAGCGCTTCCTGCTAACCTGCCGGACTTCGTAGAGGTAAACATCTCTGATCTGGAACTTGGTAAGTCTATCAAAGTTTCTAAAATCCAGCCGGATAACTACGAAATCCTGACAAACCCAAGCGCTCCAATCGCTACAGTAACCATTCCGCGTGCCCTTAAGAGTGCACAGGCTGAAGAAGCTCGTGGCAAAAAGTAATTTTTTGAGCCACAGCTCAGAATATTCTCAAAGTCCTGTCCTGCTCCGTGCGGGGCAGGATTTTTTGTTTTGGCTGGATAGTTAAATGGTTATCTTGCTGCTTAGCCGAACCATTTCCACGGCAGTAACAGTTAAAACCATCTAGCAATTGAGCCATTCACCTATTCAAAGTATAAAAAAGTGGTTAGGCTTGTCTGCTGATGCAACAGCAACAGCAACAGCCACAACCGAAGATACAAGTATGAAATACCTGATCGTGGGCCTGGGAAATATTGGTCCTGAGTATGCTGAAACACGCCATAACATTGGCTTTATGGTGCTGGACTACCTGGCAAACAAGTTTGACAGCAAGTTTGACACAGGCCGCCATGCCTTTGTTACTGAGATCAAGTCCAAGGGCCGTACTTTTGTACTGGTAAAGCCAACTACCTACATGAACTTAAGCGGTAAGGCAGTTGGCCACTACCTCAACAGCCTAAAATTGCCACCAGAGCAGATGATGGTGATTACCGATGATATTGCCATCCCTTTTGGCAAACTACGCATTCGTGCCAAAGGCAGCCCGGGCGGGCACAACGGCCTGAAGCACATCGAGCAAACATTAGGGCATAATAACTATCCGCGCTTGCGCTTTGGCGTTGGCGACAATTATAACAAGGGCAAGCAGGTGGATTATGTGCTCAGCAAGTTCAGCGAAGAGGAACAGCCGGAGCTGCAAACCTTGATTGAAAAGTCCGCTGATTCTGTTATAGCGTTTGGCACTGTTGGCCTGGAGCGCACCATGAACCAGTACAATACCAAGTAACCCAAGTTGCGAGCTAGTCGATGACTTGCGCTAGGGTATAGGCGAAGATAAAGAGAATGAGTTTGAGGATGAAACCTTCGGCTGTGACGGCATGGATCTTCTTGGGGAAGAAGCCGGTAATGCCGGAGAAGGTGGTTTCGATGCGCTTGCGGTAGTAGCCCTTGAGAAAGGCCATGCAGGGTTCATCCTTTCGCTTGCTGTTAGCCTTGCGGCAGCAGCGAAGCTCCACCTGCTCGCATTCTCTGAGCAGGTCCTCCACCTCATAGCAGGTGTAGGCGGCGTCGGCGTAAAGCTGGCTGTCCTGGGGCAGGGCTACTTCCATGGCCTTGAAGGCAGTGATGTCGACAAAAGAGCCGGCTCAGGATGTAGAACTGCACCGGCACTCCGTCCGAGGTGGTGATGACCTGAACGCGGAAGCCGTAGAAGTAGCGCCGCTTGCTCTGGCACTTGCCCCGATAGGCCTTTCCCTGAAGCAGGTGGCAGAAAGGGATGCGGATGTTGTCGCACACGGCCACCGGGAAAGAGTCGATCAGGTAAGCTGAGGAAGTGTTGAGCTCCTTGATGCTCTGGCCCAAGGCAGCAAACAGAGCCAGCAACTGGGCTGCAGGCTGTGCAGGCGGCGGGTAAAGCCGGATTTGTCGATGAGCCTCACCCCGTGATGGGCTTGCATGTATGAGTAGGCCGAGCACAGGTTGCCGTGGAAGTAGCGGGCGGCTAAGAGAGCCGTGGTGAGCAGCTCGGCATCATTTATTTTGCAATGAGCGTCATCTTTTCTGCCAACAGCATGGAAGAAATCATCGATAAAGCAGTAAATTGTAATGGTCTGTTCTGTCATGGCTGTTACGGTTTAAGAGTCTTTGCAAACTTTAAAACGTACTCTAGCCACTGGCAGAACAGATTTTTTTGTTTTACACCGCGTGCACTATCACGCAACTTGAGTTAAGTAACAAGGCAGAAACTCCTGCTTAACTTTCCTGAAGCCCCTCCCAGACCATATTTGTGAGGGGCTTTTACTTTCCTGTAAGCAGCTGTAGAAATATCCTGCCGAAACCATACATTTGCCCTTATGCTACGCCATTGCCAACCGCTATGAAAAAGATAGTTCTGCTCTACCGCAACGCTTTTGGAGGCCTCTCCCGCCCTGCCTGGATGATGTCTCTGGTTATGCTCATAAACCGCAGCGGTGCTATGGTTACGCCTTTCCTGAGTGTATACCTGACAGAGGTGCTTGATTATAGCTTAAAAGAAGCGGGCATAGTACTCAGCATGTATGGCTTGGGCTCAGTGTGCGGTTCCTTTTTGGGCGGGTGGCTGACAGATAAAGTAGGCCACTTTAAAGTGCAGTTCCTAAGCCTGACAGTAGGTGGCAGTTTATACTTTGTGCTGCTAAGCCTACGCCAGTTCGAGGCATTGATGGCCGGCGTATTTATACTAAGCCTGGTTAACGATACCTTGCGGCCTGCCAACTCCTCCTCTATTGCCTCCTATGCTCGCCCCGAAAACGTGACAAGGGCTTTCTCCCTGAACCGTATGGCCATCAACCTGGGGTTTTCCATTGGCCCTGCATTGGGTGGTTTGCTAGCAGCCATTTCGTACCGCTGGTTGTTTATAGCTGATGGACTTACCTGTATTTTGGCGGGCCTGTTCTTCTTCTTTTACTTCCGGAACCTGCAAGGGCAGCCGCCGCAGCAAACAGTTAATGCCATAGAGCCAAAAGCCAATGCTCGCTCACCTTACAGCGATGGCTATTTTGTGCTCTTTGCCATACTTTGCTGCTGCTTTGCCACCATATTCTTTCAGCTACTCTCTACGCTACCCCTCTACTACAGGCAGGTTTATACTTTATCAGAAAATAAGATCGGTCTGCTGCTGGGGCTAAACGGGCTCATTGTGTTCTTGTTGGAAATGATTCTTGTTTACCTGATAGGAGATCGCGTACGCAAGTCGTGGCTGATTGCAGGGGGCGTACTGGTGCTGGGCCTGTCTTTTGTACTGCTTAACCTGACACAGCACTTGGCTATACTTGTAGTGGCAATGCTGTTGCTGAGCGTGGCTGAGATTTTGGCTATGCCCTTTATGGCAACCATAACAGTGGAGCGCTCCGGCTTAGCCAATAGGGGTTCTTATATGGGCCTTTATACTATATCCTATGCTGCTGCCCACGTGGTGGCTCCGTACCTTGGCACTACACTTGCCGCAACTTACGGCTTTGCCACTTTGTGGTGGTGTACAGGAGCTTTATCTGTGGTAACAGCCGTTGGTTTATACTTTGTAGTACAGCACATCGAAAAAGAACGAGTAAGAAAACGGAACCTACCTACTCCTGGAGCCGAGACGATGGCAGTGGCCCAGTAACGCTTAGAGAATATTCCCTGCAGAAAGTTCTGAAGAGGTGCCTCAAAGCCCGGCTCTATCCTCGAAAGAGGCATTATCAATGGTAATATCCACATCAGATAAAGCTAAAAGTAAAAGAGCGGCTATCTTTGGCAAGGCAGCCGCTCTTTTCTATTCTATGCAAGTGGAAAGAGGCTTTACCTCACTTCGCCACCATTTTTGATCTGCTTACTTGGCTGCACAAAGGCCAGTGAACCATCAGGGTTCTCAGCCATCAGGATCATACCCTGGCTGGTGATGCCCTTAATCTCGCGCGGAGCCAGGTTCACAAGTATACTTACCTGTTGCCCTACAATCTCCTCTGGCTTAAAGAACTCAGCAATACCACTTACCACTGTGCGCTGGTCAATGCCAGTATCAACTTTAAGCTTTAGGAGCTTTTTAGTTTTGGCTACTTTCTCAGCCTCTAGGATGGTACCAATACGAATGTCCATCTTCGTGAAATCATCAAAAGTGATGTTCTCCTTGGCTGTTTCTACCGTGGCATTGGCTACTTCGTTGGCTTTTTTCGTGTCCAGCAGCTTTTGTACCTGCGCATCTACAGCGGCATCTTCTACTCTTTCAAATAACAGCTCTGGCTTGCCGATGATGTGACCGGCTGGCACAAGATCTGCAGAACCGGCATCTGCCCACATACCAGGATTCAGGCTAAGCATACTGCGCAGCTTACCAGCAGACTCTGGCAGGAACGGCTCCATCAGGATGCTAAGGCTGCCAGAAATCTGCAACGCAATGTTCATAATGGTTTTCACGCGTTCAGCATCCGTCTTGATCAGCTTCCAAGGTTCAGTGTCAGCCAGGTATTTGTTACCAAGGCGGGCCAGGTTCATCAGTTCGCCAAGTGCATCGCGGAAGCGGTAGCGCTCGATATAGGTTGCAATCACCAGTGGCATGCCCTCCAGTACGCCTAGCACCTCCCTATCGTAATCTGTGAGCTCACCTCGCTCAGGCACAGCTCCTTCGTAGTACTTCTGGGTGAGAACCACAGCACGGTTGATGAAGTTACCAAGTATAGCCAGCAGCTCATTGTTATTGCGGGCCTGGTAATCTTTCCAGGTAAAGTCGTTGTCTTTTGTCTCCGGCATATTAGAAGCCAGTGCATAACGCAGCACATCGCCCTTGCCCGGAAACTCCTCCAGGTACTCGTGCAGCCACACAGCCCAGTTGCGGGAAGTAGAGATTTTATCGCCCTCCAGGTTCAGGAACTCGTTGGCAGGTACGTTGTCTGGCAGGATGTAATCTCCGTGCGCCTTCAGCATGCTCGGGAAAATGATGCAATGAAACACGATGTTATCTTTTCCGATAAAGTGCACCAGCTTCGACTCCTCGTCTTTCCAGTATTTCTCCCAATCATCTGTCAGGGCTTTCGTAGCGGATATATAGCCTATTGGCGCATCAAACCACACATAAAGCACTTTGCCTTCTGCTCCTTCCACTGGCACCGGCACGCCCCAATCCAGGTCACGGGTAACGGCACGTGGCTGCAGTCCCTGGTCTATCCAGCTTTTGCACTGACCGTACACGTTCGGCTTCCAGTCACCTTTGTGGCCTTCAACAATCCACTCGCGCAACCATGCCTCATACTCGTTCAGGGGCAGGTACCAATGCTTGGTTTCACGCATTACAGGCACCGCACCACTCAAAGTACTTTTTGGGTTGATTAAGTCTGTAGCATTCAGGGAAGTACCGCAGCTCTCGCACTGGTCGCCATAGGCATTTTCGTTGCCACACTTAGGGCAGGTACCTACAATGTAACGGTCAGCCAGGAACTGCTGGGCCTTCTCGTCATAGTATTGCTGCGTGGTCTGCTCAATAAACTTACCGTCTTCGTAAAGCTTCTTAAAGAAGTCTCCTGCAGTCTCGGCATGGATTTTAGAAGAGGTGCGGTCGTAGACATCGAAAGATATGTTGAAGTCCTCAAAGGACTTCTTGATCAGCTCGTGGTACTTATCTACGGCCTGCTGAGGCGTGATACCTTCTTTCTTTGCGCGGATTGTAATCGGCACACCATGCTCATCAGAACCACAGATAAACTTCACATCGCGGTTTTGCAGGCGCAGGTAACGCACATACACATCAGCAGGCAAGTATACACCCGCCAGGTGGCCAATGTGCACCGGGCCATTGGCATACGGCAAAGCTGCCGTTACAGTATATCTTTTGGGGTTGTTCGTCATCTTGTCTCTTAAAAAAGCAAATATACAAATACGTTGCAGAATGCACCGCCAGGTGCCGTTAATCCCGTAGAAGTATATACGGCTGCACACGCAATGTTTGCGTAGAAAGCTACAAACCGGAGTCAGAAAAGCCTTATTAAGCAGCCGTAAGTGGCAAATACAGGTTTATAACTCCAAAACAGTGATCGTAAGCAGAAGATAAAATCATCCTTACCTATGAAGAACAAAGATAATTTAAGAACCACCAAGCATGATGGCGATAACCTTGGAAAGCGCGACAGTACAGAGGATGTAAGTAAAAATCCATCCCCTCGAGGTACTGATCGTGATCGAGAATCAGAAAATACGCCACCTGAAAACGAAGTTTACGTTGACCTGGAACCCGATGAACTACACTTAGGTGAAGTCGAGCAACCGGAAGACGTTGGTAAGAAAGAAAAGAAGAAGCAATAAAAAACGCCCTCAGTAAAAATCTGAGGGCGTTTTTTATTCTTGGTTAGCCGGTAATGGCCGTACTACCGGGTCAAGAGGCCAATAAATATTATGCCTTGTAGAATCAACCGGAGCAAAAGGCAACAGCTGCGGACGAAGGTTATTCGGCGTCATAGCTGGTTTGTTGAGGTCTAACTGTTCAATGTTACGCTTCCTGTTGATCTCGCTCGCCTGCCCATCCATTCTCTCGCGAAGGCTTTGGTTTGGATCACTTCTGAGGGTCACCCGCTCATTTGCCGGTAATGGTGGTGGCAGGTTCTCCTGCCCCTCGCTAAGAGAAGTACAAGCTGTTGCCCCGCTTAGTACTAAACCTATACTGTATGTGACATACTTATCCATTTGTGGTATTGCTATAGTTGTAATACACCTGTTTTTCAGGCTCATACTATAGTATACGCACATACTCCGAAATTGCACTTATTTTTCAAGCACACAACTATGCTACAGCAGTAGTAGCATCATATGTAGCAAAAACAAGCCGCTGCTCCGGCAATCAATGCTGAAACAGCGGCTTGTTCTTTTAGCAGGAGTTTGTCTCCTATCAAAAGCTTTTCTAGGTTTAACGGCCTTCGCCACCCCACACATGGTCGTGGCCTACCTGCGTTAACATAAGGCCATCCGGAGCAGGATTTACATAACCTTCTTTTGTAAGATGATGCTCCGCTTCTTTTTGCACGTCCTTGTAGTGCGGATAACGCTCCTGCAGGAACGGGTAGAGCTGCTGGTAGTGTAGCACACTGCCTTCGCGCACTTCATACTGTTTGAAAGCCTCTAAAATGCATTGGGAGGTATTTTCTATATTTTCAGCTTCTGAATGTAATTCTGCCATAGTTTTATTCTTTTTGGTTCAGAATTAAAGTACGACAGGCTGCTTTCAATAGTTAATCACATGCACTCATTGCCTCTTTGTATTGAATAGTGACACGAATCTAGGAACAGACCTCCTGTACTCCTAACCGAGCTGAGGGTTTAAGCTTCAGAAGGTAACAGGTTGCGGATGCCGTTCCAGAGTTCGATGCGTTGCTCTATGCAAGCCTTTGATACCTCCAGGGCCTCCTGCCACTTATCCTCATCATCGCCACAAAGCTCGTCCACCATTTGCAGCGCTAAAGGTGTATGCACCTCCTCATCCAGCTGTATATGGCGATCCAGGTAATAGATGAAGGTATTGAGTTTACCTGGAAACCGCCTGTTCAGATCTTCGATCAGGTGGCGAAACATGTCTGGTATTAAATCTTCGCGGCCAAAGGTAAAAGCGGCAGCAATTATATGCGGTTCTGCGGAGTCTGCCACCCTGAAGGTATTGCGCACAAATGCTTTTACTGAAGGATCAATCGGCAATTGATCAAGAGCATTGTTTACCTTTTTACCTTCTGCAATACCTGTTAGCAGTTGCTCAACATGCGCCGTATTAGCCTCAACCTCGGCCATGGCACGTAAGTACAGCTCAAAATGACTTACTGGCTGCCCCTGCTGGTCCACGTCAGTTTCCTCCTCCAGCACGATTTCGTTTATAAGGCGGCGGGTAGAAGGACTGCCTTTGGGTACCCATGGTAGGGTAACGCAGGTAAGCTCCCGTTGCAGCGCTTTTAGCAGGCTCATAAAGTCCCATACGGCAAACACATGGTGCTCCATAAAGAGCCTCAAGTCATCCAGCGTCTCCAACGACTGGTAAACATTATGTTTTAGCAGTCGCTGCCTGTGCTCCTGCAAAGCCTGTTGCAAGGCTTCTATTCTTTTACTCATGATATAATAAATGCTTCCCATATCAGGTCCGGTAGAGCCTGATGCGGGTAAAATAAGAATGTGACAAACGTATATTAAGCAGTGCTGAGAGCCTGTTTTGCCACACAAAGGTAAGGCAGAAAAGCTCTCAGCAACTTATTTTTCCTGAAAGTTAAGGGCTGCTGAGTTAAGGCAGTAGCGCAAGCCAGTAGGCTTAGGACCATCCGGAAATACGTGCCCGATATGGGATCCGCAGCGGGCGCATTCTACCTCCGTGCGCACCTCACCCGGGAAAGACCTATCTTCTACCTCTTTTACCTGCTCTTTGGCTATTGGCGCATAAAAGCTGGGCCAGCCGGTACCGGAGTCAAATTTAGTCTTAGAGCTGAACATGGGGTTACCACAGGCCGCACAGGCATAGATGCCCCTCTTTTTATTGCTATCATACTTGTTCTTGAAAGGGGGTTCTGTGCCCTCCTGTCGAAGCACAAAGTACTGCTCCGGCGTTAGCTGCTTGCGCCACTCAGCTTCTGTTTTCACCACAGTGTCTTGCAGTGTCTCATCATTTAAAGCGTTGACTACCGCCTCTTCCAACGGCTCATCTCCTGCTGCTGCTGTGGTGGCTGTAAACTCAGAAGTTGTCTCTTGCTGGGCACATGCCGTAAAGCTCAACAGCACTACCATCAAATAAATCTCTATTCTTTTCATAACTCATACTTACGGTGTGGGTGGGTGCCTGGCTTTAGCTACTTTAAAATTTACTAACTACCTAGGAAACAAAAGATAACCTTTTGATGTTTGCCTCATAACCTGTGCCAAAACAGCCGCAGCGTAAATTAATAGTATCATAACCTGTTTATTTCGAGCGAACTAGTAAAAGTCTGAAGCCTTTTTAGTACTTTTGCGGCTCGAAAAATCAATTCAATGCAAAATATTCGAAATATTGCGATCATCGCACACGTAGACCACGGCAAGACCACGCTCGTGGACAAGATCATTCACGCCTCTAAGCTTTTTGCAGAGCACCAGCAGTTCGACGACCTGATTCTGGACAACAACGACCTGGAGCGCGAGCGTGGTATCACGATCGTTTCTAAGAACGTGTCGGTTCGTTACAAAGACGTTAAGATCAACATTATCGACACCCCTGGTCACGCCGACTTTGGTGGTGAGGTAGAGCGCGTGCTGAAAATGGCTGACGGCGTACTGCTTCTGGTAGACGCCTTTGAAGGTGCCATGCCACAGACGCGTTTCGTTTTGGGCAAAGCGATTCAGCTTGGCCTGAAGCCGATTGTGGTAGTAAACAAAGTAGATAAAGAAAACTGTCGCCCAGACGAGGTACACGAGCAGGTGTTTGACCTGATGTTTAACCTTGATGCCACAGAAGACCAGCTAGACTTCACGACACTTTACGGTTCGTCAAAGCAGGGCTGGATGAGCACCGACTGGACGCAGCCAACTGACAATATCACCCCACTTTTGGATGCTATCATTGATGTGATCCCTGCTGCTCCGTTCCGCGAAGGTACGCCGCAAATGCAGATCACTTCTCTTGATTACTCTTCTTTCGTAGGCCGTATCGCGATTGGTCGCGTTCACCGTGGAACATTGAAGGAAGGTATGCCAATCTCTCTTTGCAAAGCTGACGGCAGCATCAAGAAAGGCCGCATTAAGGAACTTCAGGTATTTGAAGGCCTTGGCAAGAAAGCCGTTCAGGAAGTGTCTGCCGGTGAGATTTGCGCGGTTACAGGTATAGAAGGTTTCGATATTGGCGACACAATTGCTGATGCTGAGAACCCAGAGGCAATGGAGCGTATCTCTATCGACGAGCCTACCATGAACATGCTGTTCACGATCAACAACTCTCCTTTCTTTGGTAAAGAGGGTAAGTTCGTGACATCACGTCACCTGCGCGATCGTTTGATGAAGGAAACAGAGAAAAACCTGGCCCTGCGCGTACAGGAAACAGACCGTGAGGATACCTTCCTGGTATTCGGTCGTGGTATCCTGCACTTGTCTGTACTTATCGAAACTATGCGCCGCGAAGGCTACGAGCTTCAGGTAGGTCAGCCACAGGTAATCTATAAGGAAATTGACGGACAACGCCACGAGCCAATCGAGCACCTGGTAGTTGACGTTCCGGAAGAAACAGCTGGTAAGGTAATTGAACTGGTAACGCAGCGTAAAGGTGAACTGACAATCATGGAGCCAAAAGGCGACCTGCAGCACCTGGAGTTCAACATTCCGGCGCGTGGTCTGATCGGCCTGCGTAACAACGTACTGACTGCTACTGCCGGCGAGGCGATCATGAACCACCGTTTCCAGGCGTACGAGCCGTATAAAGGCACTATCCCTGGTCGTAATAACGGCTCTATCATTTCTATGGAGACAGGTCCTGGTACTGCTTACTCTATTGATAAGCTGCAGGACAGAGGTGTGTTCTTCGTTGATCCGGGTGTAGATGTATACATGGGTCAGGTAATTGGTGAGCACAACCGCCAGAACGATATCACGGTAAACATCCAAAAGGGTAAGAAGCTGACAAACATGCGTGCTTCCGGCTCTGACGACAATACGAAAATTGCTCCGGCTAAAAACTTCTCGCTTGAAGAAGCCATGGAATACATCCAGAAGGATGAGTACCTGGAGGTAACGCCAAAGAGCCTGCGTATGCGCAAGATCTACCTAGACGAGAACGAGCGTAACCGTATGTCTAGAGCTGATGCTAACGCTTAAGCTTTAAAATGCACTTATACAAAACGCCTGTCGCAGCAATGTGGCAGGCGTTTTTGCTTTTTGTATCAAACTGATTCTACAACTAATCTAAACATACCATGCCAAGAGCTGTTTAATGCAAAAAACAGATGTTCCTCAGGCATGCAATACAACAAGGCAGCTTATGCACTAGCCCGTTTGCCAATAGGCTTTAGTTTTTTAGGCCATGGGTTAGTACGCGTCCCAAAGATCACACAGTTTGCAGAAGGCATGGCCTCCTCTTTTAACGAAACCGTACTCCCCTATCCTATGGTGCTGGCTTTTGCCTACATTCTTCCTTTTGTAGAGCTGCTGCTAGGCATTTTCCTGATTCTTGGCATTGCCATACGTGCAAGCACAGTGGCTGGAGTCATACTTATCTGCGTGCTTATCTTCGGATCTTCGCTACAGGAGAACTGGTCTGGGGTGTCCATACAGATGTTCTATGGGCTGTACTTAGCCATACTTTACCTTTTTGCAAACCATAACAGCCATGCATTGGCACTGTTGCGCAGGAGCTAAGAGTAAGAAGCAGAAATCAAATATAGCAACCTATATACTATAACATGAACAAAAGAAAGCTAGGAAACACGGATCTACATACAGCTCCTATTGTGATAGGAAGCAACGTTTTTGGTTGGACACTGAACGAAAAAGAGTCCTTCGAGATACTGGATGAAGTATACGAAGCAGGATTCAACACCCTGGATACAGCCGATGTATACTCTCGCTGGGGCGAGGGCAATCAGGGCGGTGAGTCTGAGACCATTATTGGTAAATGGATGAAAGAACGCGGCAACCGCGACAAAATCGTACTCATCACCAAGGTTGGCTCTGACATGGGGCAAGGCCACAAAGACATTTCCGAGAAGCATATCCTTAAAACTGCCGACGATTCCCTGAGAAGGCTGCAAGTAGATTACATCGACCTGTATCTGACGCATTGGGATGATGACAAGACACCGGTTGAGGAGACGCTAGGTGCCTATCAGAAACTGATTGAGGCAGGCAAAGTAGGTTACATTGGAGCCTCTAACCTTTCGCCGGAGCGCTTGCGTGCATCACTTGAGGCCAGTAAAAAGCAGGGGCTGCCACGCTACGAAGTGTTCCAGCCAGAGTATAACCTCTACGATCGTGAGGAATATGAAGCAGAAATAGCCCCAATCTGCAAAGAAGAAGGCTTAGGAGTAATAACCTATTTCTCCCTGGCCAGCGGCTTCCTGAGCGGAAAGTACCGTAGTGAGGAGGACCTGAGCAAGAGTGTACGGGGAGGCGGAATCAAGAAGTATCTTGATGAGCGGGGCAGGCATATACTTGCCACACTAGATGAGCTGGCAGAAAGGCATGGTGTGTCGCAAGCCGGAATTGCGCTTGCCTGGCTGATTAACAATCCGCTTGTTACCGCCCCTATTGCCAGCGCCACAAAAAGTAAGCACGTGCAAGCATTCACTGAGGCTGTGCAGCTAGAGCTGACCCAAGATGATATGAAGCAGTTAGAGAAGGCTTCGAGCTATACTCAAGAAGTGTGAAGAAACTCTTGTGGCTCATACTTTGCATGGCGCTCGCCGGCTTTTGGTCAGCGAGTGCCTGTGCACAAGGTATAAAAACTATAAAGGCACAGGATAACCTGTACTTTGTCGGAGACCGCACCTTTTCCTGCTTCTACATCACAGATAAAGGCGTCATCGTAATAGACCCGTTGGACTCAGTTCGTGCTGCGGCTACCATGAAGGCTATACGAAAGGTGACCAATAAGCCGGTTACACATGTTTTCTATAGCCACAACCACTGGGACCATATCAGCGGAGGCCAGATCTTTAAGAGTCAGGGAGCCACATTTGTGAGCCATATTGAGGCCAAGAATACCATTACTCCTAATCCAAAAGTTATAACTCCAGACAGTAGCTGGAGCGGCGAAAAAACTATCTTCAGATCAGGAGGCAAGGTTATTGAGCTATATTTCTTTGGTCGCAATCATGGTGACGGGATGACTGTATTCCGCTTTCCAGAGCATAACGCCGTCTTTATTATAGACCTGGTAGTGCCGGACAGGGTGCTGTATGCTTACCTTCCGGATGCCTCGCCTAAAGATTGGTTAGAAGACCTAAAGAAGATACAGCAGTTAGAGTTTGACAAAGTATATATGGCGCATGTACGGGCAATTGGAAACCGCAGTGATATTACACTTGTGCAGAATTACTTTGATGATCTCTATGCCGTTGTAGAGAAAGAACTCCAAAACAACACTCCATTCTTCGATATACCAGGGAAGGTGAAGCTGCCACAGTATAAGCACCTGAAGAACTATGATGAATGGCTGCACATGAATGTGTGGCGAATCCTGATGGAGAAGTCGATAGGGAAGTAAGCTTTCTAGCAAAATTAATATGATGCACGTGCCTGAGTCAGCTGATGCTGTGGCTCAGGCACGTGCTGTTTTGTGCTACATACCTACGTTTCAACACTACAATTCTGCTCCCATACACCTATTGCAGAAGTGTCTCCACCCCTACTTTTCAGCACTTCACTAAGCAGCGCAAAAGACAAGCATTCTAATAAGTACAAAAACTTATTTTTATTATCATATACTATACTTTTAGGCTTTCCAAATTTCTATTGCTATGAAAAAAAAGAGTTTGCTTTATGCTGGCGTTCTGATGCTGGCGCTTTTTGTATCCCCTGCCTATGCACAGATCAACATAGGCAACAAAATCAAAAACAAGGTTAACCAAAGGTTAGACCAGAAGATTGATAAAACCATAGACGATACCTTGGATGGTACAACGAAAGCAGCCAGTAGCACCACCAACACAGCCGAGGCCTCTGAAGAAGGTGCTTCAGCTGAGGCAACAGGTGGCAAAATGAAAGCCTGGACCAAGTATGATTTTGTACCCGGTGACAAGGTGATGTTTGCAGACAACTTGGCCGGCGAAGAAGTAGGCGAGTTCCCGTCACGCTGGGATTTGAATAAGGGTAACGCCGAGGTATCCATGTTTGGCAATGAACCTGTAATCAACCTTATCCAGACGGGTACCAGCGTAAAACCCCTGATGAAGGGGGAGCAGTGGTTACCGGAAACTTTTACGTTTGAAATGGATGTGTTTTTTGACAGCGATGATCCAAATGTGGCCTACAATATTTATCTGGTAGACGATGTAGACTCTTATAACCGTGATGTGAACGGCGATCTCTGGGACCCGATAGATGTAAGGGCAAACCGGGTAAGGTTTAGAACTTTTGGCTCCGAATCTGAGGAGTTGGCCTCAAAAGAAGTAAAAAACCAGTGGCGCCATGTTGCCATCTCTTTTAATAAGCGCAGCATGAAAGTATACCTGGACGAGCATCGGCTGATTAATATTCCCAACATGCCGGGCAAACCAACAGGCTTAAGAATAGAGGTAGATAAGCGCATTAATGCCAATACCATGGTGAAGAACGTGATGATTGCCGAGGGGGGTAAGAAGCTCTACGACCAGGTAATGGCTGACGGTAAGATTGTAACCTACGGCATCAAATTCGATGTGAACAAAGCTTCTATACGCCCTGAATCTATCGGCACGCTGGCGGGTATAGCTAAACTGATGCAAGAGCAGCCAACATTGAAATTTACAGTGGAAGGCCACACAGACAGCGATGGTGAAGAAAATGCTAACATGAAGCTGAGCCAGCAACGTGCTGAAGCTGTAAAAGCTTACCTCGTGGAGCAGGGTATTGCCGAAGATCGCTTGGCTGCAAAAGGTTTAGGCGAATCCAAACCTATTGATAAGAATAATACACCGGAAGCCAAGTCTAACAATCGGCGCGTAGAATTTGTGAAGTTGTAATCACTCCGGCAGGTCCTGGCCAGGAGCTGCCATCCTTTTAATCTATATATCTATAAAACTACCTGCTACTTTCTATGGCAGGTAGTTTTACTTTTCGGGCAATAAATATCAATGTTGCCACCTTATTTAGAATTAGTTTAAATAAACCTTGCCTACTTCAGGAGTAGCTTATACTTTTGCCTCCATATAATCAGTCTAAATAAAAATAAGCTATATATGCAAAAGTCTTTACTCCTTATTCTGTGGCTTTTTGTTCTGTCTACTGGGCAGGCGCAAAGTCAGAATGCCGCCATCTCAGGCAAAGTAACCTCTCCGAATGGGCAATCCCTGGAGCTTTTAACAGTGGCACTTGAAGGTACCGTACTTGGCACCAATACCAATGCAGCTGGCGAATTTACTTTAAGCAACATCAAACCTGGCAACTATACTTTGCGCGTGGGAGGAGTAGGGTATAAAGCTATCCGACAGCCTATAAACCTGAATACCGGCGAAAACCTGAACCTGAACCTTACGGTGCAGGCAAGCACAAGCTCACTAGATGAGGTAGTAGTATCAGCCAGCCGCAGTGTGGAGACATTAGACGAAACACCTGCTTCTGTACACGTACTTGACTCGCGTACACTGCAGATACAGTCACAAATCAGCACAGACATTTCCAATATATTGGCCAACACAGTGCCAGGTCTTGCTCTCAACAGCAACACAACCAGCAATGTGGGCCAGACGCTCCGCGGCCGTAACGTTTTGGTCATGGTAGATGGCATTCCGCAGTCTACGCCACTGCGCAACGGTAGCCGCGATGTGCGTACCATTGATCCAACCGCTATAGAGCGTGTTGAAGTAGTAAAGGGAGCTACTGCCGTGTATGGCAACGGTGCCGACGGTGGTTTGATCAACTACATCACAAAGCAGCCAAACACCAGCAAGCCTTTCAGTGCTTATACTTCCCTAACAGGTACAGGCATGCTTTTCCACTCAGATAATACAATAGGTGGCCGCGTGTCGCAACAGTTTACAGGAAAACTAGAAAACTTCGACTACGTTGCCAGCGGCACTTACGAGAAAACAGGTGTGATGCGTGACGGCGAGGGCGAAGTAATTTCCCCGGTTTACGGCTTGGGTGAGACAAAAATGTATAACGGCTTTGCCAAGGCAGGCTATAACCTTAGCTCTGACCACCGCGTGGAAGCCATGTATAACTACTTTGGAAGCCGCCAGGAATCTGACTACGTGTTACAGCTAGGCAAGTACGGCGAGCGTCCTACAACTGGTGTAAAAGGCGAAGTGCAAGGTGAGCCAGAAGGTACCAAGTACAACCACAACGCACAGCTGCGCTACATCGGTAAAAACTTATTCCTGAACACGAATCTGGAGCTGAGCACTTACCTGCAGAGTTTCTACACGGTATATGGTTACACGCCATACTTCGAGAACGGCGGTCAGTCTACTATTAAGTCGCGCAAGAATGGTGTTCGCTTAAACCTGAATACACCGTTCGCATTAGGTAGCGGGGTTAGTGGTAGCATTGCCTACGGAGCCGATTACCTGAACGACGTAACTTCGCAGCCACTGGTTGATGGCCGCACCTGGGTACCAGAAATGGACCTGAAAAACCTAGCTCCATACGCACAGCTGCAACTGAGCATCCTGCAGCACTTAAACTTTAAGGCTGGATACCGTTTCGACAACGTATCAGTAACAGTAGATGACTTTCAGCAACTGGTGCTGGCTAGTGGTGCAGGCGGCGAGTATGTACAGGGAGGCAAGCTGAAGTTTGACGCAAACACTTTCAACGTAGGTCTTCGCTATTCTGCGCTAGAGTATTTCAAACCGTTTGTTAGCTACTCACAGGGCTTCTCCATGATTGATGTAGGCCGCTATGTAAGAAGCGCAAAGGAGAACTTTATCTCACAAATGAACCTGGAGCCAGTGATTGTGAACAACTATGAAGCCGGTTTCCATAGCCAGTTAGGTATAGCCTCTTTTAGCGGTGCCTACTTTATCAGCACTTCCAAACTGGGTGCAAACCTTATTGCCAACGAAGCTGGTGCTTACGAGATTGAGCGTGCCCCAGAGCGTGTAGAAGGTTTTGAGGCACTGGTAGACCTGTTCTTGTCAAATAAGATTACTTTAGGTGCCAATGCATCTTATAGCCAGGGCAGAGCTGACATTAACAACAACGGCGAATACAACGACAACGAAGATAAGGCTCTGACAAGTCTGCGCATTCCGCCTTTCAAGTTTACTTCTTACCTTAACCTGAAGCCTAGGCAAAACCTGAATCTGAACCTGCAGTGGATCTACTCTGGTGAGCGTGATGAGTTTGAAAAGAATGCAAAAGGCGGATATAGCTCAGGCGAAGGACCGGTAAAAGCATTTGATGTGTTTAATTTAGCAGCCTCTTACCAGGCTACCGAAAAGCTGAGCCTGAACCTGGGTATTGAGAACGTTCTGGATAAAGCTTATTACCTGCCACAGGCGTACTGGTACGGTCGCGATGACAACTTTACAAGAGCAAACGGAGCCAGGTTCCAGGTAGGGGCATCTTATAAGTGGTAACATTTTGAAGAAGCGAACTAAACGCACATTTTCCATTCACCATTGGTGTGGGCTGATAGCCGGGATGTTCATCCTGGTTATCAGCCTTTCTGGCGTTATACTAGTTTTCGACGACGATATAGACGAGGTGATGTTCGCCAGTCATTCCGAGTTGGCTACACCTGCTCAGGCGCTTCAAATAGATAAGTCCATAGGTTGGGTAAGAGCCGAGAACCCTGGCTGGGACATACGAGTACCTTCACTACCAGCCACACCGAGTGAAGCAGTGTTGTACGAGCTACGGCAGGGGCAATTACGCAGGTGGTTGTTTGTACACCCCGAAACTGGTGAAAAGCTCTCAACAGTTGGCCAGGCTCACAACCGGCTCACCTACGTTGTCCTGAACCTGCACTATAACCTGCTCTCAGGCACACCTGGTAAAATAGCCGTGCTGCTGATAGGTATAGCCCTTCTCTTTCTTACCATTACCGGATTTATGCTCTACCGTAAGTCTATACTAAAGGTGATCACTTTCCGGCAGAAGATTTCGCTTATAAGCCGCCGCAGCATGTACTCTAGCCTGCATCGTATAGTTGGTGTATGGGCATTGGTATTTAATATGCTGATGTGCGTAACGGGCTTGTCGCTGGCTATAACTGTGGTAAACAGCGCACTTAAAGGCGGAACACAGGAAATAGCAGTACCAGAAATTACAGCCTCGGTGGATGCTGCCCTGACAGAAGCTAAAGCCTCCTATCCTGATTTTAACATCACCTATCTTCGTTTTCCGGTAAATGATGAGGGAAAGATTCAACTGCTTGGCCACCTGGAGTCGGACCCATCCTACTACGGCAAGTTTTACAGCAAAATGCAGGCAGACTATAAAACTGGTGAGTTGGGCGAGCCTTTTTTTGTAGGTGACCAACCTTGGCTGGACCGCTTCCTGACATCATTGCATCCTATCCACTTCGGTGATTTTGCAGGTTTGTTTGTGAAGTTGCTATATGCCTTCTTCGGTTTGATGCCTGCCATACTTTCTATTTCCGGCTTTGTGATCTGGTACTATCGGCAGCTACCAACACAGGAGCCAAAGTCTGTACAGAAGAAGATGGTGAAGGCAGTACGTTAATCCCTCGTCTTGCAGTTAAAGCATTTCTAGCTAAACTGCTCCACTAAGAGTTTTGTCATAAAAGAGCCGGGCCATAGTATATCTGTGGCCCGGCTCTTTTACGTATACTTCTACTTCAATTACAGTTTAAACTGCACCGAGAACTTCAGGCCAAACTTTCTGGCACCTTCATCCAGGTATGTCAGGCGGTGGAAAGCATCTACACGAAGTATTTTAAAGATGTTTTCGATACCGTAGCCTACCTCAACGTAAGGTGCGCGCCCCAGTGCCTTCAGCGCCTCCTGCGTAGCCCCCGTAGGTATTATAGTTGGCATCAGGTCCAGGTTCTTTTGGCTAAGGCTGCCGTAGAGGATATTAGATGTTGCCAGCACACGCCACTTCAGCTTCTTGATCAGGGGCAGACGGTTGAACAATAATCCCTCAAAGTATTGCTCATAGTGCAGCGAAGCATAGGTATCACTGGCAAATTCGAAGTAGTCC
>NZ_CP009621.1:1597500-1767500 GCF_000973725.1 Pontibacter korlensis | reverse complement strand
GGTGCAAAGGTAAGAAGCTTTTCCTTCCTTGCAAGCACCTGGCGAAAACTTTTTTTTCTCAGCCCTTTCCGCTGAACCGCCCCCTGCCGGAACGGGATGCAAAAGTACGAAGATTCCCCTGCCCCGCAAGCCCTGCCGCAAGAAAAAGACACTCCGGCAGCGGAAGCGCCTGAAAGTGAGAGGGAAAATCTTTCCGGGCGCTGGGGAAGAACAGCCCCAGCACACCTGTTTGTTCCCGAAAACCCGGAAAAAAAGCAGCTCCCGCCGGGGCAGGGGCTGCTTTTCGCTTATATACTTATGGTAGCAACCTTATACAAGCTCCTGTTTCTCCTTATTATTAACAGCACTGTCTGCATATTCCTGCAGATATGTGTAGCGCTCTGTCAGCTTACCGTCTTTCACAATCGTTCCTCTCTCCAGCATTCCTCCCTCATCCCCATTAAAGAACTGGGGGAACACATTATCTATAAGGTGTCGTCCGAAATCACGGGAGGCATTCCTGGGAAGTTCGCATGGCAGGTTGTCCACTGCCATTACTGTTATGTTTTCAGGGCGAGAATAAGCTGGCTCCAGCTCTCTTGTCTGTGGGTTGTAGTCATAAGCAGGCTCTACTATAGTAGTGGAATGCTTGGTAGTAGGAATAGAACCATCTACGTCACAGGTTATGTCTGCAATGGTGTCTATTATAAAGTCAGGTTGGCGTGTTTCCTCCTCAGTGAACAGCTTCGGCGCACGAGGGTCCCAGTAGGCACAGGCCATTAATAGATCCGTCACCCGCGTGAACTTGTGGAAGGTACTCTTATATAAGTGTGGGTTTGCATAGAAGTCCGGCGAGTCCCATACTTCTACATCAGGCCTTGTATTATAATCGCTGGAATGTAGCTGCGCATAGACTGGCTCCGGGAACTGCTTATATAGGTAGTCGAACACACTCACCTTCTTTATACCCATTTTATCCAACACCTCCATGGCACCACCTGCCACGCGTCCACCTCCAGTCACAGCTATCTTTATTGGCGGCAGCTTCACTTTAAAATACTCCTCCTGCATATCCTCCATCTCATGACATAAGTAGGCAGGCTTCAGATCAAATAGCTTATGCTTCTTACCATAAGTTAATATACCATTATAGGCTCCCACTATTCCGGCATATCGACCAAAAGCTACTACCCGCTGCCCTTCCGGTGTTTTCAGCAGCTCATAATCTACCAGCGTAATGCGCTTATCAAGTATAGCTCGCAAGAGTTTCGCGTTATGGGGCTGTTTCTTTATAGTATGTGAAAAGAAAAAGTAGGTCTTGTTCGGAATCAGCTGCTCTACCGGTACCTCTTTCACCCCCATTAGCACATCGCAGTCGCTTAGGTCCTGCTGCAGCGCAATACCTAGCTCCGTGTACTCTTCGTCGGTAAAACACCGGACATCGCTTGGCTGTACCGCAATATCCATCCTCGGAAACTCCTGTAGTGCCTCTACACACTTTTTAGGCGTAAGCGGCACGCGTTTATCCACCGGAGTTTTACCTTCTTTGATGATACCAATCTTCAGTTTACTCATGAGGATTCAATCTTGAATTGTTAAGGAAGATTTTATGTTAAACTCAGTAAGCAAGCTGCCTAGTAGAGCCTATACTTCAGACAGAAAGCTTACCTGCTAAACGGCAGGCAGTGCTGTTCCGAACTATTTTGCTTTGATGCTTCAATATAATAAACTATTACTACTTTTGTAAAACAAGTGGGAACTAGCGTAGGGCCTGTTTCCGAAGGAGTTGAAAACCCAAAAATCCCAGATTAATATATCACCGTTATGATTTTTAAAACCAAACCTGCGGATGTGTTTAAGGAGCGCCACAACGGCCCAGACAAAGAGCAGATGCAGGACATGCTACGCACTATTGGCGTAGAAACATTGGACCAACTGATTGGGGAGACTGTACCAGCCGCCATACGACTGAAAAAGCCGCTTAATTTGCCTGCTGCCCTTTCTGAGAAAGAATTCCTGAACAAGTTCTCGCAGATCGCGAAGCAGAACAAAGTATTTAAGTCTTACATCGGGTTAGGCTACAACGATACCATTATGCCGCCGGTTATACTCCGTAATATTATGGAGAACCCAGGCTGGTATACTGCCTACACACCTTACCAGGCTGAGATTGCACAGGGCCGTCTTGAGGCGCTGATCAATTATCAGACGATGGTAATGGACCTGACAGGTATGGAGATTGCCAACGCCTCTTTGCTGGACGAAGGTACTGCCGCCGCTGAGGCTATGGGTATGTTCTTTGCACAGCGCAAAGGCTCCCGCAAAAACGCTACCCGTTTCTTTGTATCGGAGCAGGTACTGCCGCAGACAATTGATGTACTACTTTCTCGTGCTACGCCACTTGGTATAGAGCTGGTAATTGGCGACCACCGTGAGGCAAGCCTGGAAGACAAGACGCTATTTGGCGCTATTGTGCAGTATCCAGCTGCCGACGGTGCCATTTTCGATTATACTGACTTCATCACGAAAGCGCACTCCCAAGACATCCTGGTAGCTGTAGCCGCCGACATACTTTCCCTGACACTATTAACACCTCCGGGTGAGATGGGAGCTGATGCAGTAGTAGGTAATACGCAGCGTTTCGGCGTACCAATGGGCTTCGGCGGTCCGCACGCAGGCTACTTTGCTACAAAAGAGGCTTTCAAGCGAGTTATTCCAGGCCGTATTATTGGTATTTCGGTAGATACGGGAGGTAACACAGCTTACCGTATGGCCCTTCAGACACGCGAACAACACATTCGACGTGAGAAGGCTACCTCTAACATCTGTACAGCCCAGGTACTGTTGGCGGTAATTGCAGGTATGTATGCCGTATACCACGGCCCACGTCGCCTGAAGTATATCGGCCTTAACACGTACGCCCTGACACAGCAATTAGAGAAAGGCTTGAAGACTCTTGGCTTTGAGCAGCAGAACGAGCAGTATTTCGATACACTGAAAATTGCCGTAGAAAGTGCCGACACGCAGCAGGCTATCCGTACAGAAGCCGAAGCAGCAGGCATTAACTTCCGCTATTTTAACAATACAAACATTGGCATCTCGCTTCACCAGAACACAGACCTGCAGGACGTAAAAGCTATACTTGCCGTGTTTGCAAAAGTAGCTGGTAAATCTGCTGATGTTTTAGGCATCGATGCACTGCCAGAGGAAACCGATGTTACCTGGGGAGACAGCCTAATTCGTAAGAGCGAATACCTGACTCACCCTGTTTTCAACGAGCACCACTCTGAGCACGAGATCCTGCGCTACATGAAGCGCCTGGAGAACAAGGATATTTCTCTGGTACACTCTATGATTCCATTGGGTTCTTGTACCATGAAGCTGAACGCTACCGCAGAGATGATCCCGGTAACCTGGCCAGAGATTGGACAGCTGCACCCGTTTGCTCCTGCCGACCAGACACAGGGTTACAAGCAGATTTTTTCTGACCTGGAGGCTTGGTTGTGCGAAGTAACTGGTTTTGATGCAGTATCGCTGCAGCCGAACTCAGGTGCACAGGGCGAGTATGCTGGTTTGATGGTGATTCGTGCTTACCACGAGTCTCGCGGAAATCATCATCGCAATGTTTCCTTGATCCCATCTTCTGCACACGGCACTAATCCTGCCTCTGCAGTAATGGCCGGCATGAAAGTGGTAATTGTGAAGTGCGATGAGAAAGGTAACATTGATGTAGCTGATCTGCGTGCCAAGGCTGAGCAGTATAAAAATGAGCTGTCTTGCCTGATGGTAACTTACCCATCTACACACGGTGTATATGAGGAGAGCATCATCGAGATCTGCCAGATTATCCACGAGAACGGTGGCCGTGTATATATGGACGGCGCTAATATGAATGCCCAGGTAGGTTTGACTTCTCCTGCCAACATTGGCGCTGACGTTTGCCACCTGAACCTGCACAAGACCTTCTGCATACCTCACGGTGGTGGTGGTCCTGGCATGGGTCCAATTGGTGTGGTGAAAGACTTGGCTCCGTTTCTGCCTGGCCACGCTGTGGTTGACCTGGAGCGGCCTAAAGCTATCAACGCTGTTTCTGCAGCTCCTTGGGGTTCTGCCTCTATTCTTCCTATTTCTTATGCTTACATCGCAATGATGGGAGGCGAAGGCTTAACAGAGGCTACTAAAGTGGCTATCCTGAACGCGAACTACATTAAAGCTCGCCTGGAGAAGCATTACCCTGTGCTATATGTAGGTAAGAATGGCCGTTGTGCACACGAGATGATTCTGGACTGCCGTGAGTTTAAAAAAGCAGGCGTAGAGGTTGAGGATATTGCGAAACGTTTGATGGACTATGGTTTCCACGCTCCAACAGTATCTTTCCCAGTTGCTGGTACCTTGATGATTGAGCCAACCGAGTCTGAAGCACAGGAAGAACTGGACAGATTCTGCGATGTGATGATCTCAATCCGTGAAGAAATCCGTGAGATTGAGCAAGGTAGGGCTGATCAGAAAAACAACGTGCTGAAGAATGCCCCTCACACTGCTAAAGTGGTGATGACAGAGAACTGGGACCGTCCTTACACTCGTGAGAAAGCTGTGTTCCCAATGGAATACCTGCGCGACAATAAAGTATGGCCAACTGTAAGCCGCATCGACAGTGCTTACGGTGACCGTAACCTTGTTTGCTCGTGCGCTCCAATTGAGGCATATAACGAGAACGAAAACGAGATGGTAGCTATAGGCTAGCCATACTCAAGATTTATACAAAAAAGCCTGGCCTGTTTGGTCAGGCTTTTTTGTTACCCCAACTACTGCATGACGTCCTGTCGCCACCTCCCGTGCCTGTTGTTCCTCTTGTTGCATAAGAAATACCTTCACAGCTCGTCTACCTATACATTAGCCAGAGTCAATTCATCGTAATTTAACTACATTAATATAATAGATTATACATATATTTGTACCAATGGACTTTAAAAGCACAACACGTATAGTTTAAAGCCACATATCAATATTTGTTCTACATGCATCTCACAGTTAAAATCCCCTAAAATGAAAGCAGACCGCCTTTATATTTTGCTTCTGGTACTGTTAACCCTTGCTAGTTGCTCCCGAATTCCGCAACAAAACAGACAGTTCTCCTACGACCCGACTGTTAATTTCACGCAGTTCCGGACGTTTAACTGGTACAGGGCAGAAGTTCCTAAGCCAATTGCAGGCGGATCAGGACCTCAATTCAACCTACTGCTCGATCAGAAAATTAAAGAAGCAATTGCCAGTGAGCTGGTAAAAGACGGCTTACGCCCTGAGGCAGAAAACCCTGACCTTCTTATTGCCTACGACCTGGCCATAGATACCAGCCAGATTAACACCACCGACTATAGTTTTCCTGAGGGGTTTGGCTATGGCTACAGTTATTGGTTTGGTTATCGCTTCCGATACACTACTGATAATTTGCCTAACTACACTCCTATCCAGAGCTTTCCTACCGGCACCTTGGTTATCGACATAATTGACCCTGATACAAATCAATTACTTTGGAGAGGACATGCAGAAGCAGGCCTGAACCCAAGTTCACAGGATGTAGAGCGAATAAATGTAGCCGTAGCTAACATTATGTCTGAGTTTCCACCCATCACGGGCAGACGTCGCTAAGCTTCTATAGAGTATACTTTAAACGCACGCCACCATAGTAGTTGCGGCCCGGCGCTGGCTGAAAGAAGCGCCCGCCAAAAGCGTTTAGATCATTACCTAAGCTGTACTTCTCGTCTGTCACGTTGTCAACTCCTGTAAAGAGCTCCAGCCCAAAGTGCTGACCCAACTGACGTTTTAGGCCTAGCCTGGCTCCAGCCACTACATAGCTGTCAGCATAAACGGTATTCTCATCGTTCATTGGAATCTCATCAGAGTAGTTGGCAGTCAGGTTAAAGTATAAACCGAAGCGGGTATTGAAGTCTAAACCTGCAGTTGCTGCATGGGGTGCCACTCCGGTAAGCTTGTTGCCCGAGTAATCATCTTCATCCTGCTGATACTCATCGAAACGAAAATGGCTATAGGTGTAGCTTCCCCATACTTTTAACTGGCTCAGCTGCTGTGTTGGTTCGTCTAGCAAAGTATAGCAGAGACTTGCCTCCACACCTTTCTGGTCTGTGTTGCCCACGTTACGAAAAATGGCCACACTAGACACATCCTGCCTGCTAACAATAGTTTCTTTAAGCCTGAAATAGTAGCCCACCACATCGAAGTTAAGTTTTCCTTTCAATGCGAAGCCTCTGATGCCTGTTTCATAGTTCGTGCCTTTTTCCGCTTCCAGTTCCTCATTCAATTGTCCGTCTGACGTCAGGATTTCCTCCTCAGTTGGAGGAGAGAAGCCTGAGCTTATGTTGGCATGTACTGACACCTGATCAGTCAGCTGCTTCAGCAGAGAGATTCTTGGCGACAGCACAGCCTCAAGATTGCGGTTATAAGTATAGTTACCGCTGTTAACCTGGTGCAGGCGCGTGATTTCATACTTGGTATCGTTCAGGCTAAGGGCGGCAGTGGCGATAAAGTTAGCAGGCAGCTCAAATTCTGCCTGCGCAAATGCAAAGCCTGATTTCGCCACTACCTCATCATCAGTACGTAGGTCTCCTACGTTGCCGCCATTATTGTCGTAGGTGCGAGCAGCCTCAAACCCGCGCTGAAACTCCCCTCCTGCTGTAAAGGTGGCGCCTATACCTCCAAGCTGTGTATCATAGGCAAAACTGGTACGGCCACCAAACTCCTGGTTTGTATTACGCTCGTAATCGGTGTTAAAGGGATGGTTTCTGAACCGGTGCAAACCATAAAGTGAAGTAGTATTTCGTAAGCTAGCGTTAAAGCTATACTCCTGCTTCAGGCCAACATGTATGCTTTTCTGGTTCATTGAAGCATTCTGAGCTACGCTCCCGAACATACCCCCGCGTGCCTGGCTAGGGTCTTCAGCATACTGCTCCTGCGTTAGTCCGCCTGGTAGCTCGTAGTACAAGTCTGAGTATATTAGGTTAGCAGAGAGTGTACGCTTATCTGATGGCTTAAACTCTGAAGTTAGCAACAGAACTTCCCGGTCAACTGCAGACTGTTGCCTGTGGCCATCATACTCCTGTTTGGCATACTGTACAAGAATATTGCTCCTCTCGGCTCCTACACGTGCTGTAGCAGTATAGCGCCTAAAGCCATAAGAGCCCACAATGGCACCAACCTCCAGAGATTCTTCGCCAGGTGCTGCTCTTCGTGGCTCCAATAAAACCGTGCCCCCTGTTCCAGCACCATAGATACTGGCAGTTGGGCCCTTCAGTACTTCTATACTTCCTATGTTGGACGGATCCATCAAGTTTAAAGCCGTTGTTCCATTAGCCTCTGTAAACGGGATACCATTGTAGTATAGCTTCACGTTTCGTATGCCATAAGGAGACCGCAATGAGCTTCCTCTAATTGAAATACGGTAGCTGGCAGGTGCTCTTTCTTCCATCCGTACCCCCGGCACCATATTTACGGCACGCACAATAGAGCTTTCATCAAACCGCTCTATTACCTCCCGCTCTATATAACTCACCGCACCCGCCGTTTGCAGCAGTGGCCTGTTAGTTTCATAACCGGTGATTACCACCTCCTGAAGGTTTGCCGCACCAGGTTGCAGCAGTACTCTCAGCTCCTGCTCCGTGCTAGGGTTAAGCAGCACTTCCGTTTTATAGCCAACGTAGCTAAAAACAATGCGCTTTGGAGAAGTAGAGACTGCCAGGCTAAAATAACCGTTTTCGTTGCTGATGCCTTGTTCTCCTGTACCGGCAGTAATTGTTACACCCTGCAGCGGCTGCTCTGTATCAGCACGCAACACATAGCCACTTAGCAGCTCCTGTGCCAGCAGAGCTTGTGGTAATAACATCAGTAAAAAGACAAGAATGGTAAAGCTGTAGCGTATTAAAATCATGGTAAAAGTTGATGAACAATGTGAAAACGGGTTGAGCGGCCTAAAGTTTAAACACTTTGCTGTTGATAAATATGGAAAACAGCTTTTAGTAATGTTTTTCTCCTGCTACTCAAGCGAGAAGCAAAGTTAGCGATGGTATGCTTTTGCTTAGTAAATTCAGGTACAGGGCTAACTCGTAGTGCCACTAAACTTGTAGGAGAGTTTCAAAAGAGAAAAGGCTCCACAGATGCTGCAGAGCCTTTCCAAACTATGAAAGCTAATGAGAATTAAATCAACTTAATTCTTTTTGATTGTGAACTCGGTACGACGGTTCTTCTGGTGCTCTTCTTCAGGACACTGTACTCCGTCAGCACATTTGTTCACCAACCTTGTTTTGCCGTAGCCTTTGGCTGTCAGGCGGCTTCTTTCGATGCCTTTAGACACCAGGTAATCCACGGCTGCTTTTGCCCTTCTTTCAGACAGGTTCTGGTTATACAGATGGCTTTCACGGCTATCGGTATGTGAACCCATCTCGATTTCTATACTAGGGTTATTCTTGAGCAAGGTCACGAGTTTATCCAGCTCTCTAGCTGCATCCGGACGAATTTCGGCTTTATCCAGATCATAGTAGATGTTATCTAACACGATCGCTTTTTCCACTTCATTCTTGTCGAAGATCAGCGCTACCTGTACAGTATCGGGAGCTGAAGCAGGAACCTCTAAACTAGATTCCATTTTAAGGAAGCCGATTTTAGAGCCAGCAAAAGTATAAGCGTTACCTGCACGGGCATCTGCAAAACTCTGTGCCTTCTCATCTGTAATAACCACCGTCGAATCTTTTGAGTTCTTCTGGCTCATCAGAATTCTTGTGTTTGGCAGAGGATCTTGAACCGTTTTCTTCTTGTCGTTCTGATAACGACCCAGAGTAGTAATGGCTAGCACCACTGGCTTCTGCAATATCTTGAATGCAAAGATGTCTTCCGTGCCGTTTTGTGAGTCGCGGTTAGACGACAGCAGGCCACGCACACCAGGCTCGGTAAACATAATGCCATAATCGTTTTTCGGCGTGTTGATCGGGTAACCAAGGTTCTTCACATCGCGCCAGTTACCACGCTCTCCCTCTGCCGAGAAGATATCCATACCGCCCATGCCTACATGTCCTTCGGATGCAAAGTATAGTTTACCGTTGGCATCTACATACGGGAAGCTTTCGCGACCACTGGTGTTCACGATAGCACCAGCATTTACTGGCGTACCCCAGGTACCATCAGGTTGGCGCAGGCTATAGTAAATATCAGTATCTCCAAAGCCACCTGGCATGTCAGATGCAAAGTACAGCACCTCACCATCTGGCGAAACAGCCGGATGACCTACTGAGTACTCCTCTACCTTGTTGTAAGAGAAGGGCTGCACATTACTCCAGCTACCTCCCTGCTTGTCTGCAGTGTATATCTCTAAGCGGTTAATCAGATTCTGGTTGGTATTCTTCTCTACCCAACTGGTTGGGTCAGCATTGGCATTATCAAGAGCCGGCACCATTTTAGTGCGGGTAAAGTATAACTTACCTCCGTCCTTTGCAGCAGAGGCCGTTGCATTGTGGTAATCTGCATTGATTACTTCCTGTAGTGGCTCCGGCCTGCCATAATCGCCTTCCCCGTTCTGCTGCGCTACAAATAGCTGCAGGTAAGGGCGGCCTGTCCAGCCAAACACTTTAGCCTCCTTGCCATCTTTTGGAACACCACGGTCAGATGAGAAGATAATGCCGTTGCTACCGTACTGCATCGGGCTGAAGTCAGCAGCTTGCCCATTATTTAGAGTAGTCAGTGGCGTTACCTCTGCTACTGCAGGCTTTTTCATCAAGCGCACGGCCTGGTCTATAGCCTCCATCAGCTTTTGAGCGCGTTCTGCATGCTCCGGCATCTCCTCTCCCCACTGCATATACTGCTCTTTGGCTTCGGCATACTTGCCATTGCTGCGCAGTGCTTCAGCGTAGTAGTACAGATTCATTGGCGGGCGGCCATCTGTAGCCACAACCTTTGCATACCATACCTCAGCCTCTGGTGTCTGGCGGGTTAACCGGTAGGCTGTTGCCACACGCTCTAAGGTCTGCAGTGCTGGCTTGCGTTTTTGTATAGCTTCTTTGTATGCTGGAATAGCCAGCGCAAACTCATAATTATCGTAAAGCTTATCTGCCTTGCGCAGTGCCGACTGGCCTTGTGCCACAGGCGAAAAGCCTAGCACAGCAGCAGCTACAATGTATAAGGGTATATAATTCAATTTCATATTGTAAGCGCTTAAGGATTAAAAGTACTGCGGCGTCATCATTTTGGTCTCCTTCTTACGGAAGAAATAGTAACCAACTGATACCTCGTGTGTGCTTTGGTTACTGTATCCGTTCAACATTTTATCGTAGGAATAGCCAAGGCGCAGCTGCTTCAGCACTTGCAATTCACCTATAAAGGCTACCGCTGTACGTTTTTCCACATCACCCATCTCCGCATCGTTGAAAACATTCATGCTGGTACGGTAAGAGCTACCTAGCCACAGGCGGTCTGCCAGTAAAATAAAGGCGTTAAGGTCCATGCTTGTTGGCGCATGAAAATCTTCCTTCACCAATAGGCTTGGCTTCAGTTTTACAAGCGGGCTTAAGTCCATCACATATCCTGCAGTAAAGTAATAGTGGCGCTCTGGCTCCACCTGATCCATGTCATTGAACTGCAACAGGTCTGAGCCTGAAAAGCCAGCATAGAAACGGTCTGTGTGGAAGTACGCTCCAATCTTCACATCCGGCTTGATGGTAGTTTCTTTACCTGTAGGGATGGTCGGATCGTCAATAATACCAAACTTGCTGCCATCTACTGTGTGCTGCACCAAACCAGGAGCCAAGCCCAGGCTAAAGATCGCCTTCTCGCTTACCTGCAGTTTCACGGCAACGTTAGCGTAAGCGCTGGTAGTTATGTGAGCGCCAATCTCATCACGAGTTAAGTGAACACCCAGGCCAAGCCTGTCGTTTGCTACCACTCCATCCACAGCCAGTGACTGTGTTTTTGGAGCGCCTTCCACGCCCGTCCATTGCGAGCGGTGAAAGGCATTAACATTCAGCACGTTTTTGCTACCGGTATATGCCGGGTTAATGGCCATGCCGTTAAAAATATACTGCGAGTACTGTGGGTTCTGCTGAGCGCTTGCAGCCGTAGTGAGCAACAGGGCCAGCAACAGGTAACATATTCTCATTTTCATTGGAATTACTAATTTTTAAGCCTCAGCCTACCGGAAGATAGTAGTGTATCCGGTAAACTCTTTCACTACGCCGTCACATACTGTCACCCTTACTTTGTAGAAGTAAGTACCTTGCTCCAATCCTTTACCTGACCAGTTGTTTTGGTAAGACTTAGCCTTGTATACCTCAGAACCCCATCTGTTAAAGATAGTCACCTCGTTGTTCGGGAATTTCTCCAGGTTCTTAATGTGCCAAGTGTCGTTAGTGCCGTCACCGTTCGGGCTAAAGGCTTTCGGGAAGTTCAGGTTACCATCTGCAAGTGAGGCATCGATTGGTGCAGATACTTCCATGCTGCTGCATGGGCCGTTTATAGCGGCTACTGTTACTGTACCTCTTGCGTCTGCTCTATCAGCCTTAACAGTGATAGTTGTAGTGCCTTGACCTGACGTGATGGTAAAGCCGCTGCTAACTGTCCAGTTGTAGCTGCTAACACCTGCTACCGGTGCTATAGAGAATACCAACCCGTCGCAGACATTGCTGTTATCTGTGATTTGTCCTGGCTCTACTGGTGGGGCAAACACCTCAACCGCTAGTGGCTGACCTGCTGTCTCTCCACAACCATTGGTAGCCACTACAGAGATAGCTCCACCTTCTGTGCCTGCATTAACCACTACGCTTGTGCCGGTATTTTCAGAAACAAAGCTCCATCCCTGCGGCAGCGACCAAATATAAGTAGCTCCTTCTTCCGGGTTAGAGATTGTGTAAGTGAGCTCTTGGCTGTACTCGCACACATTATTGTTACCTGTAATGCTTGGTGCCACAGGAGCCAATACAGGGGCTACAGCCTTAGTAGTTGCTTCACCTGTACCGCACTCGTTTGTTACGGCTACTGCAATGTTACCTCCTTCTCTGCCAACTTCTACAACAATGCTTCTAGTGCCCTGTCCTGATACCAGGTTCCAGGTTGCTGGTACTGCCCACTCATAACCTGTAGCGCCGGTTACTGCCGGTATGCTGTAGGTCAGGCGTGTGCCGATGCAGGCACCATTATCACCAGTTATGGCTGCAGGAGCTGCTGGCTTGCTATTTACAGTTATAGCCAGTGTAGCTTTGCTGCTTTCGCCACAGGCATTTGCTGCAGCTACTTCTACATTACCTGCAGTAGTACCAATCCTCACTCTTACACGAGCTGTGCCCTGGCCTTCTACTATTTCCCAACCACCAGTGGCCGGAACAGACCAGTTATAAGATGCTGCTCCATCTACCGCTCTTACTGAGTAAGTGGCTACAGTTCCTTCGCACAGGTTGCTCTCACCAGAGATAGCTACAGGTACTGTTGGTATTGTAGATATTCTTACAGTAAGTGTTCTTTCAGCACTTGTACCGCATTCGTTAGAAGCTCTTACTTTAACGGTGCCACCAGTATTAGCAGTAGTTACTGTTATGCTAGTTGTACCTTCACCTGAAGTAATTGTCCAGCCGGCTGGCACCTCCCACAGATAAGATGTTGCTCCCGGAACAGCTGCTATGCTGTACATGTTGCCTGTGCTTACGGCACAAACACCTGCATCAGGACTAGATATCTCGCCTGGTACAGCTGGTATTGTATTTGGAGTTACTTCAAGGCTAACCACAGCACCTGTGTAGCACTTATTAGTAACGGCCGCTGTAACAGCACCTGCATTATTTCCTACTCTCACTCTGATTGAGCGGCCAGTACGGTTGCCGATCACAGTCCAACCAGATGGCACTGTCCATACATAAGCAATAGCTCCTTCAACTTCCTCAACTGTATAAGTTTGCTCTGAGCCAGCGCATGGATTTGTTACACCAGCAACTGCAGTTGGTGCTTCAGGAGCATTAGTAACAGTAACATTTAGAGTAGCTGCAGTACTGCTGCTACAGTCATTACTAGCGATTACTTCTATTGTACCGCCATTTTCTCCAGCTACTACTGTCACCTGGTTGGTGTTGGTAGCCGAACCTGGGGCGAACTCCCATCCAGCAGGCAGCGTCCATGTATAGCTGGTTGCACCAGTCACAGCGGCTGTTCTGAAAGTAACCTGTTTGCCTTCGCATACATCTGTTTGCCCAACAATAGCCACCGGAGCCTCAGGAGCAGGCACGACAGTAATAACTTTTGTTCCAGTGCTTGTCAGACCGCAGCTGTTGGTTACGGTTAGTGTCACTGTTCCTCCTAGCAGGTTACCTGCTTTAGTTTTTACTACTACACTAGCACCATTGTTAGCACCAACTATTTCAAGGTTTGCACCAACGCTCCACTCATAAGTTAGGCCTTCAGCCACGTTCGCTGCCTCTAGAGTTATACCATTGCTGTTAAAGCAAACCGAGGCAACACCACTAATTTCCGGTACAACTGGTGCTCCAGTTACTTGCACATTTGCTTCAGCGCTTGCTGTGTTATTGCACTGGTCTTTTACTGTCACTCTTACTACACTGGCACCACCATTTGGCCCCACGTTTACAGTAATAATGTTGTTTGCCTGGCTAACAACTGTCCACCCTTGTGGCAACTCAAACGTATATTCTGCACCAATTATAGGAGTGGCTGTAAAAGTTAGATTAGATGTACTGGCACATACAGTAGTTTGTGCAGCTGTAAGACTAACTGTCGGAGCAGGACATGTTACCACTACCTCCTCGTCATCTTCATCATTATCTGGGTCAGAGTCATGATAGTCTCCGCCAGGGTTGTTCGGGTCAGTTGGGTTGTTCGGGTCCTGATCTTTACCAATGATGGAAGCTACATTTCTGACATTACCAGCTTTTATTAACCTTGCATCAATAGTAAGTGTTGCCGATGTGTTTTCAGCCAATAGCGGAATATGGAAAAGACCTGTAGCCGGGTTATAAGTACCTGTGCTCGCTGTGTGGCTTACATATTCTAAGCCTTCTGGCAGTTTATCGCTAGCAACAACATTCTGCTCCTCACCATTACCCTTGTTTGTTACAACAATAGTATAGCGTACAACATCGCCTACCAGGTAAGTTGATTTACCATTTACGATTTTAGTTACGCCAATGTCTGGCAGCTCTATAACATGCTCATCTTCGTCATCATCCGGAGACGGATCTGGATTGTCGCCTATAATAGCAACTTTGTTGATGATGTTACCCGGCGATACAATTCTGAAAGTTATTCTTAGTGTCTCCACCTCTCCAACGGCAAGGCTTCCGATTACCCACTGATTAGTGTTGGCATCATAAGCTCCTTTTGAGGCAGACTCAACTCTTACATATTGCAACCCTGCAGGAAAGTTCTCTTTCACAACTACTCCGGCCGCATTATCTGGCCCTAAGTTGGTTGCTCTGATGGTGTAAGTAATTTCTGAGCCAACTGTGTATTCTTTGTCTTCAGCCTCTTTCTGCACGCTTAGGTTGGCAATAATAATGTTAGGCATAAAGACCAGGTTAGTCTCTAGCCCTACCTCTCCAGTAAGCGATATAGCGCGGCCAATAACTACTCCGCCGCCACCGAATTTAATATTGCCTTTCGCTAAAACAGTACCTTGGAAAAGACTTGTTTTACCAGTGTCAACAGATCCTTCTACAACCCAAAAGACGTTTTTAGGTTGTGCACCGTTGATCAGGTTTACATAAGTCTTGTCTGCGGTAGAAGTAAGATTACCGTTTATTATAATGACAAATTTTGCACTAGGGTCACCCTGTGCGTCCAGTATCAGACCACCTCTTAAGTTAGCGCTGGTATTGACTTTATGTACTCCTGGGGCAAGCCGCTGGTAGTTACCTAAAGTGGACGAAAACAAAGGATTTGGGTTCGGATAACTGCTGAAGTTGTTATAAACAGCTTGGGCATCTGCAAAGGCATTCTTTGCTGCAGCGCTACCCAACTCTATGTCTCCATCAACCTTCAGATTACCCCTATCAACGATAGCGGCTCCAGATGTGACTCCCAAATCTCCGTACACGTCCGTGTCGCCTTGATTTGTAACGCGCGTAACCGCCAGAATGGCGTAATCTTCTGCCTGCCCCAGAACCGCCTGTTCAGACTGGGCAAAGCTAAGGGTGATACTGCCTATCAGGAGTAGAAAGGTCAGCAGTAGATGTTTGATCATAGAACTAAAAAATAACTGTATATAATGTCATGTAGATATTCATAGATATGGTAATACCTATGCTTCTATCTAATACTTCAAAAGCTCAAAATGGTTACTAACAAGCCAAAAAAATCAGAATATATTTATATAATATTTTTTGCTTATAAAAACATAGAGGTTCTTCAACCATTTCTTCTTTCATTAATAAGAAAGTCGGGAATATACTGTGCAATAAATTGCTAGGCAGGGTATTAAAGTAAAGTTGTTTACATAGGCTATGGTAGTAGTAATTCGCCGTTAAAATTACATTTTACATCTCTTTTTTCAAATATATGTAAATATTTTTATCAATTTCTTTAAAAAATACAAACGTAAAAAATTAAAGGAAATAGCACAAAAAAAAAGCCCCTGCTGCAAAATAATGCAACAGGGGCTTTTTTTGTTAAATGTTATACCGCTAAACGTTTACGTGTCTTTCTGCGTGATATGAGGATCTTACTAATGGACCAGACTCAACATATTTCAGTCCTCGTTTCAGCCCTTCTTCGCGATAATGATCGAATAAATCAGGGTGTATGAACTCTGCAACCTCTAAGTGCATCTTGGTTGGCTGCAGGTACTGACCTAGTGTAAGGATATCACAACCGTTAGCTGCAAGGTCATCCATTGCCTGGTAAACCTGCTCTCTAGTTTCACCTAAGCCCAACATGATACCGGTCTTAGTACGTTGCCCATACTCTTTGGTGCGACGGATCTGCTCTAGTGAGCGGTCATACTTAGCCTGTGGACGCACGCGGCGGTAAAGCTCCTTCACCGTTTCCATGTTATGCGACACCACTTCCTGACCCGGAGAGATCATCGTAATTAAGGCATCCCAAGTACCCTTCACGTCAGGGATTAGTGTTTCAATAGTCGTGGTAGGCGACATTAGCTTTACCTGCTTTACTGTATCATGCCAAATGGCGGCGCCACGATCCTTCAGCTCGTCACGGTTAACAGAGGTGATTACAGCATGCTTTACGCCCATCAACTTAATGGCCTCGGCCACACGGCGTGGCTCATCTTCATCGTACTCGTTTGGGCGGCCTGTGGCCACAGCGCAGAAAGAGCAGCTGCGGGTACACACATTACCTAAGATCATGAACGTAGCTGTACCCGCACCCCAGCATTCTCCCATATTAGGGCAGTTGCCACTTTCACAGATGGTGTGCAGTTTATATTCGTCTACAATGCTTCTTACTTTGGCGTACTCCTTCCCAACCGGTAGTTTTACACGCAGCCAGTTTGGCTTGCGAGGCTGTCCCAACGCATTCAGCCCCTCGGGCTTAGCATTAGGCTGAATAACCGGAAGTGTCATCATTTCATCCATGTTGCAAAGATAGGAAGTTATAAGTAAAGAGTTTAGCCACAGATCAAAAATGTGCCTGTGGCAATGTATGCCTCCTTAACAGCGGGATGAAGAAAATGTTCCGAAGGGGTTACTTTCTGCTGCCGTAATACAGGTTCAGGTATACAGAAGTGAAAGCATTGTTATTCTCTGCCAGTGGAATGATGACAGGTTCTTTTGGAAAGTATTCTACTGCCACGCCAACTTCTATACCAGCTATACTTTCGCGGTAGCGGCCGTACTCAAAGCTAAGACCGGCTTTTGCGTGTACACCCGGGCGTAGCTTTGTTTGACCCAAGCCCCGGAAAACAGTGTCGCTTCCCAAAATATAGTCGGAATTTACGTGCACCTTCTCGTCGTAAGGCACTGTGCGCACGTCGTTGGTAGTGCCGTCGTAGCTGTAGTCGATGTAGTAAGGCACCAGCAGACCTATAGAGGGGCCAATAGCGCCAAGAGCGTTTACCTGCACCCCAGACTCGGCAGCCTTACGGAACAGTACCAGCTCACGACCATAATGTGGCCTCACCACAAAGAAATAGTTCTTTTTGCCGTAAACGAAGGGCTCGCCTACGTAGTTGAGATAGCGTTCCTCTTTAGGGTGCTTCACCTCCACAATCTCAATGCCGCCAAACTGGTACATGCGCTCATTCATAAAAAACGAGGCACGCACAAAGGCACCACCGATCAAGCCCCCGTTGGAGTTGAAGTTAATGCCGTAGCTCGTCTCTCTCTGGAAGCTTTCATCCTCATCCGTTTGAGCGAAGGCAGGCGTGGCCGCCATAAGAGCTGCCACAAGTATAATAAATGCTATAAATCTTATCACGGACCAGTGCGTTTCAGATTGTTTAAAAGTACTTAACTTTACGCGTATTTCAAACTCAGGATTTATACAGATGCCAACAATAAAAAGCATTTACAAAGGCAGCCTGCGCACTTCTGCTCAGCACCTTGCCTCCGGTAACACCGTTATAACAGATGCCCCAGTAGATAATAATGGCAAGGGTGAGGCTTTCTCTCCTACCGACCTGGTATGTGCAGCCCTCGGCTCGTGCATGATGACCATTATGGGCATAGTGGCAAACCGCAGCAACATCGACATAGAGGGTATGGAGATCGAGATCACCAAAATTATGGCTGCTGAGCCACGCCGCATTGCAGAGGTAGTGCTACACTTTACAATGCCTGCGGGTAAAGTATACGCTGATAAAGAGAAAGCGATGCTGGAAAATGCTGCCCGCACCTGCCCGGTAGCCCTTAGCCTGCACCCAGACATTAAGCAGACAGTAACTTTTGCTTACTAAAACGGGAAACGGCGTGGCAGAAGGATAATCTGCTACGCCGCTACTTGCTTTTTAAGAGCATCTACACTAATGCCTAAGTGAGAAGCATCGTAAGTGCAAACGCCATCTTTCAGCAGTAACAGCTGCGGCGACTCGTGCCTTACCTGCAGTGCCTCGGCCACCTCGTTAGAAACAGGGCGGTAGCTCAGTAAATCGAGGTAATAAGGCTTTATGTGGTCCAGACCTGCGCCGTCCCACTGGCGCTCTAAGCGGCTTTTGGCAGTAGCGCTTATTGAACAAGAGGTACTGTGTTTAAATATTACCACAGGAGTGTTCTTCGACTCTTCAATTATCTCATCAAGCTGCTCAACGCTCGTTAGTGGGTGCCAATTCATGTTATTCGTCCTTTTCTTCTAGTTTGATCTTTTCTTTGTAGACCGCGCTTTATACTTCTTTTTCTTGTTGAAGAGTTTCAGTTTTTTTACCGGGTCGCCTTTTACGTTAAACTGAAGCTTACCTCGCTCCTCGTTCCGAACTCGGCGACGTCCGGCTTCTCCTTTCTTAAAAGTATAAGTGTCAGTGTTAAGGTGGGTATCTTTGTACTTCGCGTTAGCCTTTTCAGCATCCCTTAAAGACTTACGCAGCTGCTGCTCATGCTTAGCAGAAGCCTGAAAGCTAGTTTGCCCATAGCCAGGCAAAGTACCTATTAGGAAAAACAGCAGCAGGGCCAATCCATACTTATAAGCTGTTCGGGAGCAAAGTTCAGCCACACACACCTTCATCATGATTTTATACTGATTCTATCTAAACTGGTTTCTAAAACAGGCCAAAGCCGCGTTTCTTCCTCACCCGTCCATTTTTATCAGTAGGCACCTTAATGCCACCACTCAGCCCCTGAGCATTTTCGCCCTGTATTTTTACAGTTCGTTTGCTCGTAGGTTTAGGGCAAGGTATGCCTTTGCGCTGGCATCCAGCACCGGCAAGCAGCACCAGGCACAGCAACATTAACAGGTATGAGCGAAGTATACGCATGGCGCAAATATATACTAAATATTTTATATAGAACAGTTTAAACACAAGAACAACCCTGAATACTTCCAATAAAGCGCTGCAGGTTGCTCTTGTATATGACTTTTAGTAGTTCAACATGGCTGCTACTTTATCTCGTAGGCGTTGCCTTGGCAGAAAATCCTGCTCCAACGGTGGCGAGAACGGCACAGCTGTATCCAAACTAGCTACACGTGCAACCGGGGCGTCTAATAGCTCAAAGCAATGCTCGCTAATCCAAGCAGCAATCTCCCCGCCTATACCTCCGGTCATGGTGTCTTCGTGAAGTATGATTACCCGGCCTGTTTTTGCCACAACGGCACGCACAGCTTCTTTGTCCCATGGCAGCAGTGAGCGAAGATCCAGAATCTCCAGGCTAGCATCTGTTAACTCCTGCTGCAGTTGCATTGCCCAATGCACACCCATACCATAGGTAATGATAGTCAAGTCAGATCCTTCGGCTACAGTTTTAGCCTTACCGATTTCTACGGTGTAGTAGTCATCGGGAATCTCCTGAGAGATGGAGCGGTAAAGCAGCTTATGCTCAAAGTACATCACCGGGTTAGGGTCTTCGATAGCTGCATTCAGCAGGCCTTTCGCATCGTAAGGCGACGACGGGTACACGATCTTTAGGCCTGGTGTGTGGAAGAACCAAGCTTCGTTGCTCTGCGAATGGAACGGACCAGCTGCCGTGCCGGCACCTGTTGGCATACGCACCACCACATCGGCGTTTTGCCCCCAGCGGTAGTGGCTCTTTGCTAGGTTATTCACGATCTGGCTAAAACCTGCGCTTACAAAGTCGGCGAACTGCATCTCTACCATACTTTTCTGCCCGCGCACCGACATACCTAAGCCCACACCAAGTATAGCAGACTCGCAGAGCGGTGTGTTGCGCACACGCCCTTTGCCAAACGCATCTACAAAGCCTTCGGTTACCTTAAACACACCGCCATACTCTGCTATGTCCTGCCCCATCAGCACCAGCTCAGGATAGCGCTCCATACTCTGGCGCAATGCATCTGAAATGGCGTCTACAAAACGGCGTTCTGTTTTAGCATCAGAGGCTGGTTTTATCACCTCCTGGTCGAAAGGCTTGTACATATCATCCAACTCCTGCTCACGGTTAACTTCTGGCATCGGCTCAGCAAAGGCTTTTTGCAACCCATCCTCAATCTCAGCTCTCAGCTCCTCCTTTATGCTTTCCATAGCCTTCTGCGTCAGCACCAATTCGTCCAATAGGTAGCGCTCGAAATTTTCTACCGGGTCTTTCTTTGCCCACTTTTCAAAGAGCTCCTTCGGCACATACTTAGTACCGCTTGCTTCCTCATGGCCTCGCATCCTGAAGGTGATCGCCTCAATAAGCATTGGGCGTGGGTTTTTGCGTATGCTGGCTGCAGCCTGGCGTACAGTGTCGTATACTTCCAGGATGTTGTTGCCATCTATCTGCAGGGCATCTATACCGTAAGCTGACCCTTTATCTATAAAGTGCTTAAACTTGAACTGCTCATTATTAGGTGTAGACAAACCGTAGCCGTTATTCTCAATCATGAAGATAACCGGCAGCCCCCACACGGCAGCTACATTCAGCGCCTCGTGGAAGTCACCTTCCGAAGCACCACCATCACCACTAAACACCAGCGTTACCTTCTCTTTTTTCTCCAGCAGGTCAGCCAGGGCGATACCGTCGGCTACAGCTAGCTGCGGGCCCAGGTGCGAGATCATGCCTACAATATGGTGCTCGTTGCTACCGAAGTGGAAAGAACGGTCGCGGCCTTTTGTAAAGCCATGTATCTTGCCCTGGAACTGCGCAAACAGGCGGTCTAACTCTACCCCACGACTTGTGAACACGCCCAGGTTGCGGTGCAGCGGCAGTATATACTCGTCCTGCTCCAGTGCCAAGGCAGAACCTACAGAAATAGCTTCCTGTCCTATGCCGGAGAACCATTTACTCACTTTGCCCTGGCGCAGCAGCACCAGCATGCGCTCCTCAATCATGCGCGGTTTAAGCAAAGCGCGGTATAGTTGAATCAGTTCCTCTTCTGAGTAGTCTTTACGGTTATAGTTCATCTGTTTTCAGAAACCTTGTTATAGATTGGCAAGTTAAACTAATGGCGTTCCATCTGAAACTTATGCCACTAATTTATACATTTGCTTAGTTCAACTTCGGACACAAATATCAAGAACCACGATACAAGACATTTATCTTGACGTGCAAAAAGTACAGAAATACAGAAAAGGTTGCAAGTGTACGTAGAGCTGATAAAGGCTAAAGCACTCTATATTATCAGGAGTCTTTTGTCTTGATACCTGTGTCTTGTGTCGCTAATAAAGAGATATGATAGAATTCAAAGAATTTACCCTTGATAATGGCCTCCGTGTGATTGTACACGAGGATCATACTTCGCCAATGGCGGTATTAAATGTGCTTTATGATGTAGGCTCTCGCGATGAGGACGAGACACACACAGGTTTTGCTCACTTGTTTGAGCACCTGATGTTTAGTGGCTCTAAGAACATACCTGTGTATGATGAGCCCCTGCAGCGTGTGGGAGGTGAGAACAACGCCTTCACCAGCCCCGACATTACAAACTACTACCTTTCGCTGCCGGCACAGAATATAGAGACAGGCTTTTGGCTGGAGTCGGACCGCATGATGGAGCTGGCCTTTAGCGAGAACGGCTTAGAAGTACAGCGCAAAGTAGTGGTAGAGGAGTTTAAGCAAAACTACCTGAACCAGCCTTACGGCGATGTATGGCTGAAGCTGCGCCCACTGGCTTACAAGGAGCACTCTTATAAATGGGCTACCATCGGTAAAGAGATCTCGCACATAGAGGAGGCGACCATGGATATTGTAAAGGCCTTCTTCCGTAAGCATTACTCCCCTAGCAATGCTATACTGGTAGTGGCAGGCAACGTAACCTTTGAACGGGCAAAAGAGCTGACTGAAAAGTGGTTTGGACCTATACCTGCCGGAGAGAAGTATGAGCGTAAGCTTAAAGAAGAGCCAAGGCAGACGGAGGCACGCACCTTAGAGGTAGCTTCCGATGTACCGCTCAGTGCCATTTACAAAGCTTACCACATGCCAGGCCGCCAGCACCCAGACTATCATGCAGTAGACCTGATAAGCGATATATTGGGCCGTGGAAAGTCCAGCCGCCTATACGAAAAGCTAGTAAAGGAGCAGAAACTGTTTAACTCTATCAATGCCTCTGTGTCGGGTAGTGTGGAGCCAGGGTTGCTGATAATTCAGGGCAAGCTAAACGAAGGCGTTAACCTGCAAGAAGCAAATGCTGCCATAGAGGCTGTTGTGCAAGAACTTATAGATAATCGTGTGGACGAAGAGGAGCTGAACAAGGTGAAAAACCAGGCCGAGACCAGCATTGTCTTTTCGGAGATTGAGCTGCTGAACCGCGCCATGAACCTGGCCTACAGCAAACTGCTTGGTGACGCCAACCTCATTAACCAAGAAGGTGAGAAAGTACAAGCCGTAACGCCAGACGATATTCAGCGCTGCGCCCAGGAGGTACTGCGCAAGACTAACTGCTCTACCCTGCTTTATAAGGCCGAGAAGAAGGAGCAGCCTGTTGAAGTATAAATTTATACTTTCTCTGGAAATGTAGAAAAGCCCGGTACACACCGGGCTTTTTTGTTTCTTTTATCCATCTCCAAAATTGCTTCAGATTTGCTCCAGTATTGCTTCAGAATCAGGCTGTAGGTTTGAGATATAAACTCGTTTAACCTTAAAGTATAAATCATGAAATTAACAGCATTTGCATTCCTGCTTCTGAGCGGCTCTCTACTTTCCTGCGACAACGATGATGACATCAAGCCAGATGATGTACCTGCAGCAGTGAAAGACACACTGATCAACACATTCCCTAATGCCATCAATATCGAATGGGAAAAGAAAGGCAGTGATTACGAAGCAGACTTTGACCAGACTACGGTAGATTACAGCGCGCTGCTCAATGCATCTGGCAACCTGCTCATGCATAAGTATGATATTGCAGAGTCTGCGCTACCTGAGGAAGTGAAGGCGGCCATCAGCCAAAACTATGCTGGCTACATAGTAGATGATGCCGAGGAGCTTGTACAGGGCGAGACAACTTTCTATCAGGTAGAACTAGACAACAACAAGCAGGAGCAGAAGCTGGTGTTTTCTGCCGATGGGCATGAACAGTCTCAGCAGCCATACTGGGACTAACACTTCGCATAACCTTACCTTTACCGGAAGGCTGTTCTGTATAAAAGCGCGAGGCAATAAGCCTTGCGCTTTTGCATTTCCGGTACTTGATTTTTACAGCCGTAATTCGTGCTTCTCAAAACCTTTTCCCGCAACACTTGTTCCTACAAATAACAAACTATACCTTTGTTCAGTAGGTATATGTATGCGCATAGAAGACGAAATACACCAGAGCGAATTTAAAGACGACTATCGCCGCTTGATGGCCAACTTGTTATTCACTAACAATTGGATGAATCAGCAGTTGATGCCGTTCTTTAAGGACTTAGGCTTAACACTGCAGCAGCATAACGTGCTGGCAATTGTACGTGGGCAGCACCCCGAACCTGTGTGCTTCGGCGATATACAGAACCGCATGGTAGACCGCAACTCTAACGTTACCCGTCTTATAGATAAACTGATAGAGAAAGGCTACGTTACCCGCGATATCTGCCAAAGCAACCGACGCATGATAGAAGTTCGGATTACAGACAAGGGTTTACAGAAGCTGCAGGAGGTAGATGCAAAGTTTCCTAGCCTGTTTGAACGGTTCCACAACCTTTCGCAGGAAGAGGCTGTGCTGGTAAGTAACCTTCTGGACAAACTTCGCGGATAGCTATTTTTTTAGCATCATATTTGTATAGACAAATAATGTATATACTGTAAATTAATTAGTTTATAGAAAGGAGCCGCACATAAAAATGCGCTCTAAACACAAATATTTAATACACATGTCACAACCGCTTTTAAAACCAATAAAGCTTAATAACCTGGAGCTACAGAACCGAATTGCAATGGCTCCTATGACGCGTACACGCGCCAACAACCCAGAAAAAGCACCTACCGACCTGATTGCTGAATACTATGAGCAACGAGCCGGAGCTGGTCTTATCATCTCAGAGGGCACGCCTGTTTCTACTCAAGGGGTAGGCTACATTAATATACCTGGCATTTATTCAGAGGCACAGGTAGAGGGCTGGAAGAAAGTTACAAAAGCTGTCCACGACAAAGGAGGTAAAATATTTGCCCAGTTGTGGCACGTGGGCCGTGTTTCACACCCAGACTTCCATAACGGCAAGGCTCCTGTGGCTCCTTCTGCCATTAACCCTAACGACCAGGTTTTTACCGAAGAGGGATTTAAGCCTACTGTTACGCCTCGTGCACTGAAAATAGCCGAGATTAAGCAGATTGTGCAGGATTTTAAAAACGCTGCTAAAAATGCCGTAGAGGCTGGCTTCGATGGTGTAGAGATACACTCTTCGAATGGATACCTGTTCCACCAGTTCTTTGTGAACTGCTCTAATACCCGCACCGATGAGTATGGCGGCTCCAGAGAAAACCGTAGCCGATTGCTTTTTGAAGTACTGGATGCCGTGAAGGAAGTAATGCCGATTGAGCGTGTGGGTGTACGCCTGAACCCAAGTATGCATAACCTGTTTGGAATTACAGTTGACGAGGAAACAATCCCGACATTCGACTATATTATAGACAGGTTGAATGATTCTGCATTGGCTTACCTGCACCTGTCTGAGCCATTCACTGATGTAACTAATGTACCGCATGCTGAGCCAAATATTGCTAAGCGTTACCGCCCTCGTTACAACGGCACTTTGATCATCAACAAAGGTTTCAACCAGGAAACAGGCAATAAAGTAATTGCCGATGGCGATGCTGACATGGTAGCCTTTGGAGTACCTTTTATCGCTAACCCAGACCTTCCAAAACGCTTTGAGCAGAATGTCCCTTTATCTGAAGCAGATCGTGAAACGTTTTATGCAACAGGCGCAGAGGGATATACCGACTATCCTGTACTGGAAGAGATAGAAGCTTAATCTTAAACTCTCTATTCATTATAAATTGAAGGAGCCTGCTTAAGTATAGCAGGCTCCTTTTTTTATTTCCCACCCTCTTTCCCGGCTCCTCCGCTACCGTAAAAAGAGGCGAGCTTTAGCACAAAATCGTATTTTTGGCTTAGATTTACCTTTTATACCTGCGCCGATACGCGCAAGTATGTACCCAACTCATTTACTCGTTTCATGAAACTGAAAATAAGAACCGGCTTCGGCTACGATGTACACCAACTCCAGGAAGGGCTAGATTTCTGGCTTGGCGGCATTAAGATTCCGCACACACATGGTGCCCTTGGCCACTCTGATGCCGACGTACTGATACACGTCATCTGCGACGCCCTGCTGGGAGCAGCCAACATGCGCGATATCGGCTACCACTTCTCCGACAAAGACCCTAAGTACAAAGGCATTGATTCTAAGATTTTGCTTAAAGAGGTAGTGCACCTGCTGGCCCGCGAAGGTTACGAGATTGGCAATATCGACTCTACCATCTGTCTGCAGGAGCCAAAGGTAAATCCTCACATTCCTGCCATGAAAACCTGCCTGGCAGAGGTAATGGGTATACCGGAGGAGGACATCTCCATTAAAGCGACTACCACAGAACACCTGGGCTTTGTAGGCAAGAAAGAGGGCGTGGCTGCATTTGCAACCGTTTTGATTGTAAAGCAGTAAGCAAACTGCTCCCCTAACCGTATTAAACCTGTAGTGCCTGTGCCAGTCTAAACTGCACTGAAAGAACTGAACTAAACTTTAAACACCTTTCAACTTAACTATGAGGAGACACAATCTCTACGCCGGCCTGCTGCTGGCGGCCATCGGATATGGCTGTGCTCAGGGCCCAAGCGCCAGCAAGCCGACAACTGACTCGGCTAAGCTAAGCGAGGCTGCGCCAAAGTATGCCGAAACCATTACTGCAGCAGACCTATCAAAGCACCTGTACATTATCGCTTCCGATGAGTACGAAGGCCGTAACACTGGCGAGAAAGGCCAGAAAATGGCAGCCGAGTACATCGCCCGCGAGTTTCGTGAGGACGGATTGGCTGGTCCTGTGAAGAGCAACAGCGCCAATCCTTATTATCAAACTTTTGACCTGGAGCAAAGCTCTTGGGGCGAAGGATATATCTCTGTAGGCAAGGAGAAATACCTGATGATGCAGGACTTCTTCCCGTTCGGCTCTTCGCCGTTTACCACAGAGCAGGGTGTTGAGGCTGTTTATGTAGCTGATGCCGGGCAAATTGCTTCAAAAGGTGTGGAAGGCAAACTGGTAGTAACGTTGCTTACTACTCCTGCTGAACTCCAGAATAAAATGCGCGGCTTCTCTGCCACCGCCGAAGAGGCTAATGCCAAAGGTGTTGCCTATGTGCTTGATGCCGAGGCTTACCGCGCTATGGCAGAACGCTTCTCACACCGCCTGTCGCAGCCGACCATATCACAAGTTGGAAGTGGTGGCAACCGCCCAGCCAGCATTTTCACTACGCCTACTGTAGGTGCAGCCATCTTGGGTACTACGCCTGAAAAACTGCAGCAAGCTAGCCAAAACGCCGCTACAGCTTCTTTCACGCCTGCCTCTGATGTAAGAATCTTGATGAGCAGAAACACCGCGCCACTATCTACCGAGAACGTGCTGGGTTACGTAGAGGGTACCGATAAGAAGGATGAGGTTATTGTGGTAACAGCTCACTATGACCACGTAGGTGTTGATGAGTCGCTGGAAGGCGATAAGATTTACAACGGTGCTAACGACGACGGCTCTGGTACAGTAGCGGTTATCGAAATGGCTGAGGCTTTTGCCCAGGCTAAGAAAGACGGTTACGGCCCACGCCGCAGCGTTCTGTTTATGACTGTTACTGGCGAAGAAAAAGGCCTATTGGGATCTGAGTACTATGCCAACAACCCTATCTTCCCGCTGGAGAATACGGTGGCAAACGTGAACATTGACATGATCGGCCGTATGGACTATGAGCATGAGAAGACTAACGACAGCAACTACATCTATGTGATCGGTGCTGATAAGTTATCTTCTGAGCTGCACCAGATCAATGAGGAGATGAACCAGAAGTACGTGAACCTGAAGCTCGACTATACTTTCAATGACGAGAACGACCCGAACCGCTTCTACTATCGCTCCGACCATTATAACTTCGCCAAAAATGGAATTCCGATTGTGTTCTATTTTAACGGTGTGCACGACGACTATCACCAGCCTGGCGACGAGGCGGACAAAATCATTTACGAGAGTGCCGAGAAGGTAGCGCGCCTGGCGTTCCACGTGGCATGGGAACTTGCCAACCGCGAGAACCGCATTGTAGTAGATAGCAACAAGAAATAATATAACCCAATACTATAGCGGATACCGTAACCGTTTGAAGTATAAATGCTACAGCTTTAGTAGCTTTGCGAAAAACACCCTAACTTTAAGGGTGTTTTTCTTTTGTAGGGGTAGAGCAAAGGTAGCCTTTGCCCCGGAAAAACGTAGGGGAGATACAGTATGAGTAAACTGAGACAGTTTCTGCAGGACGCAGAGACAAAAGCATTCGACCAAGGTCACCGCGCAACCATCAAATTCAACATCGGCAAGTACAATGCCGCTGTGCAGCGTGGCCTCACCCAATACACCGACCATGAACTGGCCCGCGAGCGTGGCTCTTATATAAAAACCCAGACCATCAACAACCTGGACAAGTACCTCATGGAGTTTGAGGCCAACTTTACTGCCCGTGGTGGTAAAGTAATTTGGGCCCGCGATGCACAGGAGGCTTTGAAGGAAATCGGGGAAATTATGAAGCGCAAACGCGCCCGCTCAGTAGTGAAATCCAAATCCATGATTACGGAGGAGATTCACCTGAACGAGTACCTGGAGAAGAATGGCATTGAGACTGTAGAGACAGACTTAGGCGAGTACATTGTGCAGTTGGCTGAGCAACGGCCCTACCATATTGTTACACCAGCCATGCACATGTCTAAAAAAGACATTGCCGACCTCTTTGTGCGCAAGCTAGGCATCGCTCCTACCGAAAATGCTGAAGAACTGGTAGGTGTAGCCCGCAAGCTGCTCCGCGAGAAATATACTTCTGCCGAGGTAGGCATAACCGGCGGTAACTTCCTGATTGCTGATGTGGGTGGTGTGGCTGTAACAGAGAATGAAGGCAATGCCCGACTTTCAACCACTTTCCCTAAGACACATATTGCTATTGTGGGCATCGAGAAGATGATCCCATCCATCATGGATCTTGATTTGTTCTGGCCACTCCTGAGCACCAGCGGCACAGGCCAGAACGTAACTGTGTACAACAGCATATTTACTGGTCCGCGCCAGCCTAAAGAGAAGGACGGCCCCGAAGAGATGTATGTAGTACTGCTGGATAACGGCCGCACTGACCTGCTGGCCTTGCCAGAGAAACGTGAAGCCTTAAACTGCATCCGCTGCGGTGCCTGCCTTAATGTGTGCCCTGTGTACAAGAACATTGGTGGCCACACGTATGAGAGCACTTACAGCGGCCCGATTGGCTCAGTCATTACACCGCATTACAATGGTATGGCCGAGCACAAACACCTGAGCTTTGCTAGTTCCCTTTGCGGCGCCTGTACTTCGGTATGTCCGGTTAAGATCAACATACACAACCTGCTGCTGCTTAACCGCAAACAGAGCGTGGACCAAGGCTTGGTTGAAAGCCAGGAAAAAACTGCCATCAAGCTGTGGCTAAAGGCTATGAAGAGCCGCAGGCTGATGAATATTGCACCAGCAAGCATCAAGAACTTTGTGCTGCGATACGTGCAGAAAGAATCCTGGAGCAAGCGCCGAGAGCCGCTGCAAGTACCACAAAAATCATTTAACCAGCTCTGGAAAGAAAAACGGGGATAGAAACAGAAAAGCCTGCTGATAAAGCAGGCTTTTTTTTGTCAGAATCAGGATTTTCAGGATGTTTGGATGAGCTGGATTTTCTTCGGCACCGGGTCCAACCACCCCTTCCCCTCCTTGGCCAAGGAGGGGAACTCTGTAGCTGCTTTCGATGTAGCATTGGCTCTTCAGGTAAACCCACCCTTGGACCCTCCGAGGAGGGGAGTTGGTTCAAGTTAGCATAACAGCCTTCGAAATGTTTCCCAGTCCTTGGGTTGAGCGCCTTTGGAGTTTTCCAGTCCCGCGTGAGCGGGATTGAAAAGCGATAGCGAGCAAAGAAGAGCTCCCAGCGCGATGCTCGCGGGCTTGAGCGCACTACAGCCAGAACTGAAACGAGCAGGTGGTAAAGCCATGGAAAACGGCAACTAGCAAGTATAGCTTAGTTCAAGCTGCAAAAAGCAGCAGCTAAAGTATAAGGCACAAGTCAGCACTTTCGTCAACAAGCAAGTATAGCCTTATACTTACCTGTCCAACTCTCCCAGCACAATATCCACCGAACCTACAATGGCAATCATATCAGCCACCATACAGCCACGGCTTATTTCGTGCAGCACTGACAGGTTAGAAAAGCAAGGAGAGCGTCCTTTACAGCGGAAAGGCATATCGCTCTTATCGGTGGTGCGGAAGTAGTAGCCAAGCTCGCCACGTGGTGTTTCTCCACGGAAGTATAGCTCCTGTGCGCCCGTCATACGCATCTTTTTCGGACAGGCAGCCTGTGGGTCAAAATCAGGAGTGCGTTTATAGTCACCGGTAAGCTGGTCGAGGCACTGGCGGATGATTTTAACTGACTCACGGCATTCGAGCGCACGCACATAGTTGCGGTCCCAGCAATCACCGATGGTTCCAGCAAGCCCCTGCCCTATCGGCACTTCAAAGTCCAGTTCCGGATAAACGCTGTAGCCATCCACGCGACGCAGGTCGTGTTTCAAGCCGGAACCACGCAGCATTGGGCCGGAGCAGCCGTAATTGATCGCCACATCCAGCGGAAGTATGCCTACATTGGCCGTACGATCTATAAAGATTTTATTGCTGAGAAGTATAGTATCCAGCTCGTCGAGCTTGGGCTGCAGGTAGTCTATAAACTCGCGGCAACGCTCCTCAAACCCAATAGGCAAATCGTAGTATAAGCCGCCTACCCAGATGTAGTTATAGAGCATACGCGCCCCACATACCCACTCTAGCAAGCGCTGAATATGCTCGCGGTCGCGCACCAGCCACAGGAACGGTGTAAAAGCTCCGATGTCAATAGCGTAGGTACCGATGGCTATAAAGTGAGAGGCAATGCGGTTCAGCTCCGTTACCAGCACGCGTATATACTCCACCCGCTTCGGAATCTGATCGGTAATGCCTAGTAGCTTCTCCACGCCCATGCACCACACATGCTCCGAATTCATGGCAGCCAAGTAATCCATGCGATCCACGTAGGGTATGGTCTGGTTATAAGCCATGTTCTCGGCATGCTTCTCGAAACAGCGGTGCAGGTAGCCAATATGCGGCACCACCTCCTGAATGATTTCGCCGTCGGTGACCACCTCCAGGCGCAGTACCCCGTGCGTACTCGGGTGTTGCGGCCCCATGTTCACAATCATCTCACCGGCCTTCAGCGCATCCTGGCTGAACTTGTTCGGCTCCGACTGCAGCAGGTAACTTTTATATATGGTTGATTTACTTTCCAATACTGTAGAATATGTCGCTACAAAGGTCGGAAAAAAGGGGGATTTATGCAGGGGTTTATTAAAAGCACCAATATATACGAGAAATACTATTATATAATTTCTAAAATATAGTAAATTTAATAATCCTAAACTTCCCCGCTAGTGCGCGCTCAATGTCATTAAGTTAAGGGTTTTATAGTACGTTCTTTCTGTTTTTCATCAAGACCGGGGTCTTTCGGTGGCGGTACTTATCTTTCTGGCGTGGGTATTTTCTGCCTGGCCTTACTGGCTCTACATGCTGTAGAAAACTTTCCTTGAGTTCTGGCAGTATTTGCTGCGGCGAATCCGAAGTGCGTAAGGCTACTACATTTTTCTTCAGATGCCCTACGGCAGTTGCCGGGTTGATCCTGTAGGCCAGCTTGCTGTGGCTGTAGCGGTCTTTCGGCTCTTGTTGCAGCTCATCTGCCAGCAAGGCCTGCATGTTCATCAAAAACAAACTTATGTAGAAGGCCTGCGCAGTGGCTGCCTGGCTAAAGCCAGAGAAGCACTCCCCCCTGAGCACACATCGTAAGCGGTCTCTACTCCCCGGCGCAGCGCATAGACCTGCTTTAAGCATTCTACAGGAAACTCCTCTTTACCCGGAGGTGTGGTAAGCAGCAGGGCCACCTGCCCGTTATCCAGCCCAGACTTCACCAGCCGAACCTGTACGGCGGTGTTCCTGCCATAGGCTTTATCTTTGACGGGCATATTCTCCCCCGGCCTGATGGCTACCACTGCATCATCTTCGGCTGATTGGGCAAAGGTCTTTACCTGCTGGCTGAAAGACGACCTCAGGCGCATGAGCACATGCATGTTACACTGTTGGTGCTCACAGACCACCTCAAATGAAGCATAGTTGCGGTCATAGACCAACAAATCACCCGCCCAGCTCAGGTGCTTTAAGGCGGCAGAAGGCTCTCCCTGGGCAAAAGGTTGCAGCACCCCGTCTATGACCATACCGTTAGGCAGATCATGCATCACCGTGATGTAACAGGTGGTTGCTGTGGGTGCCGTAGGCTGCTGCCAACCCCGAGCTAAAGGGCAGGTCCAGCGTGGAGCCGTCTGCGGCCAGGATGCGCATACACTTTAACAGCCCTGCCCTTTCATCATTATCTGTGTAAAACGCCAGGTTGAAGGTGTGGAGTAAGGTCGGTGAAGGCTTCTGCCTGGCCTGCGTGCAAGCACCCAGGCTTAAGCTCACCTTCGGTTGGGCAGGCTCCTTGAAGAACTCTCCTATCTCCAGAGCCAGGCTTTTGTAGAGCCATCAAAACCGCCAATAGCTTAAAAGGTAGTACACGCTTCCTGGTGAAGTCTTGCGACCTGCTTTTATACTTGGCGTCCACCGCATTTACCATTAAAACCCCCTTACGCGACAAATAATCTGCTCTTTCTCATGAAAGAAAAAGCAATGCACATAAGATTAAATTCCTTAACTGAATGACATTGGGCTCGCGCCAGCGAAGAAAGGTCTCACTATGCCATGAACCTGCATCTCAAATTACTCACCAGCATTGACGCCGAAGCCATCACCTTCCTCTCTTCCCAACTCGGCTACTCAGCATCTGCTGCAGAAACCAAAGTATGGCTGCAGGAAATCTTCGACAGCGAAGACCATTGTGCCTTCGGAGCAGTGCTGGACGATAAACTGGTCGGCTGGATACATGGGTTTTATACTTTGCGTCTGGAATCGGGTGCTTTTGTGGAGATAGGCGGTTTGATAATAGATGAGAGCTACAGAAGAACAGGAGCCGGCCGAAAGCTGGTGGAGAAGGTGCGGGAGTGGGCAAAGCAAAGGGGGAGTAAGTCAAGTAAGGGTGCGATGCAACACCCAAAGAACCGATACCCATGCATTTTACAAGGCTATTGGCTTTAAAGAAGTGAAAGAACAAAAGGTTTTTAGTATATTGTGTTAACAATATACTTTTCAATGAAATTCGCTTACATCCTCCTGCTTGTCTTGCTGCTCCTGGTCGACATCTTGACCTTTACAGAAATTGCCTCTATGGTGCGGCAGCCGTCTGATCTCAAAGTAGCCATCGGCCTTGGGCTGCTGCTCGTGCTCGTTGTAGCCAACTTCTTTGTCATCCGTTTTTCCCTTAACAAACTTAAAGCTTAACCATGAATAATGCCCGTCAGCTCTTTACCTGGAGCCTCAGTTTCATTCTTATACTCGTTTTCTCCATCACCGCCATGAAATCCTGCACCCGCATTGATGCAGGCCACGAGGGTATACTTGTAAAGCTCTACGGTACCGACAAGGGTGTGCAGGACGTAAGCCTGGTAACAGGCCGCGTGTGGTACAATCCTTTCACCGAAGAGGTGTTCCAGTTCCCGACCTTCGTACAGACCGTAGACTATCCTGCCTTTACCGTAAATGCTAAGGACGGATCAGTATTTACTGTAGACCCGACCATGTCGTTCAGGGTAAGCCCGGGCGAGAGCCCCAGAATCTTTTCGAAGTATAGAAAGGATGTTGACCAGATAACAAAAACAACGCTCTTCAACTATACCCGCGATGCCTTTCGCATCCAATTTAACTTATATACCACCGACAGTATTATTTCCAACCGTCAGTCTTTTGAGGACAAGGTGCAACATGCGCTGGGTGAGTTGCTGCGCAGGGAAGGCTTTGCATTAGAGCAAATGACCAGTGGTCTGCAATACCCTGACGAGATCGTGAAGGCCGTGAATCTGAAGAACCGTGCCGTGCAGCAAGCCTTGCAGGTAGAGAACGAATTGAAAGTTGCCGAGGCGCAGGCCCGCAAGAAAATAGTAGAAGCCGAGGCCGAAGCCCGCGCCAACGAACTACGTCAGCGCACCCTCACGCCACTGCTCATACAGCAGCAGTTCATCGAGAAATGGGATGGTCGTACCCCGCTCTACGGCAACTCCCCAACCTTCTTCAAAAATGTGCAGTAAGTATAGCCAAATATAAAAACAGGCCGCTGGAAGTATAACCAGCGGCCTGTTTTGTTTTTATCGCTTGTTATTCAACTACCCCTAGCCCCTCCTTTTCTAAGGCGGAGAATTATTGCGCTGCCCCGGTTATATTGGCATAGCAACTTATCAGTGAGGATGAAACTGCATCACAGAGCTTACTTAAAAGAAAATCGTAAGATACTAAGGAACAACTCACCCCCGGCTGAAGGAGAGTTGTGGAAGTATTTGAAAAGTGGGCAACTTCAAGGGCAAAAATTCAGACGGCAGCACAGTATCGGTAACTACATTTTAGACTTTTATTGTCCTTCTGAAGAAATTGCAATAGAATTAGATGGGCAAGTACACATACATTCCGCTGCTCAACAAGCAGATCAGGAAAGAGACGAAGAGTTAGCTGGCCTAGGTATAAAACTACTACGCTTCGAGCACAAAGATATTTTTCATCACTTAGAAGCTGTGCTACAAGAAATCATAAAGTTCCCCGCCTTAGACAAGGAGGGGCTAGGGGTGGTTGGATCCGGTATTACTCAGGCTTCTCCCGCTTATCCGAAAAAGGAGTAGGCTGCCCCACCAGCCATTGCGGCTCACCTCTAAAGCCATTAAGTTCATTATGCTGGTCGAAAGGCACTTTGATGCCGTGGTAGTACTCCTGCAACTTATAGTCTTTGCGGAGCGGGTGACCTTCCCAATCAGCGGCACAGAGGATGCGACGCATGTCAGGATGATCTTTAAAAAGGATGCCGAACATATCAAATACCTCGCGCTCATGCCAGTCAGCAGTACGCCAGATGTGGGTAATGGTAGGCACCTGCGGCAGCACCTCTTCCGGCGCATTGTTCCGCGGCACCCGTACTTTCAGCGTCAGGTGGTGGTCGTAAGGGATAGAATAAAGGTTGTAAGCTACCTCCATAGTACCTGCCTCAGGACCGTTATCTATACCCGTAATGCAGGAAAGAAAATCGAAGTAGGTTTGCTCGTTGTCGTGCAGCTCCAGGCATACCTCTGACAGGCGCTCCGTCTGTAGCACCAGGTATGGCTGCAGGGCACCGGTCTTTGCTTCAAGTATAACCTCTGCGCCAAACTTATCAACTATAAACTGCTGTAGCTCCTCGAACTGCACCTCTTTAATAATTTAATTTATGAATGATGAACAGCAACTAGCTCTTTACCAGCATCATCTACTGGTTGGCCTTGCTGTGCACGCTTGGCCATAATTTGCTGCACGGCCCTTGGGGCGCGTATAGTTTCTTTTCGGATGATTTCCTGTAGCTTTAAAAAGCCACCGATCAGTGCCTCCGGGCGTGGTGGACAGCCTGGCACATACACGTCCACCGGTATAACTCTGTCTACACCTTTTACCACGTGGTAGCCGTGCTCCCAGTAAGGGCCGCCACAGTTAGAGCAGCTCCCCATAGAAATGACGTATCGCGGCTCCGGCATCTGCTCGTAGAGGCGGCGCACACGGTCGGCCATTTTGAAGGTAACCGTACCTGCCACAATCATTACATCCGACTGCCGCGGAGAGGCACGTGGTATAATGCCGAAGCGGTCTAAGTCGTAACCTGAGGCATAAGCACCCATCATTTCAATAGCGCAGCAGGCCAAGCCAAAACCCATCGGGAACAGCGAGGTCAGTCGCGCCCAGTTGAGCAGATCGTCGAGCTTGGTGATTACTACGCCGCCTTCTCCAGTCTTATCCTGTGGTAAATTCATATACTATTCTCCTTCTTGCTGCTGTGGCTTTCTGGTCTCATACTTCCGCTCGTTCACGCGCTGGTATACATCCATCGGTATCTTAGAACGGCTTTTGGGTACCACGGGCTGTGGTTTAATCCAGTCAAGGTGACCCTTGGCCCAAGCATAAGCCAGCCCCAGCACCAGTACTCCTATAAAAATGAACATCTCAATGAGCGAAAACCATCCCCAAAAACCATCTGTCGCTTCTATCAGTTCCTTCCGCCCGAACACCGTAGCCCATGGGAACAGAAAGGCTAGCTCCACATCAAAAATAATGAAGATGAGCGCCACCACGTAAAAGCGTGGGTTAAATTGTACCCATGCATTTCCTATGGGTTCCTCTCCTGATTCGTAGGTTGTCAGCTTCTCCGGATTCGGGCTTTTAGGGCGTACAAGGCTGCTGGTGAGCAGGCCGATCACCACAAAGATAGCCCCGCCTACTAGAAAGAGCAGGATGGTTCCGAAGTCTGAGATATAATTTTCTGCCATTGTATTGCAGCTGTTTATGCAAAATTACGATAAAATTGCGGGAATACCCCACGTCGGACTTTTCCTAAGAATAGAGACAGGATTTTTTAAACCACACAGCGTGCGCAGCTCCTGTGGGCGACGGGGTTGTTGTGTGCTAGACTGCTGCCTGATTAAACCTCTTTTTGTCTGCTGTTCATCCTCAGCCTTACTAGCTGCTCTTTCCATATCCGGCTTTGGTTCCCTTTAGGCCGGCAGGCCTCGTCCTCGGGCATCGCGCTGTGTTCCCTCCTGCGCCAGGGCGCTGCACCGGATCTCACAAGGCGCTCAACCCAAGGACTGGGATCGGATTCGATAGCTGCTGCCTTCTGTAACTGTCCCTTTGAGGACAAGTGAGTCGAGAGTCGAAACTTGCGACCGGAGGTCATAGGGATGTTTGTCGTTCCTGAGAATTCCCCTCCTTGGAGTAGGGCCGTTAAGTTCTACCTTACGTACACTAAATAGTTTAGCAAAATGGAGGAGCTGAGATGGAAACAAGTCAAGTTAACCTGCTTGAGTGCCTGCGCCAGGTGCCAGACTTCCGCCGTGCCCAGGGCCGTCGCTACCCCCTGGCCGAGACTCTTTGCATGGTTGTGATGAGCATCATGAGCGGTTACTGTGCCTACCGGGAAATAGGGCGCTTTATCAGCCACAACCAGCAGGAGCTGACAGCCTGCCTGGGGCTTGGCCGCAAGCGGCTGCCCAGCCACGTGACCATCCGCCAGGTGCTCACCCATGTCGACTTCCAGGCCCTGGCGGCGGCCTTCCGCCGCTGGGCGGCCGGGCAGGGACGGCGGGTGGTGAGCATCGACGGCAAGAGCCTGCGCTCCACGGTGAGCGAACATGCCAACGAGCGGCAGAACTTGGTGGTGCTGGTCAGCGCCTTCTGCCAGCAGACGGGGCTGATAGAGGAGGTGGGGCGCTTCGAGAACGCCAGGCAGAGCGAGATAGGCAGCGTGCGGGACCTGCTCGACAGGATGCAGCAGCGGGGCCTGCTGCTGACGCTGGACGCGCTGCACTGCCAAAAAAAACAGCCGGTCTGATTGTCTCCCACCGGCAGCACTACTTGATCAAGGTGAAGGGCAATCAGCGAAAGCTGCTCTCAGACATCAAGCAGACAGCTGCCAAAGGAACGGCAGCCGGGCATTGGCAGGAGAGCGAGCGCAGCCGGGGAAGGGAGGTGCACCGTACCCTGGACCTGTTTGCGGCCAGCGCGGAGGCAAGAGCCAGGTGGCCGGGGGCATTGGGGAATTGAGAACCGGGTGCACTGGGAGAAGGACGTGACCTTGAACGAGGACGGCAACGGCATCTGCAGCGGGCAGGCGCCCGAGAACCTGTCGCTGTTGAAAAACATGGCCCTGAACATCGCCCGAAAAAGCGGTTTCTCTTCCATGAAAGAGGCCATTGCCGCTTTTGCCAATGAAGTTGGCCTAATGACTAAATTAATTAGAACTTAACGGCCCTACCTCCTTGGAGGGGTTAGAGGTGGGTGCACCTGTTTATACCTGCTGAACTCTCCTCCTGTTTTTAACAGAGGGACTCGAGAGAGGTAAACAAAAAGAGTTATAACCCTGTAACAACTAAGGCACCTTTCTAATACGAAAACAGACTTACTTATGCTTACCGGACGCGTAAACGCACCAGAAATAAACACCGAACATGGCTGGCTCAATACCGACAGGAGCTGGTCTATCAAAGACTTTGCAGGCAAAATTGTTCTTCTCGACTTCTGGACCTTTGGCTGCATCAACTGTCAGCACATAGTACCTGACCTAAAGCGGCTGGAGGAGGAGTATGCCGATGTGCTGGTAGTGGTGGGAATACACTCTGCCAAATTTGATGCAGAAAAACAGAACGGGACTATTCTGCAGGCTATCCGCAAGTTTGGGATTGAGCATCCAGTGGTAAACGATGCTGATTATAAAATCTGGAATCATTACGGTGTCCGCGCCTGGCCTACCACTGTACTCATAGACCCAAATGGCAAGGTGATTGGCCAACATGCCGGCGAAGGCGTGTACCAGACCGTGAAGCCATACCTTGAGCAGCTGATAGAGCAGCATAAGGACCAACTGAACCGTGAGCCCATACGTTTCCACGTGGAGCATGAGCACAAACAGGACGACACTTTGTACTTCCCGTCTAAATTGGTAAGCGATACGGGGGGGAATATTTACCTCTCCGACAGCGGCCACAACCGCATCCTGAAGCTGAACCAACAGGGGCAAGTGTTGGAAATTATAGGCAGCGGCATACAGGGCTTTGACAATGGTAGCTATGCAGAGGCCACTTTTTATGAGCCGCATGGGCTGGCACTACACGAAAGTATACTTTATGTGGCCGATGCTAAGAACAACGCTATCCGGAAGGTAGACCTGCAGGCCAAGCAGGTAAGCACCGCAGCAGGTACTGGCGAAATGGGTTACTACTTTTTGCAGGATAAGCTGGATGAGCCAGTAAATCCCAACAGCCCCTGGGACCTGTACATCTATGGCAACAACATGTTTATCGCCAATGCTGGCAACCACCAGATCCTGCGCATGGACCTAGCCACTGAGAAAGTATACCGTTACGCAGGCAGCGGCCGCGAGGCGTTAACCGACGGGCCTTTGCGCGAAGCGGCTTTCAACCAACCGAGCGGACTAGCCATTAACGGACCTGTACTTTACGTGGCCGATGCAGAAGCTAGCGCCATCCGCACTGTAAATACTGAAACTGGCATGGTACTCACACCACTTGGCAGAGGCCTCTTCGACTTTGGCGACGTAGACGGCGACACAGACGACGCGCTGTTGCAGCACGGTGTAGGGATTGAGGTTATCGACAGCGATGTGTTTATAGCTGACACCTACAACGGTAAAATAAAGGTCCTGGACCTGCAGCGCAGGAGAGTCCGCACTCTCACCGACGGTTTACACGAACCCAACGACATCCTCTTTCTTAACGGGCAACTGTGGGTAACCAGCACCAACAGCCATCAACTGTTTACTGTGGATATACACACTGGTGAAAAACAGGAGGTGCAGGTAGTTTTAAGTGAAGCCAAAGTATAACAAGCAACTTATTTAGGCCGCTGCCTGCTTCATAAGCTCCTGCTTTACCCGTAGTGCCTGCTGTATGTGGCGCTCCTGGTGCACTACCATAAACTCCAGCGACTCCCCCAGGCGCATTTTTAGCAGCTTAAAAAACTCTACGGGTACAGCTTTTCTGTTCAGGTTCACTTTTCTGGCATCGTAAAGCAATTGCAGCAGCTCCTGCTGGTGCAGCAGAAACTCTTCTACTGTGGCGCGGGTCAGCTGGCTATTGTTGGGGTTCATGTGCTTCACAGTCTTATGCTTCTTCATGTTCTGCGGCCGCACCATTTCCAGCGATTTTTTGCCGATCCAGCTATAGTTAATACCTGTAACATAGATCTCGTCGCTGGAGCTTTGCGCAACGGCCTTAGTTAGTACAGGGTTGTAATAGCGGCTGTAGCGGTTAAGGTGCTCCAGGCATTCCAGCATACTCCATTTGTCTGGTGCTGGCTTATAGTTTAGGTCTACCAGGCTAAGCGATGAGAAGCTGTGGGCAACGATATCGGATAGGTTTCTGACAGTCTGAGAGAGTTGTTCCAATGCGTTCATGGCAGTCATAGTTTTATAGTGTACAGCACAAAGGTACAGCAGGTTATACTTTAGAATCCTTGATTAAAATCAAGTTTTACGATAGCATATATTTAGATTATTTTGCATCTTAAGCACCTGAAGCTAAAACTTACAATCATGGGAAAAGTAGTGAAAGTACTTACGTTGTCGTTGCTGGCTTGCAGCCTGTTCTATCTTGATGCTTCGGCTCAATACACTCATACGAATGATATGGAAGGTAGGGCGGTACACGAGTACAATACTATTACGATACAAGGCTCGCCTTACCTGCACCCCGATTGGGCTACCGGCGCCGTTACCCTGAGCAATGGCACCGTGTACCAGGGCATCAATATCATGTACGACCAAGTGAAAGATGTGATTATCTTCAAGACCAATAATGATCAGGTAAAGGAGCTTATCGAACCGGTACAGGAGTTTAGCATCAGCTACATTAACAATAACGCAACTGTAAACAAAACCTTCCGCAAAGGCTACAGCGGCGATGACATTTCCCCTGATACATTTCTGGAGGTGATGGCCGACGGCAAAACAACTTTGCTAAAGCGCACTTCTAAAAAGATATTCGACCGTAAGGGCTATAACTCTGCCACTATAGAACGCGAGGTGCAGGAAAGCGAAGACTATTACGTAGCCACCGGCAACAAGCTGGTAAAAGTGAAGAAAACTAAAAACTCGTTGCTGGCCGCTATGCCTGAGAAGTCCGATTTCCTGGAAACATACATTAAAGCAAACTCGCTGAACCTGCGCAACGACAACGATATGGCCAAGCTGGTGGCCTATTACAACAGTCTTTAAGCATCAGCTATTTTAGCCTGCTCAGGGTTTCGGGCGTCATACGCAGGTAAGAGGCAATATATTTTTTAGGGATGTCCTGAAACAGGTGCGGGCTGCGCTGCATGACGCGCTTCAGGCGTTGTTCTGGTTCGGGCAGTAGCAGATCCACTTCCCGCTCAATTTTGCCTACCAAGGCTTTCTCCAGCTGCTCATACCAAAAGCGCTTGATGTTGGGCCTCTCCTCCATCAGTTGCACTAGGTCGTTTTTGCTGATACCCAGCAGCTCAATTTTCCGGAGCGCCTGTATGTAATAGGCCGATGGCTTACTATCAACAAACGAAGGAAAAGAAACAACCAGTGTGTTGGGGTAAGCAAAGCCTACACAGATCTCTTCATCCGGCAACGGAAAGTAACACCGCTGATAACAAAGTATAGCCCCTGCTCTACCTGCCCCTGCCGTATCAAAAAATCATGCCTGTTTAGTTGCACCCGCTTCTGCCACAGCTGAAGAAAAGCAGCTATATCGTCCGGAGTAAAGTATGGGACCTGCTGGAGGAGGGAAAAGAGCATGGGGAGTTATAAGCTATTTAAGATTTCTTCCTCCTTATCAATATCTACTTGATTAAAGGGCAAAGCTTGTGTAGTTCGCTCTTCAGTAGCTAAGCTCAATAGTGCCTTTTTCTTTAGAATAACCTCTGCATATATGCCTGTAAAATTGCAATTGTCTTATCTTGTACCACTCATGTAGATCCCTTACTTTGTGAAAGTTCTGATCTACTATTTCTCCTAGATCAAATGTTTCTTGCAGAGAGTCAAAATAACTCCTCGCAACCGGTTCCCACTTGAATTTTAGTATTGAGTCCTTCCTAATCATAAAAGTTGTCTTCACAGTTTTGTTACTGTACTTTTTGTTAGAAACAATCAAAGGTAAAGATGAGTGGCATAGGAAGTTTCTAAAATCTATGACAAAGCTATGCAGAGGATTGCTAACAAAGTTATTATTTATATATTCCAGATATTCTTTAGCGATAACAGTTGAAGATTCATAAAGCTTTCTGTTATGATTTACTAATCTAAAAGCTGAAGAAAAGAAGTTATACATCAACCTTACTATTCTTTCTTGAACTATCCAGCGCAGTTCATCATCGCTCCACAAACTACCATCATCACTTTTTTCTCTATGCTCTTCTAGAGCAGTCTTAAGATCGGAGTAATTGCTAAGGAAAATACTATAGGAGAATTTGATTGACTCTATACTTTTAATCAACAGATAGTCATCCGACTCTTTTAGAGCTTTAATTTGGCGTAGCGATTGTGGAAACTTCATATCCTTATGCTATAGTGCATCCTAATATATGGATATTTCCTCTAGTGATTGTGTTATTCTATGGCACAGGTGGTTAATTGCGCTAGTATTGATCTAAATAACTTCTCTACCTCCTCTGCTCAAACTTCTCGAACCCTTGTAATTCTTCCTTCTCCTCTACCTCCACCTTCTCTACCCGTGCGCGCCTTGGTCCTTGATGTGCCCATTGCTCCAGCTGTTGTAGGGCCTCAGTCTTTCCTTCGGCTTCCAAGTATACTGTGCCGTCCGGCTCGTTTTGCACAAAGCCCGTTAACCCAAGTTCCTGGGCCTTCTCTTGGGTGCTGGCCCTGAAAAATATACCCTGTACTTTACCATGCACTCGCATGGCTACACGTTTTTTGCTGTTGTCCTCCATCTCTTAAAGTATGATTTACTGTGTTACTTATACTTATGCTCTGAGCAAACGCGCAGAATACCCATAGGTTAATCAACTTATACTTTTGTGACACAGAACATTTCCTGCGTCCGGTTTTGTTATCTTTGAGGCACGTATACTTGTATATAAGCCTAGCGGCTCATGCGCCAACTATGGCCTTAGCCGCATACATACTACTATAGACGGACTAAAAACTATGTCATTACTGTTCACTGATTTTAAAAGCTGGCAAAAGCATTGTGCCGAAACAGGCGAGCCGCTTTACCAACCTGTACTAGAATACGAGATAGACCAAAAGGGTCGTACCGAAGAGTTTATCTGGGAGAATATAGCCAAAGCTTACGACGTGATGAAAGACGCCGTAAAGACTGGCCTGACGGAGGATATGAAATCGCGCTCAGGCATGGTAAACAATGGCGCCAAGAAAGTAGCCAAATCGCCAATTACCGTGTTGTCGCCGGAGTTCCAGATGCTGGTATCACGAGCCTTGGGCGCCAAAGAAGTTAACTCTTGCATGGGGCGTGTGGTGGCGGCTCCTACGGCTGGTGCCTCAGGCATTTTACCTGGTACACTTACTACCCTGCAGGAGCTGCACAACCTGGATGACAGAAAGATACACGAAGGCTTGCTAGTAGCCGCAGGCATCGCCCTGATTATTGAGCAGAACGCCTCTTTGGCCGGTGCCGTGGGTGGTTGCCAGGCCGAAACAGGTAGCGCTGCAGCCATGGCCGCCGGTGCTATTGTATACTGCCTCGGCGGTAATGTAGACCAGGTATTTAATGCCGTAGCCATTACGATACAATGTATGCTCGGCCTGATATGCGACCCGGTGGCTGGCCTGGTGGAGGTTCCTTGTATTGTGCGAAACGCCAGTGCCGCAGCCATTGCTTTCTCTTCTTCGCAGCTAGCTATTGCAGGCGTAGACCCGGTTATACCAGTAGACCAATGCGTGCACGCACTCGGCGAAGTTGGCGAAAGCATGGAGCGCAAGTATAAAGAAACTGCCGAAGGTGGCTTGGCTAACACTCCCAGAGCCCGCGAAATAGAGAATTTTGTGCTCGTGCAGGATGTGGAAATCCTTCCGGATGAGGATAACCAGGAGTAAAGCTATTTGCTTCAAAAAAGAAAAGGCACCTGCTGCTCCCTCTGAGGAGCAGTGGGATATCCTGTTTCGGAGATAGGTGAAGCGGCAGTGGCTAACTGCATTTCTCTCCTTACGCCAACCCGACAGACACCTCCACTACTGCTACAAACGATCAGCAATTCTACCATTTAAGCCGTACCTTTGCACGGACTTTAACAGAATGTTTTTCTGTAAACAACAGCATTATGAATAGAAGACCAAGACGCAACCGCCAAACGGAAGCCATACGAAACCTGGTGCAGGAAACAACGCTGGGAGTAAACGATTTTATACTTCCGCTCTTTGTTATTGAAGGCCAGAACCAACAGGTAGAAGTTGCCTCAATGCCGGGTATCAACCGTTTTTCAATCGATAAGCTGCAGGATGAGATTGCCTCTAACATAGAACTGGGTATAAAGGCTTTTGCACCTTTCCCAAGTATACCTGAGCAGCTGAAAGATAAGTATGCCACTGAAAGTCATAATCCAGAAGGCCTCTACGCCAGAGCTATCCGCGAGATCAAGAAGAACTTTCCGGATGTGGTGATCTTCTCAGACATAGCCATGGACCCATACAGCTCCGACGGCCACGACGGCATTGTGGAGAACGGTGAAATCCTGAACGATGAGACGCTGGAGGTGCTAGGCAGAATGGCCCTGGCGCAGGCGCAGGCTGGTGCCGACGTAGTAGCTCCTTCTGATATGATGGATGGCCGCGTTGCTCACATACGCCACGTACTGGACGAAAACGGCTACCAGAAAGTAGGTATCATGAGCTATACCGCTAAGTATGCCAGTGCTTTCTACGGCCCGTTCCGCGATGCACTAAGCTCTGCCCCTAAAATGGGCGACAAGAAAACATACCAGATGAACACAGCAAACAGCCGCGAAGCCCTGCTGGAGGCTGAACTGGATATTGCTGAAGGTGCAGACTATCTGATGGTAAAACCTGCCCTGGCTTACCTGGACATTATTAAACTGCTGCGCGAGAACTCGCACCTGCCAATTGCTGCCTACAACGTAAGCGGTGAGTATGCTATGGTAAAGGCCGCTGCTGAAAAAGGCTGGATAGATGGCGAGAAAGCTATGCTGGAAAGCCTGCTAAGTATAAAGCGTGCCGGTGCCGATATTATCCTGTCTTACTTTGCTAAGGAGTTCGCACAGTACCTGCGTAAATAACACAGCTCACACAGCTATACTTCAAAAGCGCATCAGCCCCGGCTGGTGCGCTTTTCTGTTTTTAACCTACTGCCTCTCAAGTTTGTAAATAAGCTGTAGCAGCAGGAACTGCTTTGGGTTTATTATGCTTTTATAGTATCTTTAGTATGGAACATAACTACCCCGCTATATTTTATGAGAAGATTCAGCCTTTGGCTTGTTGCGCTTAGCCTTGCAACAGGCACTACGGCACTTGCACAGCGTAGCCTTACTCCTACCCGCGCTAATACGCAGGAACTTCAGCGTATTGCCACTGCTGCTAGCAAAGACTACGAGGCCAACAGGGCTAAGGCGGTGGAGCTGGCCAAGAAGTATGGCTGGGTGATTGAGAAAGAGTTTAAAGACGGTAGAGTAATCTCGCTGCAAGGCCTTGATGCCACTGGTCTTCCTGTTTACTACATTACTTATAACAACTCCAATGCAGCGGCCACTACTAAAACAAATCAGCTGTGGTCTGGAGGCTCGCTAGGTCTGAACCTGAGCGGCAGCGGCAGTAGCATAGCTAATAAGCTTGCCATCTGGGATGGTGGTCGTGTACGTGCCTCACATCAGGAACTGACAGGCCGCGTAACGCAGAAAGATAATCCTTCTAAAGACAGCGAGCATGCTACGCATGTGGCCGGTACTATGATAGCCAGTGGTATAAACCCTTTGGCTAAGGGTATGGCTTTTGGCTTCAAGTCGTTAATAGCCTATGATTTTAATGGGGATAACTCTGAGATGGCCAGTGCCGCCAAAGACTTGCTATTATCAAACCACTCCTATGGTAGCCTGGCTGGCTGGCGCTTTAACTCTGACCGTAAAGGCACCGATGAAGACCCGTACTGGGAGTGGTGGGGCAACACCAACGTAAGCCGCGAAGAAGATTATTCTTTTGGGTATTATGATGATGATGCCGCCACCTGGGACGAGATAGCCTTCAACGCGCCATACTACCTTATAGTAAAATCAGCAGGTAACAACCACGGTGAGACTGGCCCGGAAGTGGGCAAACCATACTTCCTGCGCAAAAGCAACGGCACCTTCGAGCTGGTAAAGGAGCGTCCTGCCAACATAAGCAGCAACGATGGCTATGATGTAATTTCTACATCGGGCACTGCCAAGAATATTCTTACCGTAGGCGCTGTAGCGGCTATAACAGATGGCTATAACCAGCCGCAGGACGTAAAAATGTCTTCCTTCAGCTCCTGGGGGCCCACAGACGATGGGCGTATAAAGCCAGACATAGTGGGCAACGGCGTTCGTGTACTTTCTACCACCTCTACCAACGATAGAAGCTATGCAGTGCAGAGCGGCACCTCTATGGCTGCTCCTAACGTTTCGGGTACCCTTTTGCTGCTACAGGAGCACTATGCAAACCTTAAAAGCGGCAGCTTTATGCGTGCATCCACTCTAAAAGGCTTGGCAATACATACTGCCGACGAGGCAGGAGCCTCAGCAGGCCCTGACTACGTGTACGGCTGGGGGCTTCTGAATGCGGAGCAAGCAGCCAGCGTTATCAGCAATACTGGTGGCACTCATTTGCTGGAAGAAAGGACGCTGGCTCAAAACCAACCGCAGACACTGGAGGTAACAGCCTCCGGTGCCGGACCTCTTAAAATCACCATCTCCTGGACAGACCCGAAGGGCAGTGTTATGGCACTTGGCCCTAAGGTGCTGAACAACCGCTCGCCAAAACTGGTGAATGACCTGGACATACGTGTATCCGGCAACGGCAAAAACTACCTGCCTTGGACGCTTGACCCTGCTGCACCTGAGGCTGCTGCCAAAACAGGCGATAACATAGTAGATAATGTCGAGCAGATTTTGATAGCTGACGCCGTACCGGGCAAGAAGTACACCATCACGATTGGGCATAAAGGAACACTTAAAGATGGTCCTCAAGCCTTTTCTCTGTTGGCAAGCGGTGTGGGTGGCACAGCTGTTTGCGCAAGCGCCCCTACCTCTAACCAAGGGGCCCGCATCAATAAACTGATCTTCGGCACGCAGACTGTAAACCTGAAAGACGACTGCACTACCTATCGCGACTTGACCGCTACTGTGTTCACCATGGAGCCAAGTCAGGCAAGACAGATAACGCTGGAGCTGGGTAGCTGCGGAACAGATGCCGCTAAGGTGGCTAAAGTGTTTATCGACTGGAATGGTAACGGTAACTTTACAGATGCCGGTGAAACTGTAGCCACATCTGGCACGATTAACGGCAACGGCACTTTTACAGCCACTATCAATGCACCAGGCACATTGGCAGCAGATGATAAGGTGCGAATGCGCGTGGTAGTACAGGAGACTAGCAGCGCCTCTGCAGTCAGTGCCTGCAACAGCTATACACGCGGCGAAACGCAGGATTATCTTATCCAGTTTATCAAACCTCAGCGAGACATAAGTATAGCAGCCGTACAGCCTGTGGGTGCTAGCTCACTGTGTGCCTCCACTGCACAGAATCTGGTCGTGGCTATCCGTAACAATGGCACAGCAGAACAGCAGAATATACCTGTATCTATCAAAGTTCTTAAGAATGGGCAAGAGCTCACAACGCTAACAGGATCCTTTGCAGGCAAGCTTGCAGCTTTTACACAGGCTGAATTGCTGCTTGATGGTTCTTTTGCCACGGAAGCAGGTGCTACTTATGAACTGCTGGCACAGTCTAATTTAGCATCTGATGCGGTAGAGAGTAACAACCAGCGCGGCTATTCTTTCACAGTAGCTACTGAAAGTTCTGCTCCTGTAAATGCTTCTGCCTTTCGATGCGGCGAGGGTCTAGCCTATACTTTATCGGCAGAGGGTGGTGGAACGCCTTATTGGTACACCTCCCCTACCAGCACAACACCTATAGCAGCAGGAAGCCAGGTACAGGTTGCAACAGCCAAGGCCGGAAATACACTCTATGCTGCCTTTGATGATTTCTCAGGCACAGTAGGCCCTGCTAACAAGAATGTCTTTGCAGGTGGTGGCTATAACCAGTTCTCTCCGGATGTGCAGGTAGCTACGCAGGCACCTATGGTGCTAGAGCAGGCCCGACTATACATTGGCCATAGTGGCAAAATCACTTTTACGGTGTATGACAGCAACGGAGCTCCCATATCGTCGCGCACGCTAAATGTTACCGCTACGCGAAGCACACCTGCCGAAGGCCCTCAGCCAGATGACCCTAACGATCAGGGCCAGCTGTACTACCTTGGCTTGGAGTTGCCGCAGGCAGGCACTTACAACATTGCAATCTCTTATGAGAATGGTGCCACTATTTACCGCAATAACGCCGGTGTACAGGGCTATCCTTTCGGTATCGACCAGGTATTTTCTATCAGCGGTAACACAGCCACTAATTCCGGCTCCGTAACCTGGGACAGCTACTATTACTATTTCTATGATCTGAAGGTGCGTGCGCTAGGTTGTCCAAGTCCACGAGTTGCAGTTACTCAGAAAGTTGGCGCTCCGCTTGATAAGCCTGAGGTAAGCCGCGAGGGCAAAGAACTGGTATCCAGCCAACCGGAGGGTAACCAGTGGTACCTGGATGGCGAGCCGCTACAGGCAGCAACTACCCAGCGCTTTACCCCTACTATGAATGGCAGGTACAGTGTCGTAACGTTTAAGGATGGCTGCGTATCTGAAATGTCTTTAGCATACAGGTATGAGCTGGAAAGTGCAGAGCGAAATATAGGGCCAGAGCTGATGGTGTTCCCGAACCCAAGTGCAGACGGTAAATTCAGCTATACTGTAGAGACTTCCTCCCCGGTAGATCTGACATTAACAGTAGTAGACTTACTGGGCAAGCAACTGTACTCTACCTCCGTTCGCCAGATTAACGGCCAGTACAAGGGCTCCTTTGACTTGTCTAAACATTCAAACGGCCTATACATTGTGCGCCTGCAGCATGGCGGGCAGGTTTATACCCAAAAGATTATGATTCGAAAATAACCCCTTTATACTATACCCCTTTACCCTTGTAAAGAGCCGGTGCTGCCACAGCGCCGGCTCTTTGTTTTAAACTAAGTACCTGCCAGTGCCATAGGTTCATCTAGCTTCCAAAGTCCCAACTTTACTCTGACTAAACCACTCTAACAACTGTATTAAATAAAAGAAGCCCCGGCTATATGCAGCCGGGGCTTCTTTTATTTAATACAGTTGTGAGTAGTCTATAAGTCCTCCTCACGCACCAGCATCAGCACAGCAGATTGAGGCACGATAAAGTATCTCTCGCCGAGGTAGCTTATTTCAATGGCATCGCGCTGTAGGTAAATGGCTAAGTCGCCCTCTTTAGCTTGAAGCGGGATATAGCGGACTTCTTCCTCTTCCTGCCCCCACGACTCCTCATCATAGCCAAAGTCAGCTGGAATCGGATATCCTGGACCTACTTTCATGATGTAGCCTTCCTGTACCTTTTCCTTCTCCTGTACCCCCGGTGGCAGGTACAAACCACTTTTGGTCTGGTCGCGGGAGGTCTTCGGCTTAATCAGCACACGATCTCCCACTATGATGATCTTTTCTAACTTATTATCTTCTGAGATTCTCATTTGTAATGTATGCATCTTATAAAGGATCTGCGGTTACTTTAAATCGCATATCAGCTTTGATGGTTATGTCTTGTGTAACTGGTTTTGCTAGCTCAGCCTCTGTGCGAATGGTATAACGGTCGCTCTTGATATACTCATCTAACTTGGCATTAGTGGATTTCAGCTTTAGCACTGTTGTTCCCGCCGGCACCTCCTCCAGGTAGGCAATCCTAACCTCAGGCTGGTTTTCGCTGGAAATATACAGCTCAATGCGCTTCAGGAAATCAAAGTTTTGCCCTTCCGGCTCAACTATAGTTAACTCCAGCCGGTTCAGGCTAACGTCCTTAACCAACTCTGCACGCGTTTTGTTATTCTTAAACGTTTCTTCTGAGTTAGTGGTAACCGTAAAAGGCGTAGCCGGTATCACTGCTCCTAACGGGAAACCAGACTCGATTGTGAAAGTCTCATCCTCATTGATATAAAAGGTTAGCAGGTCATCAATTTTCTCGCAGGCAGTAGCTACAACAGCAAACAGTAGCACAACCATCAACATCAATCTTTTCATCAGTATTTGTGATAGGGTGAAAATAGTACGGCGGGAAAAACAAAGACCTTAGTCTCGCCTTTCCCGCCGCAAGTTACAAAACACTGCGCAGTTTAGTCAAACATAACGTTATTAGGCTTTTGTGCTGCCATGCTCGTTCCAGCTCATTGGGTAGTTCTGGTCCAGGTATGGCAGGGCGTCCTCTGTTAAATGTAGTGGCCGGAAAGTATCAATCATCACGGCATACTCGTTTGTTTCCTTCTTGCCGATACTTGCCTCTACTGTACCTGGGTGCGGCCCGTGCGGGATACCTCCCGGGTGAATAGTAAACGAACCACGATCCACGCCTTTACGGCTCATAAAGTTTCCTTCTACATAGTATAGCACCTCATCAGAGTCTACGTTGGAATGGTTATAAGGAGCAGGTATAGACAGCGGGTGGAAATCGAAGAGGCGTGGCACAAAAGAGCAGATCACGAAGTTATGTGCCTCAAAGGTCTGGTGCACCGGAGGCGGCTGATGAATACGGCCTGTTATCGGCTCAAAATCAAAAATGGAGAAGGCATAAGGGTAAAAGTAGCCATCCCAACCAACAGCATCAAAAGGACTGAAATTATAATAGAACTGGTGTAGCTCTCCTTCCTTCTTCACCTGCACCAGGTGCTCGCCTTTCTGGGTTTCCGTTATCAACTCCACCGGAGGGCGCATATCGCGCTCGCAAAATGGTGAGTGCTCCAGCAACTGGCCGAAGTGGTTGCGGTAGCGGCGAGGTGTTTCTATCGGGCTAAAAGACTCTATTACCAGCAGCCTTACCTGGTTTTCACTTTCGTTGAAGCGGAACTTGTGGATGACTGTGCGCGGAATAACAAGATAATCGCCAGCCTGAAAAGGAATGCGCCCCATTTGGGTAAGCAGGTCGCCGGAGCCATCATGAACAAACACTACTTCATCAGCCTGCCCGTTTTTATAGTAGTAGTTCATCTCACGTTCTGATGGGTTGCAGAGGCTGATGGCAACGTCGTTGTTGAACAGCATCGTTTTGCGTGCACTAAGGTAATCGGTGCCAGTAGCGTTGACTTCTACAGTGCGCAAATGCTGTGGCGCCAGTTTTATACCCTCTGCCTTTTTTGGTGCAAACGGCTTTGCCTCACCGATGCGGCTAATCTGTGTGGGCGGGTTGATATGGTACAGTAGCGACGAAACCCCGCTAAAGCCAAGGGTACCTACCAGCTGCTCAGCATATAGACTACCATCAGGTTGCCGAAACTGCGTGTGCCGCTTGTGCGGAATTTCTCCAAGTTTGTAGTAAAAGGCCATGTATGATCAGTTTTTAAGGTGGTGCTCTCTATTGATGACAAAGGGAAAGCTTTCAGAAAGGCAAAGGAATAATTCGATATTATATCTTGGCATTCCTTTGTCTATCGCTCATACAGTCCTTTGCCACACTTACATACTACCTGCGGCCATCTGCTGTGCCCGGCTAAAGTGCTTCAGTGCCTGCTGAAACTCCTCATCCGACTGGTGCAGCACCGGGAAAAAGCCATCGTTGCCATACACACTTCGTGCGATGAAGGCTTTAAGGTTGTTACGGAGCAGGCTCTTAGAACGCTTGAACTCCGCCTCGTTATACTCTACCCCTGAGGCACTAGCTGTCTGTACTACTTCCTGCAGCATTCTATCTGTAACCGTAAAGTTCTTATTAAACTTCTCGAAAGGCATTTTCTCCAGCTCTTTGCGGTGCTTCTGGTAATACTCCAGGCTGTACTCCCGAATAACGTTCTTGTTATACAGCTGGCTTAAGTACTGCGATAACTCTGTGGTATCGCGTGGTACAAACACGTCCGGCATAATGCCGCCGCCGCCGTACACTGCGCGCCCACCCAAGGTTGTATACTTAAGCGAATCAACAAAAAGGCTGCTATCCGGGTGGAAGTATTCCCCGTTTTCAAAGCGGTTCAGAATATCCATCTCATAGTTTTCCATGCCCTCGCCGTAAGGCTTTTGGATGGAGCGACCACTAGGTGTATAGTAGCGCGATATGGTGAGGCGCAGTTCAGAGCCATCGTTCAGCGGAATCGGCATTTGAACCAGACCCTTGCCAAAAGAACGGCGGCCTACAATCAAGGCACGGTCGTTATCTTGAAGCGCTCCGGCTACAATCTCAGATGCTGAGGCACTACCCTCGTCCAGCAACACAACCAAGGATCCTTTCTCAAACGCACCTTGCTTCTGGGCAAACGTCTTGGAGTCGTAGCGGGTACCTTTGCCATCGGTGTACACAATCATTTTATCACCGTCTATGAACTCGTCGGCCATACGTATAGCATGGTCCATGTAGCCACCAGGGTTCCCGCGCAGATCAAGCATCAACTGTTTTATGCCTTTGCTCTTCAGCTTACTCAGCGCCTCCATAAACTCCTCATAGGTGGTAGCCGAGAAACGACTTACTTTAATGTAGCCGGTTCTATCATCCACCATATAGCTTACATCCACAGAGTGTGTCGGTATTTTGCTGCGCTCAATGGTAAAACTGAGAGGCTTTTTTACAGCTTCACGCTGTACTGTAATACTTACTTTAGTTCCTTTGGGGCCACGCAGGCGCTTAAAAACACCCTCGTTATTTATGCCTGTACCAGCTACATTTTCCCCATTTACTTTAATAATCTTATCGCCTGCCTGTATACCTGCTGCCTCGGATGGACCGCCACTCAGGGGCGTGATCACATAAATCGTATCTTTAAAGATGTTGAACTCTACACCAATGCCCTCAAAGTCACCTTCGAGGTAAGAGCGCGCCATAGCCAGTTCTTCCGCCGGAATGTACGCTGTATGCGGGTCAAGTTTCTCCAGCATTTTAGTGATGGCATAATCTGTCAGCGCCTCCACATCAACCGTATCTACATAATCACGGTCTATATAGCTTAGTACATCACGGAACTTCAGGTAACTTTTGGCTGTACCTTGTGGATTACTGGTAGATGGGGAGAACGTAGTAGCACCTAACAACACACCCACCACCAAGGCTATACTTATAAACAGAGGCAGCTTTATCTGAAATCCTGAATTCCGGACTCTGCTTTTTTCCTCACCATGCTCCATCTTGTCCATAGGTTTGAATGATATAAATTTAAGTTATTGCCACAGTACAGGCACGGCAAAGTAGTACAATAATTTACCCTAAATATACTGAGCTCCTTTATATCTATACAAATTCAGATTTGTTTAAGTTGCCATAAGTTATTAGCACATGCATGCTCTTTACAGCCGTGGCAAAGTACCGTGCGCACTATCAGATTAATTTTTAAACCCTTACCTTTGTACAGATAACCTCAGCGGCGGCATTTTATACTTATGGGCAGAATTTTAGGAATTGATTACGGGACTAAACGTGTGGGGCTAGCTGCCACGGATACGCTCCAGCTTATTGCCAGCCCCCTAGAAACCGTTCATGCCCAGGATGTGTTATCTTACTTAAAGGCCTATGTGCAGCGCGAGCCTGTAGAGGCATTTGTGCTGGGAATGCCCAAGCGGCTCTCCGGCGAAGCCACTGATAATACGCAGCATGTGGTAGGCTTTCAGCGAAAGCTGCAGAAGGAGTTTCCGGCTATACCGGTGCATACCGTAGACGAGCGTTTTACTTCAAAAATTGCGCAGCAAACTATGCTTGCCGGCGGATTGAAAAAGAAGGCCCGACAGGATAAAGGCACGGTAGACCGCATAAGCGCCGTAATTATTTTACAGTCGTATTTAGAAAGCAGAAGTATATGATTTACCCAATTGTTGCCTATGGCGACCCTGTACTAAAAGAAGTAGCCGAGGATATTCCACAGGACTACCCAAACCTGAAAGAGCTGGTGGAGGATATGTTTGCCACCATGTATCATGCCCATGGTGTAGGCTTGGCTGCCCCACAAATCGGCAAGAGCATACGCCTGTTTGTGATTGACTCTGAGCCAATGATGGATGAAGGCGATGAGGGCAAAGGTGTTAAGAAAGCCTTTATTAACCCAGAGATAATAGAGGAAGACGGAGAAGAGTGGGGTTTTGAGGAAGGCTGCCTGAGCATACCTGGCGTGCGCGAGGTAGTATATCGCCCAGAGCGCATTGTTATACGCTATTTTGATGAGGAGTGGAATGAGCATGAGGATACGTATGACGGCATGACCGCCCGCGTTATCCAGCACGAGTACGACCACATTGAAGGTATTCTGTTTACAGACTATCTGTCTGGCCTGAAGAAGCGCCTGATTAAGAACAAGCTGGCTAAGATCTCTAAGGGCGAAGTAGACGCCGATTATAAGATGAACTTCCCGGCTCTGGCCAAAAAGCGCTAGGTTTATATTTAGAACTATTACAGAACAGGCCTGCTACAGTTGATGTGGCAGGCCTGTTCTGTAATAAACTTACTACAACGTTTAAAAATTTTGTACTGCTGTGGCTTATAGCACATAGAAGCTGTTTCCCACAGGCTGGACGGGCTGAGGCACATTTTTAGCTTCGATCATCTGCTTTAGGTTAATTTCGATTGTTCTGGCTATAGCTGTAACCGGTGTGTCTGTAGGCTTATTCTCGAACGGGTCCTGCAGATGGATAGCCATTTTCTCGATCAGGAAGAAAGCAGACGAAATTGCTATAACCATCAGAACCTCTAACACACCAAATATCTCGAGTAGCGCAAAAGGCAACAGCAGAATAAAGAAGAACAGAGAGAAATGTGTGTAAAGTGTATAAGTTACCGGGAAAACGGTATTTTTGATACGCTCACACTTACCCATACAATCAGTCAGACGGGTTAAGGTGGCATCTATTTCTACCTGCTGATATTTGTTCAGCCAGCCTTCATTCAGTGCGTGCCTCAAATCTCGGGCATGCAGCTCCAGCAAAGCGTTGGGTATGTTACTGTGCTTCTTAATAAAGGAAATCTCTTCCTGAGGCAGGTACTTCTCAATTTTGCGCATGTCCATTTTATTGCGGAGGGACATGCCGAGGCTGTAACACCAGGCAATTTGCCGGTTAGTAAAACGCTCCACCAGCTGGGTCACTTCTTCAGAAGGGTAAGGTGCCTCGGTAAAGCAAAGCACCTGCCGAATAAGGGAGCGAGAGTCGTTTACAATAGCTCCCCAAACTATTCTTGCTTCCCACCATCTGTCGTATGCCTGGTTCGATTTAAAGGCCAGCAGCAGCGAAAGCACTGTACCGAGCACCATGGGCACGCTCAGCGGAATAGAGAGGTCAAGAAAGTGGAAGAAAGTGTCCTCTACAGCAATTAGAGTAGCATATACAGAAACGAAGAAAACCTCGAACTTTATTTTCCCAAACACATACCCAATGGGAATATTTGTCTTTAACAACATTGGAGATAGGATTAAGTTGGCCTGAGTTAAACCAGTTATAAACTTGTAAAGCCTCTACCTTACAGAAAGAAGAGGCACTTTGGTGTTGATGGCTTTGGGACTGAAACCTCTGCCCAGCCGCAGGTAGTCGAGCATACTTTTCTTCTTACAGGTAACAACCAAGTCTACCTCAAACTCATCTATAAAAGAGACTACACCGCTCGTGAGGTCTGCTTCATGTATGAGGTGAACCGAGTAGCTGATACCTTCAAGCATCTTAGAGGAATATATTACGTCCAGTGCATGCTTCAGCCTATCCGTACTTGTCCCTGGCTTAAACACAAGCAGAAATGTAATGTGGTAATCGTTTCTGCAGAGAAGGTTCACCAATGTCTCATCGGGTAGCGAGTCTGTTTTATCCTCCACATCAAGCACAAGGGCAATTTTCCTGAAACGATTGATCTCGAAAAGCTCGGGAACATACAGAACCGGGCAAGGCACACCTTTTACCAGGCTATTGAACTGGCTTATAGCATCGGACACTCTTGTTACCTGAACCGGACTAAGTACCAAATCTATCTTGTTGTTAACTATAAAGCTCCGGATCTGTGAAGAATTATTGCAGTAAATACGCTCTGTTTGTATACTGTTAATTTCAACTGCATATGCTTTAGCAATTCGTTTTAAGGCATTTTTAAAAGCTTTACTTGCCTTCTCCTGCCCCTCTTCGTCTCTGGGCAACATCAGAAGCTCCGTAATAGAATCTGGCAGAGGCACCGGATGCACTAAAGCAATTTGGCAGGTTTCTCCCTTCAGTAGGTGCAGTGCATACTTTATAAGGTTTAGGGAGTGAAGTGTTAGGTCTGTTGGTATTAGAATCTTTTTCACAGTTGTATCTTATATTTTATGTTGGCGGCTTTAAGCACGCTCACAAAATAGAAGCACACCTATTAAACTGATATTAATATGACATTATAATAGCATTAAAATTATAAATATATCAAAGTATATATATACATATTAAACATATCGTATTATATAATGAAAAACACTGAAAAATAACAAACCCAACATCTATTAAAAACAGCAAATTAGAGATCTAACTTATTGTGATTAAGGTTAAAACAGGAATTACTTAACTCTTGCCCTAAGCTGATTAAGAGACTAACTGCTACAGGTAACGCGGGGGGACAGAACTTACTTTGACAAAAGCTTACTCTGTTGTGCTACAGAGCCAATTATCCGATAGGACAGGTAGCGGCAAACTTTAAAAAGACAACATAAATTATAATTCCCACTTTTCATGGCTAACTTAGCACCAAAGAAGTTATCTGACAGTCAGTAATACAGCTTAACCTTAACCCTTAATGATATGAATGCCCTAAAACGGAACAACGTAACAGTTACTGGAAAAGGAGAAAAACCTATGCTGTTTGCACACGGCTACGGCTGTGATCAGAACATGTGGCGCTACATAACACCTGCCTTTCAGGATGATTATAAAATCATTCTTTTCGACCATATTGGATTTGGCAGCTCTGATACAACCACTTACACAAAAGAGCAGTACTCTTCTTTAAAAGCGTATGCCGCAGACATCCTGGAGATATGCGAAGAACTGGAACTGCAAGATGTTGTTTTTGTAGGCCACTCAGTAAGTGCCATGATCGGAGTACTGGCTGCTAACATGGAACCAAAGCGTTTTGCTAAGCTGGTCTTAATTAGCCCCTCTCCAAGCTTTATAAACGATGGAGATTATATAGGCGGTTTTGAAAGAGAAGACATCCATGGCTTACTTAATTCTCTCGAAAGCGACTACCTCGGTTGGTCTAATACCATTGCCCCTGTTATTATGGGCAACACTGACAGACCAGAACTAGGCCAAGAACTAGCTCAAAGCTTCTGTAAAAGCAACCAGAAAGTTGCCAGAGACTTTGCCCACCTCACTTTCTTATCTGACTGTCGTCAGGACTTACCTCATGTAAAGGTTGACACTCTTATTCTACAGTGTTCTGAGGATGCCATTGCCCCTGTTTCTGTTGGGGAGTACACTAGCAAGCAAATACCTAGCAGCAAGCTTAGAGTTTTGGAGGCAACGGGCCACTGCCCTAACCTAAGCGCTCCAGAAGAGACAGTTGCAGCAATGAAAAGCTTTTTGTACGCATAGCCGTACACAAGCTTGAATTAAGAGTTTAGAACAACAGCTCCAGAAGAGGGAGACAGAGGTTATTTGATAAAGTGGACGTATCTCAGTTAATAGATTATAAGGAACTCAGGAAAGGAAATGGAGATGTCTTCTTTGAAGCCAGAAGGGCTCCTGATAATAGTTTTCTGTATGTTAGCTGGATAGGCATACAATCTCAGGAAACCATTGTAATGGGAGGTAACCATATCCTCTCCATGCTCCAGGAAAAGCCGTGCCTGGGAATTTTGAGTAGCAACAAAGAATTAATAGGCCCCTGGGATTCAGCTATAAGCTGGTTAGTGTACAAATGGGCACCACAGGCTAAAGAGTTGGGGCTGCGTTATTATGCACATGTGCTATCGCCAGGCATTTATGGACAGCGGTCTTTCCAATCGCTTTACCCCCTTTTTAGAGAATACTTTAACCTGAGGTCCTTCAATGATGAGCAAGCCGCAGAAGAGTGGCTCCTGATCTGGACATCATAGTATCAAGCGCTTCTATTTAACCTAATTAAATATTTATTACAATCCTAGAACAAGCCTTTAGAGATATACCTCAGTATCTCTAAAGGCTTGTCTGCGTACACCGCAAGTATGGCGATCAGGTGCAAAGCTATACTTCTGCTGCTAATTTTGCTGTTACCGCTTAACGGCCATACCTGGGGATTTTTCGCGCATCAGCGCATCAACAGGTTGGCTGTATTTGCCCTGCCGCCAGAAATGGTTGGCTTCTACAAAAAGCATATCCGCTACATCACCGAAAATGCTGTGAACCCTGACCGGCGCCGCTACGCTGTGGAGGGCGAAGCGCCGAGGCATTACATAGACCTCGCGACAGCGCCCTTTACACTATGCCACGGTATTGGCAACAGGCTATAGAATAATATGGCGAAGACACCCTGCAAGCTTATGGCATTGTGCCCTGGCACATTAACCGGATGAAGCACCAGCTGACACAAGCCTTTAAATAGCGTAATGCTGATCGCATACTGCGCCTGAGCACCGAGTTGGGCCATTATGTAGCCGATGCCTGTGTACCGCTGCACACTACCCAGAACTATAACGGCCAGCTTACCGGGCAGCGGGGCATCCATGCCTTTTGGGAAACACGCTTGCCTGAGCTGTTCTCCGACAACTATGACTTTTTTGTAGGCCGGGCTATTTACCTGGAGCAGCCGCAGCTGAAAGCCTGGGACTTAGTGGCCTCTGCCCACACAGCTCTGGACTCTGTTTTATACTTCGAGCGACAGCTAACGCAAGAGTTTGACGAGGAGAAGAAGTATGGCTTTGAACTGCGCAACAACGTGACTACCCGCGTATACTCCCGTGCTTTCTCTGAAGCTTACAGCAGACGTCTCAACGGGCAAGTAGAACGACAAATGCGTTTGGCTGCCAGCTACTGGTACACCGTCTGGGTGGATGCCGGACAACCTGACCCACGCAGGCTTGGCAACCTCACTGCAGAAGAGCAACAACGCCTGGAGATGGAGAAGCAGGAGTATGAACAGGGGACTCATATACCCCGCGAAGAAGACATATAACGTCAACCTTACATGCCTGTACCGGTTCCGTAGCAGCTCCCTCCGGGTTCTTTTCAGTGCCACTTTAAAATTCCATATATTGCTGCATTATCAGCAATATAACTTTCATGAACACTTCGCATACTATACGCGCTAGCCATACTTGGCTTCGCCTCATGCTGCTGCTTGTAGCGCTCTTAGTACTACCTACCGCTCAAGCCCAGCAAAGTACAGCAGCTAACCTTCAGAAATTAGACGCCTACTACCAAAAGGCCCTGAAAGATTGGGATGTACCGGGTATGGCTATTGCCATTGTGAAAAACGACTCTGTTATCTTCGCAAAAGGTTATGGTGTACTCGACAACAAAAAGGGAGGTCAGGTAGATGCTAACACAGTCTTTGGCATTGCCTCTAACTCTAAAGCTTACACTGCCGCCGCTTTGGCCACTCTGGTAGACGCTGGCAAGATAAAATGGACAGATAAGGTGAAAAAATATGTGCCCTACCTACAGCTCTATGATCCTTTCGTAACAGAAAACCTAACGATAGAAGACTTACTATGCCACCGTATAGGCTTCCAGACCTTTAGCGGAGATTTGCTGTGGTACAACACTACTTATAGCCGCCCTGAGATCATCCAGCGCATGCGTTACCTGGAGCCGGTGTATGGATTCCGCAATGGCTATGGCTACTCTAACCTGATGTTTATTACAGCGGGTGAGGTAATTGAGCAGGTAACCGGCAAAACATGGGAGAACTACATTCAGGAGACTTTCTTCCAGCCGCTAGGCATGAGCCGCTCCTACACTTCTGTAAACGACCTGAAGGGCGTGCAAAACGTAGCCTCACCACACGGCTTCGACGATAATAAAAAACCTAAAGCCACCACCCTTACTGCCTGGGACAACTGGAACCCAGCGGCAGGTATTTTTACCAGTGTAAACCAGCAAGCCCAGTGGATGCGCCTGCAGCTGAACCACGGTAAGTATAAAGGCAAGGAAATCTTCAGTGAAGCGTCGAGCCGCAACATGTGGACCATGCACAACCCATTTCCGGTTTCGAAGCAGGCAGAGGAGGCTAACCCCTCCACTCACTTTGTGGGCGCTGGCTTGGGTTGGTTTGTCAGTGACTATGAGGGACGCAAGCTGGTTTACCATGGCGGCGGCCACGAAGGCATGAACAGTCGCACTGTGCTGGTACCGGAAGAGAACTTGGGGGTGGTAATATTAACTAACAGCATGAGCAGCATCATGACACCACTAGGCAACTATACTGTTGACCAGATTCTAGGTGTAAAGAACGAACGCGACTGGAGCCAGTTTTACCTCGACAACATGGCCAAAGCCAAGCAGGCAGAAGCTGAGGCAGCTGCCAAAGCCCCTAAAGAGAAAAAGAAGAAGAACAAGCCTATCCGTGCCCTCACCGATTACACTGGTACATACAACAGCAAACTGTATGGCAATGTGGTAGTTTCGCTGAAGGACGGTAAGCTACACCTGCAACTGGAGCCAGCTCCAGCACTTAGCGGCACGCTGAGCTTCTGGCAACACGATATCTTTAACCTTGATTGGAAAAACGATTTCGCTCTACTCACCCCGACCAATGCACGCTTTATTACCGGGGAAGACGGAGCCATAAGCCAGTTACGATTGGATGCCAATAACCCGGATTTCCACTTCAGTGAGCTTGATTTTGAGAAAGTAAAGTAGCAGCAACTACAACTTGGCTATAAATATAAAAGGCCGTACTCTCGTACGGCCTTTTTCTCATTCAGTGGTGCGTTTATTAGTAGCTTACCAGCATAGCAACTGTACCAGCCACTGCAAAGTATGCAGCGATTATAAGGTAAGCTAGAGACTCCTGTTTTTTGTAAACATTTTTCATAGTAATAACAGTAAAAATTTCACATAATAAAGCTCTTTTAGAATCTTGTCTTTATTATGTATACGCGCTACTACATTTAAATGTTAAGCTTTAACCTTCTGATTTTCTACTAATTATAGGACAAAAACAGCACCTCTACTCAGAAAATAAAATATAGTATTTGGTGACGGCTTCTACTGCTGCTGCCTTCGTTGGAAGGTAAGCAGCACCTCCTGCCGCACCTGCTTGAGCAACCTGAAAGGCAGGGGCAGCCGATTGTAACGCCACTCATAAAAAGGCACTGGCATAGACCCAAAGCTGTGGTAAAAGCCAGCAATATTCTCAATCATTGGGCTCTCAAAATCCAGTATCTGACGGGTGCCAGCGTTGCGCCGGATGATATCGTCGAGGATAAGGGTTCGGCCATTGCTCTTTCTACCTTTGGCATCGGCAGCATTGAAGAGATAAATGATGTAACCGCCATAGTACACGAACAGCCCGCCTGCCGCTATACTTCCATCTTCTGACACAGTATAAACCAATTCAGCTTTCCCCTTTTCCACACAAGCTGTGTACAACTGCCGCAGTGTTGTGTAGGCCGACTGGTCTACACCACCATACACCTTATGCTCTATATTCTGCCTGAACAAGTGGATGAGCGGTTCTATATCCTGGCTCTGCACAAGGCTCAGGCTTTCGCGGCGGGCTTTGTTTAGATTATATTTACGATCGCGGTTGTAACCTTTCCACAGCTGATCGTAAGAGTACTGCAGCGGTAGGTAATGGGTATACAAGACCTGCACCTCCTCTTGCCGCACTACATGTTGAAGAGACTGCGTATTGGCAGTACAAAAGGTGTAGCCAGAAGTATAGTTAAAGTGCTGCTGAACAACAGCTAGAAAGGCTTCCACAACCTCTGCCCTAGGCTCCTGTACAGCGTAAATGCCTAGCTGCTGGCAAAAGAGCGGTTGCTGCAAGTAAAATATCCCGAACTTCTGCCGCACTGGCAGCGGCATCACACAGGTGTAAGTTCCGTTATCTTCTTCCACCACTGCCTGCCACTCCGGCGACACAATATCCAAGTACCAGGATAAAGCATACACCTGCTTTTGGGCAGAGCCCTCTATGCAGGTGTCCCAGGCAGTTTTATTTATCTGCTTATGTTTAAGTAGCTGCGGCACGCCAGATAGATTTATACTTCCTCAGCCACACCCGATGAGAAGAACGTGCGGTATACTTTCATCCGGATGTTGCGGATGAGTTTCACGTAAAACGGCAGCGCATTATGGCGCAAGGCAAAGTATTTTACCCTATGAGCACCGAAGCTAGCGTAGAAGTGCTCTATTTGCTCAATCATGGGGCTTTCAAAATCAAGAGTGTAATCAGTGCCCGCATATTGCCGGATGATCTCATCCAACACCATCGTGCGGCCATTAGTTACGCGCCCCTCACTATCCGCTGAGTTGAAGGCATAGCTGATGACGTTGTTATACTTGAAGAACAAACATCCGGCATTCACTTCGTCGCCAGCTGTTGTGTAGATTAATTGTGCTGTGCCTTTCTCTTTCATCACCCGGAACAGGTCGCGCAGCATCTGGTATGTACTTTCAGACACTCCACCTACTACTTTGTGTTCAATGTGCACCTTAAAATGCTGGATAAGCGGCTCTATGTCGTCACTTTCGAACATACGAAGGTTCGCTCGCTTTGCCCGCTTCAGATTCATTTTGCGGTCGCGGGTGTAGGCTTTGTACAGCTCTGGATAAGGCTTGTCCAGCTTCAGATAGCGGGTGTAACGAGCTACCAGCTCATACTGATCCTGCAGCTTCTCCAAATGTGCTGTATCACCAGTATTAAAGCGATAGTTGTAAATAAACTTATAACGCTTTACAGCCATCTCCAGCATCTTCCCTCTGATCCCACTACTGCTTTGCGGTGTGGTGAAGATGCCCAGTTGATGCGTATGAAAAGGCTGACCCAGGTACGGGAAACCCATCTTAATAATACCCGGCAACGGCATTACCGTTACATAATTACCCTCCTTCTCCTCTACCAAGGCCTGCCACTCCGGTGCCACCACATCCAGGAACCACGACAAAGCATACACCATGTTATCGGCAGATGCCGTTATACAGGTATCCCACTTGTTTTTGTTTATCTGCGTGTGCTTCAGGTATTGTATCATGCCCTCTCCGGAAGAATTTCTAATGAAATAAAAAAGGGATTACCTTCAAAGATAATCCCTTTTTTGACTTCTGTTTATACTTGTTACACAAGCTTCTTATAGCGGATACGCTTCGGCTCTACATCGCCCATGCGCTTCTTCTTGTTCTCCTCATACTCAGAGTAGTTACCCTCGAACCAGTACACCTGCGAGTCACCCTCGAAAGCAAGAATGTGTGTACAGATACGGTCCAGGAACCAACGGTCGTGGGAAATAATTACGGCGCAGCCTGCAAAGTTCTCCAGTGCGTCTTCCAGGGCACGGATCGCGTTTACGTCCAGGTCGTTAGTAGGTTCGTCGAGCAGCAACAGGTTACCGCCTTCTTTCAAAGTCATGGCCAGGTGCACGCGGTTACGCTCTCCACCAGATAGCTTCTCTACTTTCTTCTCCTGATCACCTCCTGAGAAGTTAAACTTGCTCACGTAGGCGCGGGACACCACCTGGCGGCCAGCCATGATCATGTGCTCTGTACCTCCAGATATTACTTCGAATACAGACTTGTTCGGGTCCAGCTGGGCGTGCTCCTGGTCTACGTAGGATATTTGCACCGTTGAACCTACTGTAAAGTCACCTGCATCTGGTTTCTCCTGTCCGGTAATCAGCTTGAACAATGTAGTCTTACCGGCACCATTCGGACCGATGATACCCACAATACCACCCTGCGGCAATGCAAAGCTCAGGTTCTCGAACAATAGCTTATCGCCGTAGGCCTTGCTCACATTGTTTACCTCAATTACCTGTGCTCCAAGACGAGGTCCGTCAGGTATAAACAGCTCCAGTTTCTCTTCTTTGCTGTTTGCCTCTTCACTGGCAAGTTTATCATACTGGCTGATACGGGCTTTAGACTTGGCATGACGGGCTTTAGGTGCCATACGCACCCACTCCAATTCACGCTGCAAGGTTTTCTGGCGCTTGCTCTCTGATTTTTCCTCCTGGGCCAGGCGGCTAGCCTTCTGCTCCAGCCAGCTGCTGTAGTTACCTTTCCACGGAATACCTTCTCCACGATCCAGTTCCAGAATCCAGCCGGCTACGTTATCCAGGAAGTAACGGTCGTGTGTTACGGCGATTACGGTACCTTTATACTGCTGCAAGTGCTGCTCTAGCCAATCTACCGACTCAGCATCCAAGTGGTTGGTAGGCTCGTCCAGCAGCAGCACGTCCGGCTCCTGCAGTAGCAGACGGCAAAGGGCTACGCGGCGTTTCTCACCACCCGATAAGTTGCCGATAATAGCATCTTCTGGCGGGGTACGCAGGGCATCCATGGCGCGCTCCAGGCGGTTGTCCAGTTCCCAGGCGTTCAGCTGGTCCAGGCGCTCCTGTACTTCACCCTGACGCTCAATGAGCTTGTTCATCTCATCGTCGGTCATCTCCTCAGCGAACTTCATGTTGATCTCATCGAACTCTTTCAACAGACCTACCACTTCGCTCACACCTTCCTCTACCACTTCGCGCACTGTTTTGGTTGGGTCCAGCTGTGGCTCCTGCTCCAGGTAACCCACCGTATAGCCCGGTGACCACACTACTTCTCCCTGAAACTCTTTGTCCACGCCTGCAATGATCTTAAGTAAGCTGGACTTACCAGAACCGTTAAGACCTAAAACGCCGATTTTGGCTCCGTAAAAGAAGGAGAGGTAGATATTCTTAAGTACTTGTTTCTTTGGAGGGTAGATCTTACTCACCCCGGCCATCGAAAAAATAATGGTTTCGTTGCTCATGCTCTATATCCTTGTAATGTGTTTCTACTATATATCTGAAGCAGTAGTATCACCTCACCCACACCTCCTGCAGGTATGAGTCGCTGCTTATCTATCCGCTTGATTATTATTATCGTAAGGAATTACAAATATCGCAAAAAATCATGTCTTTGCACTTCACAAAAGTGCGCCGAAATCATTAAACTTGTAAAAACTGTATGGGTAAGGTATGCACTTACTGATTTTAGCACCTGGCTTTCTGATTGCCCCGCCGGTTAATTACTGGTATGGCAAACGCTGCAGACATGCCTGCGTATGCAAAGGTTAGTTTACCCCTGATGCCTTACTCATCTTATTACGTACGAAGCAAAACCCAATCCAGTAAAATGGAAAACAACAACCTATTGGAAGTAGCCAAACAGTATGGTTTTATTCAAGACCAGCAGGTGTGGCTAAAGCCCTTTATGAACTATCCTGCTAGGCAGGTTGGCGAAGTGAAAGAGTCGGAGGATGATTCGCTGGTGTATTTTGCCAAGCGATTCGAGATGTTCAGCGAAAAGGTAAATAACCTCTTGCAGCGCATCGAGACGTCTGATAATAAAGGCTCTTTCCTGATGAAAGTACTGCACATGAAAGAGCAGGTAGGCAACTACGATGCTCTTGGTGATTTCGAGCAAATCTTCCATACCCTGAGCAAGGCAGAGGAGGAGATCAACGAGACGATTAAGCAGAACCGGGAGAAAAATCTCAACATCAAGATAGAGCTGATAAAGGAGGCAGAGGCGCATAGCGAAAGCATTGACTGGAAGGAAACAAGCGAAAAGCTGAAAGACCTGCGTACGGCCTGGATTAAGACAGGCCCTGTAGAGAAAGAGCTAACCGATGAGATAGAAGAGCGCTTCCGTAATGCGGTTGAAAAATTCTTTGAGCGCAAGAAGAACTTCTTTGAAGACAAGAAGCGCATGCAGAACCGCGCCTACGAGCGGTACCGTGAGCTCATTAACCAGTCTTTTGCTTTGCAGAACTCTGAGGAATGGGAAGAAACTACCGCTAAGCTGAAGCAGCTGCAGAACGAGTGGAAAGACGTGGGAGGTAACCTGCCACGCAAAACCATGACCAACCTTTGGAATACTTTCCGTAAAGCGCACAACCATTTCTTTGAGCGTCTAAAGCGCAAGATACAGAAGGAGAAGAATGCTTCAAGAGATCAGTTCTATGAGCAGAATTATGAGCGCAAGCAGGAGTTAGCAGTAGAGGCAGAGCAACTGTTACAGGAACTAAGCCTGAACGATGCCGTGAAGCGTGCCAAAGAATTGCAGGCTGAGTGGAAAAAGGTCGGACCTGTGCGCCCTGATGTTTCAGACGCTATTTGGGAGCGCTTTATAAAAGCTTGCGACCGGGTATTCGAACTGAGCAGTTTGGAGCATTACATCCGTAAGCGCCAGCAGGCAAGCAACGAAACCTTCTCTGAGACTGATAGTCTGCAGGCCCGCATAAATGCGCTGAGAGACTTCATTAAGTCGGACAGAAGTGAATTGGAAGTACTGGAGACAAACCTTGGTAAGCTAAATGACTCACCGAGCAATGATGCCTTCCGTAATATGCTGAAAGGCAAGATCCGCAACTTCAATCGTAAGATTGGTACTAAGAGTGCGCTGATCGAAATGTTCCAGAGCCAGCTGAGTGCCATTTCCAGATAAGCCTCATAATCAAGTACTAAATATGAAAAAGTGCTTTCTGCACCTGCAGCAGGCGCTTTTTCTTTTAAAAGGCCGGTTAAGCACATCCACTTACATCTTATGTTATTTAAGGCAAAAAGAGGTTAAAATTTATTTTCTACTTTTTGAACATTTGTGTTTTATTTGCGTTGTGTTGTTAAAAACAGACAAAAAAGCAATTAATTTTTAGCGAAAATTTTTGTTCATGTTTTTTTTTATACTTTTGCGAACAATTTTACACAAGCCAATAAGTTAAAGGAGAAAATATTATGTACTGGACACTTGAATTAGCTTCGTATCTGGAGGATGCACCCTGGCCAGCCACTAAAGATGAGCTGATTGACTTTTCTATCCGTTCTGGAGCCCCTATGGAGGTTGTAGAAAACCTGCAGGCCCTGGAGGACGACGGACAGCCTTATGAGAACATCGAGGAAATCTGGCCTGACTATCCTACCAAAGAGGATTTCATGTTTAACGAGGACGAGTACTAATAATGAATAGCTGAGTGGGCTGCGGGTAATTGCTTGCTGGGGTCTTAAATCCTAACTTTATCCACTACTCATTCATCTATATTCATTGAAGTCGATCGTCGAAGCAAAAAACTTGGTTGCGGGTTATGGCCAAAGAGTCCTTATCCGCAACCTTTCCTTTTCAATACCCTCCCCTGCCTTTATTGCCGTTATCGGTCATAATGGTGCTGGTAAGACTACGCTTTTCCGAGCCTTTCAGGGAAAAATAGATTATCAGGGGCAACTCCTGGTGCAGGGCCAAAACCTGCGACACCTTTCCAACCCCTCTGGAAAAGGTCTTATTGCTTACCTCCCCCAAAAGAACGTTATCAACTTCCCCATAAAGGTGCACGACCTGATAGTAATGGGGCTTTTTCGTAAGAAGCGGTTTTTTGAAAACTACAGCGCAGAAGACTATACCTTGGCAGCTCAGACACTAGAGCAGCTACAGCTTTCCCACCTGATAGACCATGATTTTACCACGCTCTCTGGCGGAGAGCAACAGCTGGTATGGCTGGCTCAGCTCATGCTGCAAGATGCCGGTATCAATTTGCTAGATGAGCCTACCCAGCAACTGGATATCTACTATAAGAATCAGGTATTCGCGCTACTGCAGAACTGGGTGCAACAAAGCGGAAAAACTGTTCTTTGCATTACCCACGACCTTCAGAACCTAACCCACATGCAGGGATACCTGCTGAACCTCTCAAAACCTGCTCCTGTACTCGAACCTATCTCGTCGCAGACTGTGCAGGAGAACCTTACTTTTCTGGAGGCTGGCCGCCACCCAGTATTATAATTAGCAGAAGCTGGTGGTACCGTTGCTAAAAGACTAAAAGCCCTGGCTTGCAAAGGCTTCTGCAAGTATAAGATCTTCGGGCGTGGTGATTTTGATATTACGGTAGCTGCCTTCCACTAAAGTTATACGTTCACCTATACTTTCTACCACAGAGGCATCGTCGGTAAAATGCTCCTGCTCTGGTTGCTCATAGGCTTTGCGCAGCACACCTGCCTGAAAGCATTGGGGCGTTTGCACTAATTTATACTTAGCACGCGGCACAGCCCTGCTTCCCTCCTCTGTAAGCTCACGAATAGAGTCCTTTGGCGATACGGCCACTACGGCACTTCCATTGCTAGCTGCAGTCTCAAAAGCATCTTTAATAGTTGCCACGTCTACAAAAGGGCGTACCCCATCATGCACTGCCACCAAGGCATCTCCCAGCACAGTATCCAGTCCGTTTTTAACAGAACCAAATCTTGTTCTGCCGCCCGGTACGGTCATGTGGAACAGCTTGAAATTATGCTTTTTACACAGGCTACGCCAGGTATTCTGCTGCTCCTGTGGTAGTACCACTACTAGCCTTATCTGCGGATTATACTTGTAAAACTGCTCAACGGTACGCATCAGAATTGGCTTCCCAGCTACTTCTATAAACTGCTTCGGGATGTCGTGCTGCATGCGGCTACCGCTGCCGCCTGCCACTATAATTGCGTATTCAGGAAGTTGTGTCATGGAGCAAAGTTAGAAAGTTAGAGAGTTAGAAGGTTAAAAAGTTAGAGGTGTTGTGGTATACTGGCTACAGCAACGCAACACCTCATATTTGAAAGGTCCCAATAAAAAGCCCCGGCTTTCGGGCCGGGGCTTTTTACTTTGGCAATAATTTATACTTACAGGATCAGCATTACGTCGCCGTAGCTGAAGAAACGATATTTCTCTTTTACAGCTTCTTCATATGCTTTCATGATCAGGTCATAACCACCAAATGCTGCAGCCATCATCAGCAGTGTGCTTTCTGGCATGTGGAAGTTAGTAAGCAGCGCATTAGCAATCTTGAAATCGTACGGAGGGAAGATAAAACGGTCTGTCCAGCCCTCGTTTGCCTTCAGGCGGCTATTTGCCGATACAGAAGACTCCAGTGCACGCATGGTAGTCGTACCAATGGCACACACACGCTTCTTGCTATCCAAGGCTTTGTTTACACGATCAGCCGTAGCAGCAGGCACCATAAAGTTTTCAGAGTCCATTTTGTGCTTAGTCAGGTCTTCTACATCCACTGGACGGAAAGTACCCAAACCTACGTGCAGCGTAATTGGCTCCACGTCCACACCTTTGATTTCAAGGCGCTTCAGAACTTCTTTAGTGAAGTGCAGGCCTGCAGTTGGGGCTGCCACAGCACCAACATTCTGAGCATACACTGTCTGGTAACGCTCACGATCTTCTGGCTCAGCCTCGCGCTTGATATACTTCGGAAGCGGAGTCTCACCTAAATCGTTAATTGTTTTGTAGAACTCCTCATCGGTGCCATCAAACAAAAATTTGATCGTGCGGCCACGGGAAGTAGTGTTGTCTATTACTTCAGCAACCAGGTCGCTATCGCCAAAGTACAACTTGTTACCCACACGGATTTTACGGGCAGGATCTACCAGCACATCCCATAGGTGAATGTCTTTGTTGAGCTCACGCAGCAGGAACACCTCAATTTTAGCTCCTGTCTTCTCCTTATTACCATAAAGGCGCGCAGGAAACACTTTGGTGTCGTTCACCACCATTACGTCGCCTTCGTCGAAGTACTCCAGGATGTCTTTAAAGATACGGTGCTCGATTTTACCTGTATCACGGTGTACCACCATCATGCGCGACTCGTCGCGGTTTTCAGTTGGATGTGTGGCCAGATGGCTTTCAGGGAGCTCGAATTTAAATTCTGATAATTTCATATATCAAATATTACGGTATTTGGTTCCTATACTTGTACAGTATCTCTGGTTAAACAACAACAGAAAATCCTGCAGGGGTTCATAAACAACCGTCTACTAAAAAACAAAAAATCAAGCCGCAAATTTACTCAGTTTGACCGAATTATTCTTACTTTTAATAAAATTACTTCGTTTCTGTTTAACCTGACACGAGAAGAAAATTATGATCTACCTGCGGCTTATAGCAGAAAGCTTCCGCTTTGCGTGGCAGGCCTTGCGTGCTAACCTCCTGCGCACCATCCTGTCGCTGTTGGGGGTGACAATTGGTATTTTCGCTATTATCTCGGTTTTTACTCTGGTAGACTCGCTGGAACGCAACGTACGCGACAGCATGAGCTTTATCGGCGAAAAAGTGATTTACGTGCAGAAGTGGCCATGGTCTTTCGGGGGCAGTTACCCGTGGTGGAAATATTTCCAGCGGCCAGAGCCTACGGAGCGGGAGTTCAGGCAGCTGGAGCGGCGCATAACCACCAGCAATGGCGTGGCTATCTTCTCCAGCAAGGGCGGCAACACCTTTAAGCACTCCAACAACAGCTACTCTGATGGTAACCTGATGGGTATCTCTTACGACTACCCTAAAGTAAGCGAGGTACCGATAACCGAGGGGCGCTATTTTACACCCCAGGAATCTAATGCAGCCCGTAATGTAATTGTAATCGGGGATGAAGTAGCTAAAACCCTGTTTCCATATGGCAGCCCGCTAGGGCAAACGCTGAAGGTAGGAGGTCAGAAATTTACGGTAATTGGAGTAATAGAAAAGCAAGGTGAGAATATCTTTGGGATGCCCAACATGGACCAGATGGGTATGATTCCGTATAGTACATTTTCGAAGATGTATGATGTTGGCCCTAATGGCATGGGTTCTACCATCGCTCTGAAAGGACGTGATGATGACCCGGGGTTACTAGAATTAGAATATGAGACGCAGGGTCTGATGCGCAACATACGTGGCCTGCGCCCCCGCGACGAAGACAACTTTGCCATGAACCGGCCTGAAATGGCTACAGAAGCTATAGGTAGCTTTTTCGATGTGGTAGGCTTGGCTGGCTGGGTAATTGGCGGCTTTGCTATACTTGTAGGAGGCTTTGGCATTGCCAACATCATGTTCGTGTCTGTTAAGGAGCGAACAAACATCATTGGCATACAAAAGTCATTGGGGGCAAAGAACTACTTTATACTCTTCCAGTTTCTGTTTGAGTCGGTGTTTCTGAGCTTGTTAGGTGGTGGCATTGGTATCTTACTGGTGTTTCTGCTCACGCTCATTCCGCAGGACATGATGAAGATCACGCTGTCGGTTGGCAACATTATACTTGGCCTCGGCGTATCGGCCGTTATCGGCATGCTTTCAGGTATTATACCTGCTGTACTGGCCTCAAATCTTGATCCTGTAATTGCCATTCGATCAAAATAAAGATACATTTACGTGTTTGGCCTGTCAGTTTCTCTCCCTCACAAGTGCTGCAGGTCCGGACGAATTTTATAAAAATATGTGTTGATGCATGCCTGAGTTTTTCAGGCATAAGGGGCAGCAGCCTCTGCAGAAGATGACGAGAAATAACTATGACGAAGCTTAGAAAAACGAGCAAAACACAGCTGCACGAGAGTACAGTAAACTCTGGCAGCGGGCAAACCATTCTGAAACCGGATGTAAACGATAATAAAGCCAGATCGGTATCGGATCTGCGTGAGAGCGGCCAGTCTACGGCCCCTCCTGCCTCTGAAGAGGATATAAAAGTTCGCCAGGCTTTTGTAGATAAGGACTGGAATGAAATTAAAATTGCGGACTCTTGGCAAATCTTTAAAGTAATGGCCGAGTTCGTAGAAGGCTTTGAGAAGCTAGCTAAGATTGGCCCATGCGTGTCTATCTTTGGCTCGGCCCGCACCAAGTCTGACAACAAGTACTACATTATGGCCGAGGAGATCGCTGCTAAGTTGGTACGCCATGGCTATGGCGTAATCACAGGCGGTGGCCCAGGCATTATGGAGGCTGGCAACAAAGGCGCTCACTCCGAGGGCGGCAAGTCAGTAGGCCTGAACATACAGCTGCCATTCGAGCAGTTCAACAACATCTACATCGACTCCGATAAGCTCATCAACTTCGACTACTTCTTTGTGCGCAAAGTGATGTTTGTAAAGTATGCACAGGGCTTTGTGGTAATGCCTGGTGGATTTGGCACACTAGATGAGTTGTTTGAAGCGATTACCCTGATCCAGACCAAGAAGATCGGTGCATTCCCTATCGTACTGGTGGGTCGCTCTTATTGGGAAGGCCTGTTCAAGTGGATTGAGGACGTGATGCTGAATATGGAAACCAACATCAGCCCGGAAGACCTTGACCTGGTACACATTGTAGACGATGCCTCTGAGGCCGTGAAAATTATTGACGACTTTTACAGCAAATACCTGCTGTCTCCAAACTTCTAAGAAGTTTATACTTATTAAAGAAGCCCGCTACGTATGCAGCGGGCTTCTTCTTTTTAGGAGCGTCGCCTGTTTGTCAGCTGCTTCTTACTCTTACTTTACCAGCCTCACTTCAAAGTCTGCTTCACCACTTACAGGTACGCCGTCTGCTGTTTGGCCTTGCACTTTTACAATGAAGATTCCTGTCTCATCAGAAGTGTAAAATGAGAAAGAGGCTTTTCCATCGGTACCTACCTTGAGCTGCGGCTCCCAAAATACCAGTTTTCTAAAATCGGGAGTCAGCGTTTGGCTACCTGCCTCTGCACCGGCATTCGGGGAAGCTACAAAAGCGCTCGGGCGGTTATACTGCTCATACAGCATAGCATACCCTTTCTCTTTAAGCCGCTCTCTTGCTTCTCCACTTTTAGTGTACACAGCCAGCATACCATTTTCGGCTACATGACCCAGATTGCCGGCATATAGCTTTTCTTCCATCCAGGCTAGTTCAAAAGATGCGATATCATTCAGGTCGAGGTTGAGTATCTCCTCCATACTGTTCACTACCACACCATCTATCAGGTAAATCGGCTCACCTTTCATCAGCTTCTTCACGCCCGGCCTTACATACAATAAGCGCGCGACGTACTTCCCCTTTTTCTTGCTTAGCCTTAGGTTAGTGGTTGCTTCTCTTATGGCCTCTTCTACACTGTTGAAGGCAACATAGTCATCCAGCTTAAAAACTTTATCGGCTGGCAACTTAGGAATAGGCGCAACAGCGTGAGGCTCTGCAAGCCCATATACTTCATTTATTCTAACTCTATTATGATGCTGTAGCGCGTAGCTTAACACACTCTGTGGCAATGCCTGCACAAAAGCGGTATCGGTTCGTGCGTTGTAATTAGAAGCAACCATTGGCTCCATCACACCATCGCGTGCAAAGGCATCAACCAACTGCTCTAGCTGGTACTTTGTCTCTAGTTTTCCAAGTACCAGACCTTTCCATAGCCCTTCATCGACGGCCTGTATAAGCGCTAGTTTGTCTGGTAATGTATCTGCCCAAAAGGATGGATTTTTTGCCAGTGGCATATGAAAGTCTGTTTGAAAAGCGGCTACAGACACAGCAACATCCGCTGCAAGTGGTGCTCCCTGCCCATCCAGTACCTGTAGGGTTACCTGTACTTGTTGGCGTGGGGCATACTGCTGCTGCTCTGTGCTCACAGAAACCCTTGCATCTGACTGTGGTGGCAGCACCAATCGTTCTGCCTCTGCCAAGCCACCCGGGTTTAACAACAAAAGCCTCACAGGCTCTCCAGCTTTTGCCTGCCGCGGCACAGTCACCGTACCACTTCCCTTTCCCTGATTTACTAAGTATACTTTGCCGCCCGAAGCTGCCACCAATGTATGAGCCCAGGGCGTGGTATTGTTTACTTTGATTTGCAGTTCGTCCTCATTTTGACCTTCCATAGAGAGTGCAAGTCCATGCTGCTTTGCCTTTGGCAGTACTGCACGCTGCGCCAGGTAACCATCAGCTTGCACCAGTGCCTCGTACTGTGCCTGCGGATCAGGCCGAAACTCAAGTAAACCTATCCCGGTATCATCAGTCTGAAAAGATGCCACGGTTTCACCGGCTTCATTTTCTATGCTGCCGGTAGCAGCTATACCTGTACCCGCAGCATTGGTTACCACCGCCGCTACCTTGGCCGGAACTCCTGCCACCACGCTATTCGACTCCGGAAAGAACTGTACTGCTAGCTTTTGACTCGCCTCGAAGGGAGCTTTATCTTTCAGCGCCACCACTTCTCCTGCATTTACTATCAGCAACTTCTCGCGGTACTGCTGCTTATTGCTGAAGTTCTTCATCCAGTTGGTTCTAGCCAGCAGGGTATAGTGCCCGGTAGGCAGATGTTGGGGCAACAGTATATCCCCCGAAGCGATGCTTTCATCTATAACCAGCCGCTGCCTTACAATAAGTTGCCCTTGCGCATTCAGCAGCTCAACATAAAGTGCTTTGCTTAGAGGTTGTGAGGAGCTTTTGTTCAGGTGTGCCTTATACCATAGCCGCTCGCCCGCTGCATAGTATGGCTGGCTGTGCACCAACCGCACCTGTTCATCAGACAACAGCATCTGCACTTGCCCTGCACCGGGTGAGGCAACCTGTGCCTGCTGCCCTAGCACATTATAACTCAGTAATGGCGCCAGCAGAAGTATAAGCAATTGTTTTGTAGTTCTCATAATAAAGTCACGATGAGCCATCAATGGCAAGTGAATTTAAAAACCTTCAGGTCTTTGGTCGGTCACGTTAGGGTAAAGGAACAGGTAACGGCAATCTCCGAAGGGCAGCTCATAAGGCACTCCCGGAAAAGGGGCATAAAGATGACGCGGTATCATGATAGCATCCTCTGTGAGTGCTGACGCGCTGAAGTAGCCTATTACCTGCTCCTCTGGATTGGTTGTGCAAAATAAGTTGCCCCTGATCTTTGCCGGAGGCGGGTCGAAAATGCTACCGACACTTGATTGCTGCTCATTGAACAGTCGCCAGAATTCATATGCCTCTGCTGTTAGTGAATATTGCCGCACCTTTACCCGATACTTGGTAGGTATATCCCCAGGAACAACTACAACGGCATGCTCAAACAGGTGTCCGTTCACCAGCCTGTCGCTGGAGGTAACGGCTTTTGTGTTGATGCTCCCTACATTTGCCCAGCAGATGCCTGGAGGCGGGGGCGTTATTTCCGGCACTCTTGAGAAATACTCAAAAACACCCTCTGTGTCCCAGCGGTAGTAGTTGCCTCCCTCTTCCGGGTCCTGTACCTGCACTTTTACCTCAAAGCCTACAGACCGTTTCTCCACCAGCATTCCGGCACTGTTTTCCTCCACATTCACGAACTCCTTAAACTCATAGTTTATACTTTGGATAAGGGGCACCGGCTTCAGCAGTTCAGGCCTTGACTCATACTCCCGCCTATCTGGTAGTATAATGTGTATCGAATAAGCTTTACCAACCTCTACCTGAAAATCATCCTCCTGCAGAACGTACTCCCCTTCACGCACTCTCTCATACAGCTGCATTCTTTTGCCCTGGTTATCCCTTAATGTAACAGTAGCTCCGACTACCGGCTCATTTAGCACCACCTGCCTCTCCCCATCAAATGGCTCCGACCACGACAGCCTCACCTTGTTCAGGTCGGGCCTGTTTTGGTTTGTAACCATGCCATCTACTACCAGTAGCCGTTTGTCGGTGCCGGTTTTCAATTCGAAAGGCTCCACACAGGCCTGTAGCCCCATACAGATCAGCAACAGGGCCCAAAGCCAGCTTTTATGTTCTGTTCTCTCCTGCATTATTTTGTTATTTTAAAGTTGTAGGTGATGGCTGGCACGGCAGAGCCTATAACCGAGAGCTTGTAGGCCTGCGGTATGGTGCCGCCATAGGCAGGCTTAAAGTATACCGAGTATGGATTTTTTCGCCCGTACAGGTTATATACCGAGAAGGTCCAGCTGCTAACCTTGTTCACGTTTCGCTTATTGGTGCCATCAATGGTCAATGCCACATCCAGGCGGTGGTAGTCTGGTATGCGGTGCTGATTTCTGTCGCTGTAGTTCACCATAAGCAAGCCTCCCACCATCGATACAGACTCAGGATATGTGATTGGCCTACCGGTGCTGTAGGTGAAGTTGGCAGAGAAGCTTATCAGGCGGCTCAGCTGCTGGTTCAGTATCATCGTAAAATCATGCGGCTTGTCGTAGTTAGCAGGAAAGTAGCTTCCGTTGTTAATCTTCTCTTCTGGTGTAGGGCCATCAACTTTGCGCAGCGATCGGGAGAAAGTATAGCTGGCCCAGCCAGTAAGCTTTTTGCCCTTGCGGCGCACCATCAACTCCACCCCATAAGCTTTACCATCGCCAGGTAAAAGGTCTGCATCCAGCGTGCTGTTCAACAGCAACCGTGCACCGTCTTTATACTCCACCAGGTTATGCAGCATTTTGTAATAGCCTTCTGCAGATAACTCCACAGAATTGTCTTGCATATTTTTGAAAAAGCCCAGCGCCACCTGATCGCCCACCTGCGGTTTCAGGTAAGGGTTGCTGGTTTTCCAGATGTCTACAGGAGAGGCGGCAGCGGTATTGGAGATGAGGTGGATGTACTGCACCATACGGTTGTAGCCAAGTTTAACGGAGCTGTTTTCTCCCAGTGCCACACGCAGAGATACACGTGGTTCCAGGTAATGGTACTGCTTTATAAGCTTCCCGCTGCCGTAATGCAAGGTATCTGTAATGCTAGACTCACGCCTTGGCAACTCTGGATTGTACACATACACACTACCCGGCCCCAGGTTAAAATAGGAAGAGTAGCGCAAGCCATAAGATGCCGATACTTTAGAACTCAAAATATATTCGTGGTCAAGGTATAAAGCTGTTTCCAAAGACCTTTCATGCGGCATTTTTATGTGCAGCAGGCTTGATTGTTCAGAGGAAGGCTTCAATTCGCCAGAGTTGAAATCATATAATGTAGAAGAAGCGCCGAGGCCAATTTTATGCTGCGGAGTAGGCTCATAGTTGAAGTCCGCTTTTAGCAGTTTATACTTGATGTCGGAGTCGAGTGTGAAGTTGTTCGGCGGCGTCTCAGCACTTACTCCATACTGATAATCTCCGATAACGCCGGTAACTGTGGAGAACAGCTTATTACTGAAAGTGTGGCCCCACTTGAAGGTGCCGGTGGCTGTGCCCCAGGTATAGGTTGTATCAGCTCCAAACCTAAAGCTATCGCGGCTAAAGTAGCCCGATACCATCAGTTGGTCTTTTTCGCTGAGCGTATAGCTAAGCTTAGCATTGAGGTCGTAGAAGTAGCCATCACTGTCTCTAACAGACTTGTTTGGCACATACCGCATCATCAGGCCTGGGTAAGCTCCTCTTCCACCCAGCACAAAAGAAGCCTTGTCTTTCACAAGTGGCCCCTCTACCATTAACCTGCTGGAAAGTAAGCCAATGCCCCCGCTCACGATAGGCGTTGTTTTACTACCATCCTTCATTTTTACATCCAGCACCGACGATACCCGCCCACCAAAACGGGAAGGAATACCGCCGCGGTAAAGTGTCACATCCTCTACCATATCCGGATTGAACACTGAAAAGAAGCCGAACAGATGAGAAGAGTTAAACAAAGGTGCCTCGTCCTGCAAAATCAGGTTTTGATCTACGCTGCCCCCGCGCACGTTAAAGCCAGTGGCACCCTCCCCTACAGTTGTCACGCCTGGCATGGCCAGCACGCTTCGCACCACATCCACCTCTCCCAGAAAGGCCGGTATAGCTTTTACTTCTTTTATGTTGAGGCGGGCAACACCCATCTCCAGGCTTGCCACATTCTGGTCAGGTGCCACGGCAGATACCTCTACCTCTCGTAGTTGATTAGATACTTCGAAAAGCTCCACATTGAGTATGCGGCTCTGCTGCAGCTGTAGCCTGCGCTTGTCTGCTACCATGCCAACGGCTCTTACCTCGAGCGTATAATTACCTGCCGGCACAGTGAGGGCGAAGTATCCCTTACCATCCGTTACAGTGCCTTTCTTCAACTCCTCGATAAGCACAGCGGCCCCTATACTTGGCTCTCTTGTTTTGGCTTCTATAACGTATCCGCTGAGGGTAACCATGCGGTTGTTGCCGGACTTTGCGGCCGCAGCTCCTGCCAAGGCTCCTTGGGATTCGGTTGTGTCTGCATCAGAAGTTAAGCCGGGCACCAGCACCACGGTCTGAGGATCATAGAGTATGGCGGTGAGCTGCGCAGTGGCCAGCACTTTACGTAATACCGAAGGCAGGGGCTCCTCCTGAAAAATTTGGGTTACCTGCACACCATCCAGCCACTCCCCCAGGTAAAACATGCGTAGCTCATGCTTCTCCTGCAGGTCGAGTAGTACGTTCTTTAGAGGCTGATTCGAATAGGTGGCAGTAACAAGTACTGGCTCTGATTTCTGCTGTGCGTGTGCGTGTACTACGGCTATACAGAGACACCAGCAAAGTATAGCAAAACGGTAAAGTCTGTTCATGAGGAGTTCTGCAATGGCAACACCTGCAGTATAAAGAGCTATACTTGCTAGTACTCTGTATATGAGATGCTTTACTTATATAGCAATATAGCTCTATTATATAAAATCACAAACAGATCCTGATTTATCAAAAAAAGCTCACATCATCAGCTTGTTTTTTTCACCTGTAGTTAGCCTGAAGTATATGCTGCTGCTTCTTATCCCCCTACTGCACATTGCGTATAACCGTGCATGGGTATCAGAAAAATATTAAGCAGGAAGAGAAGAAAGGAAATAAAGCAGGACCTCAAGGTCAAAGAAAAGCAGAACCTTGAAATTCGGGATAGCTTGGCTATGGAGCGAACTAAACTTGCAAACGAGCGCACGTTTCTTGCCTACATGCGGACAGCCATGGCTATGGTGCTGGCTGGGCTCACGTTTATAAAGGTTTTTGAAGAAGACCCGTTTTACATAGGGGTGGGCATTGCATTTATTCCGGTTGGTATGGCTGTGGCGGCCTTCGGCTACTACAGGTTTGCCAGAAAGAAACGGGAGGTGTCGCAGCATACAGAGGCTTATACCCCTACCAGCCAGGTACACGCCGAGGTGATAGAGCAGGAGAAGGTTATGCCTGACAGGCAGTAACTGCATGCTATACTTCTGGTATTTTGCCCACTGCTTTAAACCAGCTAAGCCTAAACCTATTGCTGCTTATTTCTGTTAAGATAGGTTAGCGTTCTGCAACGGCAAAGCGCTGATAATTTTATACCTTTGCTATTTAAAATACGCATTCCTGAATGGCTTTTAACCAAGCGCAAGAAACAACCGGCACCGCTACTGCTTTCCCTCAGAATGGGGAAGCACAGCAGATAGAAGTATATGGTGCCCGCGAACATAACCTGAAGAATATTTCCATTAAGCTGCCGCGCTACAAGTTGGTGGTGTTCACTGGCATCAGTGGCTCGGGCAAGTCATCTTTGGCTTTTGATACCATCTATGCCGAAGGACAGCGCCGCTACATGGAAACATTCTCGGCCTACGCCCGCTCGTTTATGGGTGGGCTGGAGCGCCCCGAGGTAGACAAGATTGAAGGTCTGTCGCCGGTAATCTCTATTGAGCAGAAAACCACCAGCCGCAACCCGCGCTCTACGGTGGGTACTATCACCGAAATCTACGACTTTATGCGTCTGCTTTGGGCTCGTACCGCAGAGGCGTATAGCTATGTAACCGGCGAGAAAATGGTGCGCCAGAGCGATGACCAAATTGTGAATCATATTCTGGAGCATTTCGACGGCAAGCGCATAGTGGTGCTGGCACCGGTGGTAAAAGGGCGAAAAGGCCATTACCGCGAGCTGTTCCAGCAGATCCGCAAGATGGGCTTTATACGCGCACGTATAGATGGTGAACTGGTAGAGATCGCTCCTAAAATGCAGGTAGATCGCTATAAGATTCACGATATCGAGATTGTGATCGACAAGGTTGTGGTGAAGGAGGAGGATCGCTTCCGCCTCTCTGGCTCTATACAGAACGCACTAACCCACGGTAAAGGCACTGTACTTATACTTGATGCGGATGCTGACAAGACGCACTTCTTCTCACGCCACCTCATGGATCCTGCCACCGGTATTGCCTATGATGACCCGGCTCCTAACAGCTTCTCGTTCAACTCTCCTTATGGCGCCTGCCCGGTATGTAATGGTTTGGGCGAGATACAGGAAATAACAGAAGAGTCGGTTATCCCTGACAAGGAGCTAAGTATACGCCGGGGCGGTATTGCCCCACTGGGCGAGTACCGCGATATCTGGATCTTTAAGCAGATTGAGGCACTGTTCAAGCACTTTAAGGTATCGGTAGCTACGCCAATAAAAGACCTGCCAGAGGATGTGCTGAATATGTTACTGTATGGTCTGGAAGAAGACTTGGAGGTAAAGACCAAAAAGGGCAACTACATAGTAGAGTTTGAGGGCATCATCAACTTCCTGAAAAACCAGATGGAGTCTGACTCGGATAACATACGCTCTTGGGTAGATGACTTCACACAAACAAGCACTTGTCCGGAGTGTAATGGCTACCGTCTTAAGAAAGAGTCGCTGCACTTTAAGATCGATAACAAGAATATTGGCGAGCTTTCGGTGCTGGATATTAATAAGCTGGCTGCTTGGTTTGAGGGACTGGAAGAGCGCATGAGTGAGCGCCAGAACGTAATCGCCCGTGAACTGCTCAAAGAGATTCGCAAGCGTATCGGCTTCCTGCTGGATGTTGGCTTGGATTACCTGAGCCTGCACCGCCCTGTAAAGACATTGTCGGGTGGTGAGAGCCAGCGTATACGCCTGGCCACGCAGATTGGTACGCAGCTGGTTGGGGTACTCTACATTATGGACGAGCCAAGTATAGGCCTGCACCAGCGCGATAACGAACGCCTGATAAACGCCCTGAAAGACCTGCGCGATTTGGGTAATTCCATTATTGTAGTGGAGCACGACAAGGACATGATCCTGCAGTCTGACTACGTGGTGGACATTGGCCCAGGAGCTGGTATACACGGCGGGCAAGTGGTTACGGCAGGCACTCCGGAAGACATGATGAAAGCCGGCACCACTACGGCTGAGTTTCTGAGCAACCGCAGGGGCATTGAGGTGCCACGTGTAAAACGACCGGGCACAGGTGAGGTATTGCGCCTTATCGGAGCCACTGGCCATAACCTGAAAAATGTAACGCTGGAACTACCATTAGGCAAGATGATCTGCGTAACTGGTGTATCAGGAAGCGGCAAGTCATCGCTGATTCACGACACACTGTACCCTATACTTAACACCCATTTCTTCAGAGCCAAGCGAGAGCCGCTCCCATACAAGAGCATCGAGGGGCTGGAGCATATCGACAAAGTTATTGAGGTGGATCAGTCGCCGATTGGCCGTACACCACGCTCTAATCCTGCTACTTATACTGGCGTGTTTACCGATATCCGTACGCTGTTTGCGCAGCTACCGGAGGCGAAGATCAGGGGTTACTCTCCAGGCCGCTTCTCCTTTAACGTGAAGGGTGGCCGATGCGAAGCCTGCGAGGGTGCCGGTATGCGTACCATTGAGATGAACTTCCTTCCGGATGTATATGTGCCTTGTGAGGTATGTAAAGGCAAGCGCTACAACCGCGAAACACTGGAAGTACGCTTCAAGGGCAAGAGCATTACTGACGTGCTGGACATGACCGTAGAGCAGGCAGTGGAGTTCTTCGAAAGCCAGCCGCGTATATTGCGCAAGATTCAAACCTTGAACGAGGTAGGCTTGGGCTACATTACGCTTGGCCAACAGGCTACTACTCTATCGGGTGGCGAGGCGCAGCGCGTGAAACTGGCCACAGAGCTATCGAAGAAAGACACCGGCAAGACGCTTTATATCCTGGATGAGCCAACAACTGGCTTGCACTTCCAGGACATTGAGCACCTAACGGAGGTACTGCATAAGCTAACGGACAAAGGCAATACTGTACTTATTATCGAGCACAACCTCGACCTGATCAAAATAGCCGACCATATTATTGACATTGGCCCGGAAGGTGGTGAAGGTGGCGGTACCATAGTTGCTTCAGGCACACCAGAAGAAGTAGCTGCTGTTAGCAAAGGCTATACTTCGCGTTTCCTGAAGGAGGAGCTGAAAACCAGCCACTACCGTGAGAATAATGAGGAAGAGGCTAAGGCTTAAGTATCCATAAACAACAAAAAGCCCGCTGCCAAAATATGGTAGCGGGCTTTTTGTTACAGGTTATCTATCGAGTCCTGCAGCTTTTCCAGTACCTGCTGATGCTCCCTTAGCAGGGGCAGCTGTTTACTTGCATATTGCTTCAGCTCCATTACTTTACCGTGCTTCACCATATCCTCGTAACGCTCAATCAGCTTTTCATTCTGGTCTACGATGCGCTTCAGGTAAGTCAGGTCGAAAGAGATGCCTGATTTATCTGTTACCTCCTGGTACACCTTATGGTGCGCATCACCAAGGGTAGATGGAAGTACAAAGTTGCTTTGGTTAGCCATATCACGCAGGTCGTTGAGTATATTCTGGTGCGCTTGTACCATTTCCTGCGCCAACCCCTGTACCTCAGGGCTAACTGCCATACTTGAGGCGGCTTCGCCTAACTGCACCTGCAGCATACTAGCGCTTGCAGCCTCTGCCGCAAAGAGGGCATCATTTCTCATGTCTTCCTGTACACCTGCTTCCTCAAACTGCTGCACGCTTTGATCTGCAGCCTGGTTAATGCTGTCATCGGAGCCGCAGGCAGTGGCAAGCGCCATAGCTAAAAGGGCGAAAACGTTTAGTATATGCTTTCTCATATGAGTTTAGGTTAAAATGTATAAAGCATCTGCAAGATAAGATTTGCAGATGCTTTATAAAAACCTGCTTTGCAAGCCGTATTGTTACTGCTGTTTTTGTTGCATCGTGCTGTCGATCTGGTTCGCACGATCCAGGTGCTCTCGCAGCTTAGGTAGTGTGGTAGTAGCAAAGCTTTTCACCTCTGCGTCTTGTATGTTATTAGAGGCATCTTCAAATAAAGTAACTGCCTCCTCGTGTGAGCTAACCATCAAGTCCATATATTCCTGATCGAACTCCCTGCCTTTTTTATCCTGCAGGCTTTGCAGCTGATCCTTATGATCCTGGCCTAAGCTATCTGGCAGTGTAACGTTTTTCTGCTGTGCCAGCTGTTTCATTTGCTCATTTGCCTTGGTGTGGTCAGCCACCATCATTTTACCATATTCCTTAACCTGCTGGTTCTGGGCTCTATCCTGAGCAAGGCGGCCTGCCTCTACTTCCAACATGCTGTTGCTGGCAGCTTTAGTCATGAAGTCAGAGATATTCGTCATTTGATCTTCCATACCAGTGTTCTGAGCCTGCTGCTCGTTCACCTCCTGTGCTTCTTCTACCGCACCCTGCTGTTGGTTACATGACACGATACCAAATAGAAAGGCACCGGCCAACATACCTGTTGAAATAATCTTTTTCATAGTTTTACTTTATTAAGTTATGCATAGATCTTTTAATCGATTTTGTATACGCCACCTACACATTGGAGTTATCAAAAGCCGCTCTAGTAGCCTGTAGAGCCAGTATAACAGACCGCTGCTAACAATCTGTGGCTTTGGCTGTAACAAATTTTATCAGAAGATGTAAAGCATTAATACCGCTCTCCTTTCCCTCTATCAGGCACAAATAAGCAAGCATAAAAATGAAAAAATGCAAGTATGTTTCCGCTTTACTTGGGCTGGCATTGCTGGTGCTGCCGCTCAGCCACACCCTGGCACAAGACACTAACGAGGGGCTCATAATAAACCCCAAGCACGACCGCATTCTGAAGCTGCACCCGCTTCAGGTAGGCGAGGTTTACATTTCTTATGAAAAGATGCGCTCAAACTATATCTCCAACGAGTTTGGCCTGAGCTATGTGTACCAAGGCTATCTGAAGAGCGATGACTTTTTGCCTGAGGGAGTAAAGGTAGGAGGCGTGCATGTACGCATGAGCCAGCGCTACTATACTTCTAAGAAGCAGGATGGGGTACCATTTGGTTTCTTCCACGGGCCACTCTTTGGGTACCGTTTCATGGCTTTTGAAGAGAACGTGTTCGACCGCCCCATGCAAGATCCTGCTGACCCCGACTACCAGTTTGTTGGCCGCCTCTACCAAAACTCGCTTGAACTCAGCTACCAACTTGGAGGCCAGTTCTTGCTAGGCAAGCAGCTAACGATGGAGGTGTCTGGGGCCTTGGGAGCACGCCTGAAGTACGCACTTGCCAAAGGTGCCGGCGACTTACTAACCGAAAATATCATAGGCCATACATTGGTAGCGGAAGATAACTCGGCCATCTTTATAGTACCGTCGCCGCAGTTAAACATATCTGTGGGTTATTCTTTTTAACACAGCCTATACAAGTATAAAGCGCCACCTCCAAGTAAAAGGAGGTGGCGCTTCGTGAACAACGGACAAAGCCTGTTTTTACTCGATTTTGCTCAGAACCGTGTAAGACTGCAGTTTGCCATTGCGGTAAGTTTCTGATCGTACACTACCAATTTGGGGCACATAATATTCTACAGTTTCAATGCGCATGCCAGGCATCTTCATACCCATGGCACGATTCTCCATTTCGGTGCTTTGCCGGATCTTGTAGCTATCGTAAGTGCCTGCAGGCACTTTTATACTTTCTTTGCCTTCCACTGTGCGGTTCATAACTTTCATCACCATCGTCATCATGCTCTGACCGCTGCTCTTATCTTTCATTTCCATGGTCATGGTACCGTCTTCTAGCTTCTGCCCTGCCTGCAAATTGCTTGGATACAGCATTTTGTCGCCCTCCATGGTCATCTCCATGTTATTCTGACTTTCCATCATGCCCGGGTTCAGCAGTGAGCGCATGTCCATCCAGATAGCGCCGTCCTCGCAGCCAACTACAAAATCACCCTCCGTAGCCAATTGCCCCTTATCGTCAAAAATCCGGCTGTGTATGGTTGCCTCCACTTTTCCACCGGTGCGGTTTATCGCCTTCACATTATACATAACGCGTCCGGTCTGCCGATCTTTTTTGTCGTAGGTCAGAAGCTCATAGGCTGCATTATCGCGCAGCAACTGATAGTCGGCGCAGTTGGTTTGCGCCTTGGTTGGCACCGCTAGCAACAGCAGGCAACACAGCAACGGAATAAGAATTTTGCGCACCATAATTACCTTGTAAATCAATATAACTTAACCAAGTATATTTATACTTGATTGACTGGTGCAAGGCTATCGTTCTTGCCGCTTTTAAGTATAGCGGGGATGTGGCAGAGTGTAGGTTTGTAATTTTTAAGTAAAGAAACTGAAGCTACCTTACAAGCTACTGACCTGTACCTGATGCACTTATTGCAAAGCCACCGACGAAGCTAATGCTAGCAGTAAGCCACTACCAAAACCTGCATAAACCTCTGCCGGAGTATGAGCATGTAACGCCAGACGGGCCGACATAACTGCTCCTGTCAGAAAGATGGCAACAGCTATCGGGAAAATAAGCATTGCGTCGGGAGCCAGCTTGTTAAGCACCAGTAGCAGTCCCAGGCACCCGCCCATACCTATACTATGCGCGCTAATCTTCCAGAACTGCGAGATGGCAAAAGCCAGAAAAACAGAGGCGGCGATAATACCCATCACGAAATAGAACACAGCATCATACGCTTGCTCGCGGTAAAACAGGTAAGAGGTGGCTGCGTAGCATACGCCGGTAAACAGCAAGGGAAATCCGCGCTGCTCACGCCTATCCATCTCCATAGAGTCGAGGTAGCCAAGCCGTACCATAGCTAAAGCAGCTACAGCAGGTATAATAAAAGTGGTAAAGAAGATCATAGCCAGAACGATCCAGCGCACACGCAGCGGCAGCGTAAGCGTGGAAGCTGGCATATAATAGAGTATAACTGCAAAAAGGTAGGTGGGCAACAACAGCGGGTGAAACACCACCGATAGTGTTTTCGCGAGCGAACGGTTCACTTTAAAGTATTATGTTTTTAAATCGTACTACGGGTTTTACCAAAAGATTACAAACGGCAATATCCATTTTTTATATGTTTTAAACAGGATATCATCCAGCAGATTTATCTACTGATGTTTGCCTGGCAATAACATTTAATCCTCCCTCCTGTTCAGAATAAAGTAGCTTAGTTAAACAGTCATACCAAAAAGAAATACACTTAGATATGAAAGTATTGTTGATTGGTGCCAATGGCCAGGTAGGCCAGCATATAGTAGACATGTTGCAAGACAACGACCTGCACAGCCTTCGCGCCATGGTTCGCAAAGAAGAACAGGCACAGGAGCTTCAGAAAAGGGGCATTGAGGCAGTATTGGCCAACCTGGAAGGCTCTGTAGACGAGCTGGCAAAAGCTATGGAAGGTTGCGATGCCGTAGTATTCAGTGCTGGTTCCGGAGGTAGCACGGGCTATGACAAGACACTGCTCATCGACCTGGATGGTGCCGCCAAAGCTGTTGAGGCTGCCGAGAAGGCAGGTATCAAGCGCTTCATCATGGTGAGTGCCATACAGGCTCATCGCCGTGAAAACTGGAGCGAAGAACTTAAGCCTTACTTTGTAGCCAAGCACTATGCTGATAAGGTTCTGGAGGCAAGCAGCCTGAACTATACTATCGTAAGGCCCGGCGGACTACTTAATGAACCAGCCACTGGTAAAGTAAAGGTTGCTGAGGACTTGGAGAGAGGCTCCATCCCTAGAGAGGATGTTGCTGCAGTCATTATCCGGAGCCTAACTGAAGAAAAAGCCTTCCGACGCTCCTTCGACCTGGTTTCAGGGGAAACTCCTGTTGCTGAGGCACTACAATTATTGTAATAAAGTATAAACATTACCTGCTCTGCCCCTGCCAAAGTTTAATCTTAGGAGAAACCTACAGTTGCTGTACCTGCTGCCACATTTCCTCGTTTACAGGTATACCTTCTTTGCTGTTCTTTTCCCGGGCGGCTAAAGTACCCTCTCCTGGATAGCGCACTTCTCCGTCACGGTCACCGCCTGCACTGCTCTTGGTATAACTGATGATATTCTCCAGAATAGACTCATCCAGTTTCTCGGCATTTATGCACAGGAAAAACTGCGATACTCCGGCTTCTTTCCCGTCGGCAGAAATTTGCTCAACTGTGCGACCTCCGCTTAATGAGGCAACCAGCACGTCCAGCATCAGTGCCAATCCTGAGCCTTTCCAGAACCCGATGGGCAATGCGCTGCTAGTTTCTTTTATCGCCACAGGGTCAGTTGTCAGGTTGCCCTCGGCATCATAGCCACCATAGTATGGCAGCTTTTCTCCTTTTAGCTCATACTCCTGCATTTTGCCGTAGGAGAACTGCGATATGGCCATGTCCTGCACCATGTGCCCCTTCTTTCGTGGCACGGCTATTACCAGCGGGTTATTTCCCAATCGCGGCTCTGAGCCTCCGTAGGGCGGCATACTGGCAAGGGCGTTGGTAGAGCAGATAGCAATGCAACCGGCATCTGCAGCCTGCCAGCCATAGGTGCCTCCGCGCATCCAGTGGTTTGTGTTTCTTACAGCCACGCAACCCATACCATTCTCTTTTGCCAGCTCTATAGCCCGCTGCATCGCCTTTGTGGCAGTATACATACCCGGAGCCAAGTTACCATCCCACTGCTCTACCACGCCATTGTGCCCTACCTTTTCAGGCTCGGCATCTGCTTTCACCAAACCTTCTTTTACCAAATCCACAAACACCGGGAAACGGTTTAGTCCGTGGGAGTACACGCCATCCCTGCTGTTCTCCGCAAAGATCCTGGCACACAGCTCCGCCTTGTTGTCAGCAAAGCCTACGTTTAGCAGTACTTTCCTGAACTGCGCCTTGAGCTCCTCAAATGATATCTTCATTGTTGATTTGTTTGTTCACTCCCGGGTGTACGGTAGCAGCCAATACTTCGGTTAGAAACAGGGGAACAAAGGCATAGCAGTGCACAGTTTATGCGCTGCCGATGCACAGGGGAAAGCTAATTTATACTTTGAAATAAGAGATTACAACTCCTTACGCAGGCGTGCTACCGGAATATTCAATTGCTCACGGTACTTGGCCACCGTGCGGCGGGCAATGTTGTAGCCTTTTTCGTTCAGCATCTTCTCTATTTTCTCATCGGAAAGCGGCTTACGCTTATCTTCATTATCGATGATTTCTTTCAGGATATGCTTCACCTCACGGCTACTAGCATCCTCGCCAGAGTCAGTGGCGATACCCTCTGAGAAAAAATACTTGAGCGGGTAGATTCCGAATTCTGTCTGTACGGCTTTGCTGTTGGCTACACGGCTAACCGTGGAAATGTCCATACCAATCTCCTCGGCAATGTCTTTTAGGATCATCGGGCGCAGCTCGCTTTCATCGCCTTCCAGAAAGAAGTCGTGCTGGTACTTTATGATAGCCTCCATGGTGCGCAGCAGCGTGTTCTGGCGCTGGCGAATGGCATCTATAAACCACTTGGCTGCGTCCAGCTTCTGCTTTACAAAGGCTACTGTCTCCTTCAGCTTCTTGTCCTTTTTGTCCGACTTGTCATAGGCATCGAACATATCAGCGTAAGAGCGGCTGATGCGCAAGTCTGGGGCGTTGCGGGAGTTAAGCGACAGCTCCAGCTGGCCATTATTGTTGGTAAGTATAAAGTCGGGGATAATGTACTGCACGCGCGCAATACCGGCACCAGAACCGCCTGGCTTTGGGTTCAACCTTGTTATCAGGTCCACAGCTTTCTTCAGGTCATCCTCCGTCACGTTAAACTTGGACAGGATTTTCTGGTAATGCTTTTTCGTGAACTCGTCAAAGGCCTGCCTGATGATGCGCTCAGCCAGTACGGTAGTAGCATCCTGTTCACGGCGCTCCAGCTGCAGCAAAAGGCACTCCGGCAAATCACGGGCGGCAATACCTGCAGGGTCGAAACTCTGAATCAGGTGCAGCACCTGCTCTATCTCCTCCTCTGTTGTTTCGATATTCTGCGAAAAGGCAAGGTCGTTGGCAATAGAACTCAACTCACGACGGATGTACCCGTCGCTGTCAATGCTGCCAATAAGCTGCAGTCCAATGCTGTATTGCTTGTCGTCCAGGCTCAGAAAGCCTAACTGGTCGAGCAGCGAGTCGGTAAGCGTGGAGGCCATTGCGATAGGCATCTCCTTGTCTTCCTCATCTCCACCTCGGTCGCCCTGCATTTTATAGCCGCTTATCTCATCGTCGTTTAGGTAGTCGTTCAGGTCGATGTCATCGTCCTGACTATAGTCCTCCTCATACTCATCCGATGAATCGCTGTACTCTTCGGCAGGTTCGTCGCGGCCTTCTTCCAGGGCGGGGTTTACCTCCAGCTCCTCTTTTATGCGCGCCTCCAACTCAGCAGTAGGTATCTGCAGCAGCTTGATAAATTGTATCTGCTGCGGCGATAGCTTCTGTGATAAAAGTTGTCTTAAATCGAGTCGCTGCATAGTTTTTAGAGAAAAAATCGCGCCCTTGTGCGCACGTCCAAATTTAGGATAATTTTACTCTCATTTACAAAAAAGGTTAAATTATCGTTACTTTGGGGGATTTTTGGAGTAGGCAAGGATATCAAAAGCACCAAAGTATGGCCTGTGTTTCTGGACTTTTGAAACAAAGCTAACAGCAGGCGCTATACTTTAGCTTAGAACGCTACACTGTAGTTTGAAAGTATAGCTGCGCGCCTTGGCCCAAAAGTTTTGTGGCAGACATCTGCCACCTCGTTTTTAATTTATATTTTTAGGGATATTCTATACCTTCAAAACAGGTAAAACAACCATACACATGCAACGCACAAAAGTTAAAGATCTGCTACAGGGTGCCGAGGTAGGCAAAGAGGTATTGCTGAAAGGCTGGGTGCGCACTAAGCGCGGAAACAAGTATGTGAGCTTTATTGCCGTGAACGACGGCTCCACTATAAATAATTTACAGGTAGTAGCCGACGCTGAAAAGTTCAGTGAAGAAGCGTTGAAAGACGTGACCACAGGTGCTGCTATAGCCGTTATCGGTGAACTGGTTGCCTCTCAGGGTAAAGGCCAGGCTTACGAAGTACAGGCTACTAGTATAGAGGTGTTGGGTAAGGCTGATCCTGAAACATATCCGCTGCAGAAGAAGGCGCACTCGCTGGAGTTTCTGCGTGAGATTGCTCACCTGCGCTTTCGCACCAATACGTTTGGTGCTGTGTTCCGCGTTCGTAACTCATTGGCTTTTGCTGTGCACAGGTTCTTTAACGAGAAGGGCTTTGTATACATGCACACGCCTATTATTACTGCTTCTGATGCAGAGGGTGCCGGCGAGATGTTCCGCGTAACCACACTGGACCCAATCAACCCGCCGCTTTCTGAGAACGGACAGGTAAACTACGAGGAAGATTTCTTCGGTAAAGCCACTAACCTGACGGTATCGGGGCAGTTGGAAGGTGAGCTGGCAGCCATGGCCTTCAGCGACATTTATACTTTCGGTCCTACGTTCCGTGCCGAGAACTCTAACACGACGCGCCACCTGGCCGAGTTTTGGATGATTGAGCCGGAGATGGCTTTCTACGACCTGAAGATGAACGCCGACCTGGCCGAGGAGTTTATCAAGTACATCATCCGCTATGCGCTGGAGAACAACCGCGAGGATATTGAGTTCCTGGGCCAGCGCCTGGCAGAAGAGGACAAAGCCAAACCGCAGAACGAGCGCCAGGAGATGACCCTGATCGAGAAGCTGGAGTTTGTGGTAAACAACGACTTTGAGCGTGTAACTTACACGGAGGCGATCGATATCCTGGTGAACTCGAACCACTACAAGAAGAAGAAATTCCAGTACGAGGTAAGCTGGGGCGTGGACCTGCAAAGTGAGCATGAGCGTTACCTGGTGGAGAAGCACTTTAAGAAGCCAGTGATCGTGACAGACTATCCAAAGGACATCAAGGCATTCTACATGCGCTTGAACGACGACGGCAAGACTGTAGCCGCCATGGACATTCTGGCGCCGGGCATCGGCGAGATTGTAGGCGGTTCGCAGCGTGAGGAGCGCATCGATATACTAGTGGAGCGCATGAAAGGCGTGGGCATACACGAAGAGGACCTGTGGTGGTATCTGGATACCCGCCGCTTTGGTGGCTGCCAGCACGCAGGCTTCGGCTTAGGCTTTGAGCGTATGGTGCAGTTCGTTACCGGCATGGGCAACATCCGCGACGTGATTCCTTTCCCACGCACGCCGCAGAACGCAGAGTTTTAATAAGATCTATACTTAGAGGAGAGCCCGGCTATGCTTTAGCCGGGCTTTTTTATGGCCATACACCAAAAGCCCATTTCACCTATATTTATACTTCTAACCAGTAATACAGGACTATGACCAAACTCTACTCGCTTATTGCAGTTCTCACGTTTTTGCTATGCGCCCCTGCCGCTGCACAGGAGGATGCCTCTCAGGCACCATCTGCCAAGCAAAGCTTTACCAGTGTCAAAATTGGCCTAGCCTTACCACCATTGCCTTAAAAGATGGGCCATGGCAGGGTGCACAGCTAGGTGGCCATGCCGGCTTCTACTATCTGACCATGCAGAGCGATAAAGTGGGAGTGCAGGTAGAAGTGCAGTATTCGTTCCAGGGCGCGGAGCTGGAGCGTGGACACCTGCTACTTCATTACCTTAATGTGCCCATTACAGGCAAAATATTTGTTGCACCGAATGTAAGCTTGCAAGGGGGCGCCTATGCTGGTTTGCTGCTGGACCAGCGCTATGAATATGAAGCCATTGATTCCCGCCCGCAAATGGAAGGCAAAGACTACGGACTTGTTTACGGTTTATCCTTCGGCAATGAGAGCAAAGCTACCTTCAGTCTGCGCCACCAGGTAGGGTTGGCAAATATCATCAAAGCCAAAAACCAGGTGCTTCAGTTGTCGGTGGCATACTGCCTGAGTAAAAAATAAATCGCAGCTCCACCCTCAGCAACGCTATACCTTTCAACTGAGCCTGGCTATACTTTAGCCGGGCTTTTTTTTGAGATTAGTGCTCTCTAAAGCTCTTGCTTTACACCCTGCGTATAATCATCCCCAAATGTTTAACTTAGCAACAAAGAAACAGCGGCTGCACCGGCAGCTTAAAGTATAAACCCGCACAACATGAACTATCAAAACACGCTTGCCTTTGCACAGGAGCAAGACAGGCAAGACCCACTATACTACTTCAGAGATCGCTTTTATTTTCCGCAGGTAAATGGCCAGGATGCGATTTACTTCTGTGGTAACTCGCTAGGCCTGCAGCCTAAGTCGGCGCAGATGTACATCGACAACGAAATGTATAAATGGGCAAACCTGGCGGTAGAAGGACACTTCAAGGGCGAAGAGCCATGGTTTAATTACCACGAGCTATTAGCAGCAGGCGCTGCCCGTGTGGTGGGAGCTAAAGAGAGCGAGGTAGTGGTAATGAACCAACTGACCGTGAACCTGCACCTGATGCTGGTGTCTTTTTACAGGCCCCAGGGCAAGCGCTTCAAGATCATAACCGAAGGCGGTGCTTTCCCTTCAGACCAGTATGCTTTGGAGACCCAGACCAAGTTTCATGGATACAATCCTGACGAGGCTATCATAGAGCTTTTCCCAAAAGAGGGCGAGCACACACTGCGCACGGAAGACATCCTGCAAAGTATAAAGGAGCACGGCGATGAGCTGGCGCTGGTTATGATGGGTGGCATAAATTACTACACCGGCCAGGTATTCGACATGGAAGCTATTACGAAGGCAGGCCATGAGGCAGGTGCTTTTGTAGGCTTTGACCTGGCCCATGCTGCTGGCAACGTACTCCTGAAACTGCACGATTGGGACGTTGACTTTGCCGTGTGGTGTACTTATAAGTATCTTAACTCCGGCCCGGGTGGTACGTCGGGTGTGTTTGTGCACGAGCGTTTTGGCAACGATACTGACTTGCCGCGTTTTGCTGGTTGGTGGGGCCACGATGCTGGCGAGCGCTTTAAAATGCAGAAAGGCTTTAAGCCTATGCCGGGAGCGGCAGGCTGGCAGCTAAGTAATTCTCAAATCCTGCCGATGGCTGTACACCGTGCTTCGCTTCAGCTGTTTGATGAGGCTGGCGGCATGGAAGTCCTGCGCGCCAAAAGTGAGAAGCTAACAGGCTACCTGGAGTACCTGATCAACGATGTACCTGTAGGCAAAGATGTACTGGAGATGATCACCCCGCAAGACCCGCAGGCCCGTGGTAGCCAGATATCGCTGCTGGTAAAGCAGAATTCACGCCTGCTGTTCGATAAGCTGATGGAGGCTGGCATTATAGTAGACTACCGTGAGCCTAACGTGATCCGGATAGCCCCTACTCCACTATATAATAGCTTCGAAGAAGTATACCGCTTTTCCGAAATCCTGCACGAGTGCCTGGAGGGTGTAAAGTAGCAAAAGCCCAATCTGATTATTAAAAGTTTCTGACTTTCTATCTGTAGGTAATATATAAAAGGAGAAGCGGCTGCAATAAGTGTTGCCAGCCGCTTCTCCTTTTATTTTTATATCTCCGGGAAAGTCTACTTTCTAACTTTCCAATATTTTGACTTCCTAGGCTTTCACTTCCTCCCGAAATTCCTTCATTCGCTTAAAATAATCTCTGGCAGCTCGCTTTACCTTTGGCGACAGCAGAAGTGCTGAAATCATTGTAGGTATGGCCATCATGGCATACATGCCATCAATCAGAGCGATAACGGCTGTAATTGATGCCACTGCTCCAAAGATGATAGTGCATACATAGAAGTAGTTGTAGTAATGCTTGTACTTGGCTCCGAACAGGAAACTAAAGCACTTGGTGCCGTAATAAGAGTAGGAAAACAATGAGGTGAAGGCAAAAATCAGCACACAAATCACCAACACATAGCTGCCTATTCCGCCCGGCAGAGATGAACCAAAGGCTGTGGCTGTCATGGTTACACCATTGCCCTCAGAAGTTTGCCAGGTGCCAGTCACGATAATCGCTAGGCCGGTAAGCGTACATACCACCAACGTGTCGATGAATGGTCCAAGCATGGCCACCAGCCCCTCACGGATAGGCTCATCTGTTTTGGCCGCTCCATGCATCATAGAGGCAGTACCTATACCTGCTTCATTAGAGAAAGCAGCTCGTCTTGCTCCCGCAATAATAATAGCTCCAACAGCACCTCCCAGCACAGCATTGGCCGAGAAAGCATCCTTCAGAATCAACGCGAATGCATCCGGCACTGCATCGACATGGGTAAACATGATATAAAGCACGGCCACCATGTACAGCAATACCATACTTGGCACCATCTTACCTGCCACATGGCCAATCCGCTTAATGCCCCCGAAGATTACGAGCGAGGTGATGACAACCAGCGTAATACCAATGCCAAGGTTCCAGAAAAACGGATCTTCTGTGGCAATGCCGTTTGGCATCAAAACCACCTCGCGTAACACCTGCGTTAGCTGATTGGCCTGGAAGATAGGCAGCGTTCCAAAAAGACCTGCCACAGCAAAAAACACAGCCAAAGGCTTCCACTTCTTACCCAAGCCTTCTACTACCACATACATTGGCCCACCTTCGGGATGCCCATTGGTGTCGCGGCCACGGTACATAATAGCCAGTGAGCAGGTAAAGAACTTGGTAGCCATACCCACAAAAGCACTCACCCACATCCAGAACAACACACCCGGCCCACCGGTAGCTATGGCCACTGCCACACCACTAATGTTGCCCATACCCACGGTAGCCGCCAACGCGCTGGAGAGCGCCTCGAAGTGGTTAATATCACCCGGGTCGTTTGGGTCGTCGTACTTGCCACGCAGCACATTTATAGCGTGGCCCAGATAACGGAAAGGCAAAAATCCAGAGTAAAACATGAAGTAGAAGCCTCCCCCCATCAGCAGCAGCAGTAGCGGCAAGCCCCATGCAGTATCGCTAAACGCGACTAAAAAATTCTCTAATGCTTCCAAAAATCAAAGTTTAAATACGTTCAAAGACTACAAAAATAGGCAACACTTCTGAAACAACGTATGTATGCCTACAACTGGCGCAGCAATATAGGACAAACCTTATACTCTTATTTATTACAGGCGTTCATCTTAAAGATAGCACATCTAATGGATAATTATATAGTAACCATAACCGTGATAGGGTTAGCGGCTCTCTCCATGACCTGGATACCCAACCTCATGGAACGGACGTTTATCTCATATCCTATCGTGTTTCTGTTGCTAGGCGTGGTCATATACCTGTTGCCTTTGGGCCTGCCTACTCCAGATCCTATCTGGAGGGAGGATTATGTGGTACGGCTTACTGAACTTAGTGTGATTATATCGTTGATGGGTACAAGCCTTAAAATAAGGCGGAAGTTCGGCCTGAAAAGGTGGCGCATTCCGTTACGGCTGGTAAGCATAACAATGCTGCTCTGTATAGCAGCTCTGGCCTTGCTGGGCTGGGGCATACTCGGCTTTTCTGTGGCTGGCGCTGTGCTGTTGGGCGCTGTGCTGGCACCAACTGACCCAGTGCTGGCAGAACAGGTACAGGTAGGGCCTCCTGATGATAAGGAAGAAGATGTGGTACGTTTTTCCTTAACGGCAGAAGCAGGTTTAAACGATGGCTCCGCCTTTCCTTTTACCTGGCTGGCAGTAGTGTTGGCTGTATCTGCCGGTACCGGAAGCGAGTGGCTGCAGGATTGGTTACTGCGTGATTTGCTCTACAGAATAGTGGCTGGCGCCGGCGCTGGTTACCTGATTGGAAAAGGCCTTGCTTATCTTGTCTTCAAGCTGCCTAAAAAGACAAACTTCCCGAAGGCTCAGCATGGCTTCCTGGCTCTTTCAGCCACACTAGTTACCTATGGTATAACCGAATTACTGCACGGCTACGGCTTTATTGCTGTGTTTGTGGCGGGGCTTACATTAAGCGGCGTTGAAGAGGAGAATGAGTACAACATGGAGATGCACGACTTCATAAACCAAGTAGAGCGCATCATTATGGTAATCCTGCTGATCCTGTTTGGAGGAAGTCTTGTAACAGGTATTTTAGACTACTTAACCTGGCAGGGGGCCTTAGTTGGGTTGGCTTTTCTGTTCATCATCCGGCCTATCACGGCTTACCCTAGCATGCTTGGCACCTACTCAACCATAAAAGAAAAACTGGCCGTCTGCTTTTTTGGCATTCGGGGCATAGGTTCCTTCTTTTACCTTTCATTTGCGCTGGACGAGGTTGATTTTGCGGAAGCCAACGAACTATGGTCTATTGTCGCATTTATCGTGATGGTATCAATCGTACTGCACGGCTTAACCGCCGCACGGGCCATACGGACGCTGGACCGGGAGCGCATTAAAAGCGGCCGCCCTATCCCCGACTCAGACCAAACTCCGGAAGAAATCTATTAAGGCTGCTTCTATAAACTCCGATGCGCGATAACCCTAGAAACCTGCAACGCCTACACCTACTTGATGCTGAGGTATACTTTGCCCCTGATTTTATACCTGCCTCAGAGAGCAATTTATACTTTGAGCGGCTGATGCAGGAGGTGGGCTGGCAGCAGGAAAGTATAAGGATGTTTGGCCGGCAGCTACCCATGCCCCGCCTCACAGCCTGGTACGGCGATAAGGGCTATACCTACTCTGGTCTGCACAACAAGCCGCAGCCATGGCTACCTGTGCTGCAGGAGCTAAAAGAAAAAGTAGAGAAAGCCAGCAACCGAAAGTATAACAGTGTCCTGCTAAACCTCTACCGAACCGGTCAGGACAGCATGGGCTGGCATGCAGACGATGAGCCGGAGCTGGGGCAGGAACCAAGTATAGCCAGCCTGAGCTTTGGCGGCGAGCGCCGTTTTGCCTTTAAGCACCGCCACCGCCAAGACATTATACCCCTTCGCATCGTCCTGACGCATGGTAGCTTACTACTCATGCAGGGCCCTACACAACACCACTGGCTTCATCATATCCCCAAAACTACCAAAGCCGTACAACCACGCATCAACCTTACATTCCGGTATGTGATGGACTAACAAGTTTGCCAAAGCGCTGCGGAAACTGTTATTTTACACTTACAAGAGGCTTTGCCCTCTGATACACTATGACCGAGAAAAAGAATATTGCTATCATGGGAGCTGGTTTGGTAGGCTCGCTGCTGTCGCTGTACCTGGCTAAGCGCGGCCACAAGGTAGACCTGTATGAGCGCCGCCCCGACCTCCGAAAGAACGTTGTGGACGGTGGGCGCTCCATTAACCTTGCCCTCAGCGACCGTGGCTGGCGCGCCTTAAAAAGCATCGGCATAGAAGAAGAAATGCGTAAGGTAGCTGTACCCATGCATGGCCGCATGATGCACGACGAACAGGGAAACCTTACCTTTCAGCCCTATGGCAAAGAGGGGCAATCTATTTACTCCGTATCCAGGAGCGGCTTGAATGCGGCGCTCATGAACATCTCGGAGCCGAACCCCAACATTACTTACCACTTCAGCCGGCAGGCCACTGATGTAGACCTGCGCACTAACGAGATACGGCTGCGTAACCTGGAGACCGGCAATAACGAGACAATACAGCCTGATCTTCTCTTTGGCGCTGACGGGGCTTATTCTGTAGTGCGGGGAGCGATGCAGAAAACGGAGCGCTACAACTATGAGCAGAGTTATCTGGAGTATGGCTATAAGGAGCTTTCGATACCGCCCACTGCCGACGGAAGTTGGGCTATCGAGAAAAACGCTCTACACATTTGGCCGCGCGGCAACTACATGATGATTGCCCTGCCCAACATAGACGGCAGCTTTACCTGCACCCTTTTTTTTCCTTACGAAGGTGAGCGCTCCTTTACCACCATCAAGAGCGAAGAAGGCCTTATGAACTTCTTCAATGAAGTTTTTCCGGATGCTGTTCCGCTAATGCCTGATCTGGCAAAAGAGTATTTTACAAATCCAGTGGGCTCGTTGGTTACTATCAAATGCTTCCCGTGGAGCTACCAGGGCAAATCTTTATTGATAGGTGATGCCTGCCACGCAGTAGTGCCTTTTTACGGGCAAGGCATGAATGCCGGCTTCGAAGACATCACTGTACTGGATCAAATGCTGGATAGCTTTGATGGCGACGATTGGCAAGAGCTGTTTGAAGCTTTTGAGAAGCAACGCAAGCCTAATGCAGATGCCATTGCCGAGTTAGCTGTGCTCAACTTTATTGAAATGCGCGACAAGGTAGCAGATCCACGCTTCCTGCTCCGTAAGAAAATAGAGTCGAAAATATCAGAGCAATACCCCGATCGCTGGATTACGCTTTACTCTATGGTTACCTTCTCCGACCTGCCTTACTCCTATGCCCTCGAAACTGGCAGGCAGCAGGATGAGATCATGAAAAAGGTAATGAAGCACATCAAAGGCATAGAAGACTACAACAAACCGCAAGTACAGAAACTGCTGGAGAAGCAGCTTGTTAAAAAGGAGAAGCTAAAGAAATACGCTGCGGCAGAAGTATAGGCAACAGGAATAGTCATACTTCAAAGCCTATCCAGAGAGTAAGCAGCAGGAGTAGCATCTTCACTTACTCACTACCGAGTTCAGCATATTTGCTCTATAGTCTATCCATTCTTTCAGGGTGTCGCCTTCCTGCCTTCAAAACAATTTTCACATACCAGAGGTATAAAAGGTGTTACCTAGCAGGATGCTAGCCTTAATCATTCTTTCACGTCTTAAATAAAAATTCCCTCTTTTATGAACCTGAAGCTAAATCTTAAAGGCGCAGCCCTTGCCGCGCTTATATTTGGTGCTACCCTGGCAGCACCTGCCTCCATGGCACAACAAGCCACTCCCCAAACGCAGCAAACACAGCCTCAGAATTTTTCTGATGCAGATTTAAAGCAGTTTGCCGATGCTAGTGCACGCCTGATGGTGGTACAGCAGGAAAGCGAGAAAGCCATGATGGGAATTCTGGAGGAAGAAAAACTTAGTGTCGATAAATTTAACCAAATGGCACAGGCGCACCAGCAGCAGAAGCTTAACGAAGTAGATGCTACACCAGAAGAAATGGCTGCCTTCAACAACGCGGCACAACGCATGATGGAGATGCAGCCGACCCTGCAAAAAGACTTTGAGACTGCGATACAGAAAGACGGTATGTCACTTGAAAAGTATGAGCAGATTATGATGGCTTACCGCCAGGACCAGACACTACAACAGCGTGTAGACAAACTGATGCAAGAGAAGCAATAGACGAACTTAAGAAGAAAAAGAAAAGCCCCACCGGTTATCATCACCAGTGGGGCTTTTTACTTTTGCAGTGCATTTGCTATTCCTGAGCAGGCTGTGCTGGCTCTTGGCCGTGGGCAAACTCTACAATGCGGAAAGTGCGTGCCTTACGGTCGTAGTAGCCATAATGCAGCTTATCTTTGTAGCGATAGATCGTCTGGAACTCAGGCTCTGGCTTCAGGTTACGCTCATACTCTTCTATTCTTTCCTGCAGCACCTCTACCTCGCCTTCCTGCTCTACTTTAGTCAGGCTATTGGCATCCAATACTGTGTGGAAGTATGTACTTATACCCGGACCAGTTGGTATGTTGCCACCTTGCCCAAACGGATCATAGAAGTAGCGGCTATAGTATGGCGAGCTTAGGTAATAGCTCGGAATATTATAAGCAGGAGTCCATCTACCTGGTATTAGCATCAGGCCACGCGAAGTACGCACATAGCGGTCTGGTGTTCTTACCATACGGCTGCGATCGTCGCGGCCATTGCGTTCTGTTGGCGCTTTATAAGAGCCAATAGTAAGCTGTAATGTACTATCGCTGTAAGTATCTACCGTGATGGCAGGTATACCGCTAGCGAGGTTCTTCATTACCTTATCCTCCTTCTCGATTACCTCATACCCAGAAGAAAACAAGCCGCCCGAGCCGCGTTGATACACAGGCGTAGACTTAAGGGCTAGCTCCTCCTTGTCGGTGAAGGCATACTCCTTCAAAGGCTGCAGCGTGTTAAAATCGTAAGCGGTTAGCTTAAACTTATCTTTCTCCAGGTTTACCCTAAAGAGTTTGTCCTGGTGCAGGAACGAGTTGAAGCTAGGAGCATTACGCTGCTCAATAACAGGCAAGGTACGGTACTGCGTTTTGCCGGTATTCCAATCCAGGGTTAGTATTTCGGTTGTCGTTTCTTTGGAGTTCTTGCCACGCAAAAAGTATCCATCGAAAATCATGTGCAGCTTATCGCCCCGCGAGTAGATCTTACTGCGGTGATGGCCTGTAAACACATTGCGCTCCAGGTCCGGGTGCACGTAGATCATACCAGACTCGCGAGCATAGCGATCGCGGGTGCGGGGCATATCCTCGGCTTGAAACAGCTGGTAATCCATGGTAGCCACATTCTCGTCAGAGTCGCGGTACAGGTGCAGGTTGCTGTTTTTGTCGGTGTAGAGCATGTAGAAGTGATCTTCGTCACCAAAGCCACCTACGAAGGTCACGTTACGCTCCAGCTTTAGCTGCACATCCTGCAGGCTGCGGAATGCTCCGGTGTGGCGGTTGATGGCAAAAGGACGGACATACTCGCGCCGGCCGTTGATATAGCGGCTGTAGAACACAAATTCCTCATCCGTTACACGGGTGCCCATTATCTGCGGGTCCTTTGCATAGCGGTATGGGATTTCGTGCTGTGCCAACTTCTCGCCGCTTGGCGAAAGCATGGCAAAGTTAAGGTTGCCCCCCTGATAGAAGTATACGACCACGTATCCCTCATCATCTGCCACCGATACAAGGTCCTCGGCGCGGCTCATGGGCAGGTCTATATGTGCAAACTCCTTCTGGGCTTGTGCTGCCGTGGCAAAGGCACCCATAAAGAGCAGGCTAAAGAGTAATTTACGCATACTATAAAAGGTTGAAATTTATACTCTTACAACGTGCAAATATTTAGCCAAAGTATGAAAAATAGTAGGTAAGGCAATAAATTTTATAGTCTCTTCCCGTGTACTTTTTACCTTAAACCTACACCTGTGTAGCCTCACTGCATTTGGTTGCTCTTTCTCAGCAGATGATTCCTTTATACGTAATCCGATCTATTAAGCATAATACATCCTTTGTTAAAGAAACTTTTAAAACTCTTTCGGAGAGAGTAGAGATGGTGCCTCTTTTATGAAACGCTCCTTGCTCAGGTTTAGCCACTCCAGGGCAGTACCGCTCAGCATGCGCTCCTTGGTAGCCATGTCATAAGGCATTGCTTCAATCAATTTTCCAGGCTCTAGTTCTCCAAGCGGAAAAGGGTAGTCAGTGCCAAGGGCAATACTGTTAGCTCCAACAAGGCTCACCAGGTACTCCAGCGCTGCAGGGTCGTGTACCAGCGAGTCCACATAGAACTTGCCCAGGTACTCCCGGGGGTTTATGTTGTTATCGACGGCACAGAGATCGGGGCGCACCTCAAAGCCGTGGGCAATGCGGCCGATGGTTGCCGGGAAGGAGCCTCCACCATGGGCAAAAGCCACCCGCAGCTTCGGCAGACGCTCCAGCACTCCGCCAAAGATCATGGAACAGATAGCCACACTTGTTTCGGCAGGCATGCCCACCAGCCAGGGCAGCCAGTACTTTTTCATCTTCTTCTGCCCTATCATATCCCAGGGGTGCACAAAAATGGCTGCGCCCAACTCTTCAGCGGCCTGAAAGACAGGAAACAGCTCCGGTGCCTCCAGGTTCCAGTCGTTGATGTGGGTACCAATCTGCACCCCCGCCATGCCTAGCTCCCTCATGCAGCGCTCCAACTCTTTTATAGCTAAATCGGGGGCTTGCATTGGTAACGTACCGAGGCCTACAAAGCGATCGGGATAATCAGCCACAATACCGGCAATGTGGTCGTTAAGCATCTGCGACAGATCGTAGGTATGTTCCGGCTTGGCCCAGTAGCTGAACATTACGGGCACAGTGCTAAGCACCTGCACCCCTACCTTATGTCGGCTGCACTCATGCATGCGCACTTTGGGATCCCAGCAATTGTCCTGTATCTCCCGAAAGAACTTATCGTCCATCATCATGCGGGCGCAGCAGGGCTTGTGGTGCTCCAGACGGATAAAGCCGCCATAGCCATAACGCTCCCGCAGGTTCGGCCATTTTGCGGGCAGAATATGCGTATGGATGTCGATCTTCAGCAGGTTATCAGCAGTAAGTATAGGCGTAGTGTCTGGCATAAAGCTCAAAGTAGAGTTACAGGCACCCTCGCTTTGGGGCAACCCGACGGTGTTTGTACTTATACTTCCTACGTACGTGTTCCGGTAAAAGGGATAGGTGCTACATCCATTCTTTCTTTGAAAGTCCGTAGTACATTAAATCGACGGGGTGGCCATGCTGGATTTCACGCTCGCGCAGCCTGCCCTCGTAGGTAAAGCCAAGCTTCTGCAGCACCCTTTCCGAAGCTGTGTTGCCAGCCTCTACAATCGCCTCAACGCGGTTAAGCCCCAAGCTGCCAAAGCCATAGTTTAGCAGGACCCGTGCAGCTTCTGGTACATAGCCCTTGCCCCAATATGCTGGCAACAGCCAATATCCAATTTCAGCCTTTTGGTGCTCCTGCTCCAGGTTGTTCAGGCCGCAGGCGCCAATTAATTCGCCGCTGCTCTTCAACGAGAAGGCCCACCACATACCTGTGCTACGCTGGATAAGGTCTGCGTAGAACTTCATCTGCTCCTGCACCTCCTCCAGTGTATTGTAGTGCACCGCATAAAACTCCGTCACCCTCACATCCGAAAGCCCCTGAAGTATAAAGGCCTCGTCTGCAGGCTCAATTAGGCGCAGCGAAAGCCGCTCGGTGGTAAAGCTAGGGTGGCTGAGGATCATAAGTTCTTTCAGTATCCAGGAGGCACAGCTACGGCCTGTCTCCTAATTTATACTTTAAAAGCGTGATTGACTTATGCAGGTTTGGCCGGTGGATCCATTACTTCGCCACACTGTTTGCACGTCCGGTGTTCCATGCTGTCCCAGAAGTGGCTCATGATTACTGGCAGCTGCGCTACAATATCGGTTACATCGGCATACTCCTCGTAAAGCTTATTGCCGCAGTGCTCGCAGAACCACAAGAAGCCATCTTTCTCGCCGGGTTTGCGGTAGCGCTCCATTACCAAGCCCACAGTGTTAGCAGGGCGCTGCGGAGAGTGCGGCACACGCGGTGGAAGCAGGAAGATCTCTCCTTCTTTGATTGGGATATCCACTTGTTTGCCGTCTTCAATAATTTTTAAAACGATATCTCCCTCCAGCTGATAGAAGAACTCTTCTCCTTCATCATAATGGTAGTCTTTACGGGCGTTAGGGCCACCCACTACCATTACAATAAAGTCATCGTTGCCCTTGAACACCTGCTGGTTACCTACCGGGGGTTTTAGCAGGTGGCGGTGCTCTTCAATCCACTGCTTAAAATTAAAAGCTCGTTGTATAGCCATACACTGTATGTTACTTGGTTGATAAGATGAAAGTACGCAAAATATGCTAAAGTTGGTATGCTTCCCCAGTAGCACATTCATGCTTCTTTATGCAGTTTTACGTACATTTAGCCTATGGATTTAAACCTGAAGAACAAACACGCCCTGGTGTGTGGCAGCACACAGGGTATCGGCAAAGCCGTAGCCGTAGAGCTGGCGCAATTAGGAGCTAATGTTACACTGGTAGCTCGTAACGAGCAGAAACTACAGCAGGTAGTTACTGAACTAGATACACAGCAAGGCCAGAAGCACGATTACATTGTTGCTGACTTTACAAACCCCTACGAGTTGAACATTAGCGTGCAGGCTTACCTGAAGGCACAGCAGGAAGTGCACATCCTGGTAAACAATACCGGAGGCCCTCCCGGTGGCCCCATCACAGAGGCGATCAGCGATGAGTTTGTGGCCGCTTTCAACCAGCACCTGATAGCAAACCACCTGTTGGCTAAAGCCGTGATACCTTATATGAAAGAGGCAAAGTATGGCCGCATCATTAACATCATCAGCACTTCTGTAAAGCAGCCGCTAAATGGTTTGGGTGTATCAAACACCATTCGTGGGGCGGTGGCTAGCTGGGCAAAAACCATGGCTAATGAATTGGGGCCTCACGGTATCACTGTGAACAACGTTCTGCCTGGCTCTACCAACACTGGTCGCATCACTTCGCTAATTGAGAGCAAGGCGAGCAAAACTGGAAAAAGCCAGGAGGAGGTACGCCAGGAGATGGAAGCAGAGATTCCTGCACGCCGGTTTGCAGAACCCGAAGAAGTGGCCGCTGCAGCAGCATTTCTGGCTACACCTGCCGCAGCTTACATCAACGGCATTAATGTGCCAGTAGACGGCGGACGAACAGGGTGTTTATAGTACAGGATGGGTTAATCTGACCTGCAATGCTCCTGGTGCTGTTACTGCTGAATCTTGGGTTTCTTGCTGCATTGTCACGGCTATCCACCTGGTATAAGCTTAAGGCCGAAGATTATCTGTTTCACCTGATGTGCCTAAACCTTGTGGTAGTGTTGATGTATATCGGCAAGCAGCTTGAGATAGGCAACCATCATCCTGTTCCTGCAAAGTTTTTCGTATTACTTGTTGGCATTCATATAGCACTCGCGCCTTTCAGCAAGAGCATACAAAGGAAGCTCAAGCTTTTTCTTGAGAGGTTCAGAAGGTAAAGACCTGTGATGTAGCAATATTATTATGAAGCAGATCCAGAACTACATAAATGGCCAGTTAGTGGCGCCGGTAGCAGGGCAGCACATTGATAACTATAACCCGGCTACTGGCGAAGTATACTCGCTTATACCTGACTCTGATGAGCAGGATGTGGAGCGGGCGGCCCAGGCAGCACAGGCAGCTTTTCCGGCATGGTCTAAAACGCCAGCCGAGAAGCGTGGCCGTATTCTGATGCACATAGCAGACCTGATCGACCAGCACCTGGACTGCCTAGCTGAGGCTGAATCTGTGGATAACGGAAAACCGCTAAAGCTGGCGAGGACGGTAGATATACCACGTGCAAGCAGCAACATGCGTTTCTATGGTACGGCCATACAGCACTTTGCTTCAGAGGCGCATTATATGGAGGGCACAGAGGCCATTAACTATACTGTACGGCATCCGCATGGTGTGGCAGGCTGTATCTCGCCCTGGAACCTGCCTTTATACTTGTTTACCTGGAAAATTGCCCCTGCCCTGGCAGCTGGTAACTGTGTGGTAGCCAAGCCATCTGAGGTAACTCCCATGACGGCCTACCTGCTATCGGAGCTATGCATAGAGGCAGGACTACCTGCTGGTGTACTGAACATCGTGCACGGCTATGGTCATAAAGTTGGAGCTGCCATTGTGGCTCACTCTGAAGTACCGGTTATCTCCTTTACTGGGGGCACCAAAACAGGGCGAGCTATAGCAGCCACAGCAGCTCCTATGTTCAAGAAACTATCGCTGGAGTTGGGTGGCAAAAACCCAAACATCATCTTTGCTGATTGCGACTTCAACAACGCACTGCATACTTCCATCCACTCGTCGTTTGCCAACCAGGGGCAAATCTGTCTCTGTGGCTCCCGCATCTTCATTGAGCTGCCACTGTATGAGACGTTCCGGGATGCTTTTGTGGAGAAAGTAAAGGCCTTGACCGTAGGCGACCCGCTAGAGGAGGGTACCAAACAAGGAGCAGTGGTATCAGAGCAGCACATGCAGAAGGTACTGTCTTATATTGAACTGGCGAAACAGGAAGGCGGCACCATCCTTACAGGCGGCCACCAGGTGCAAGTAGAAGGGCGCTGCACCAAGGGCTGGTTTATCGCCCCCACCGTTATAGAAGGCCTGCCCTATAACTGCCGCACCAACACCGAAGAGATTTTTGGCCCTGTCGTTACCCTCACCCCTTTCGACACAGAAGAAGAAGTTATCCAGTACGCTAACTGCACCGACTACGGCCTCTCCGCCACCATCTGGACACATAACCTACAACGGGCACATCGCGTGGCACACCAGGTACACAGCGGCATTATCTGGATCAACACATGGCTCCTCCGCGACCTGCGCACGCCGTTCGGTGGCATGAGAAATTCCGGCGTAGGCCGAGAAGGTGGCTTTGAGGCACTGCGCTTCTTTACAGAGCCACAGAATGTTTGCGTGAAGCTGTAAGAATGGAGCTTATACCTGTCCAGAAATCCTTCGAAGAAACGTATAGGCAGCTGCTGTTTACTGATAGGTACCTGGTTTCGGCTGCGAACAGGAAATATCTTATCAGGGGCGTTGTTTATGCGGTTTTTACTGTTGCTATCGTACTTATCTTCATCTTTACAGACAGCAGTTATGGAGCCTCCGGAATTTTTATACTGCCATTGTTCTGGGTTTGCTTTGGCCTATACTTGCTCTATTTAAGATGGAGAACGCATAAACGCCGAAAGGTTATACTTAAAGAGCTTGCACAGTCAAGTATAGAAGAAAGCTCTTCGGATATGAGGCTCAGCTTTACAGAGGACGAAGTAAGTGTAATGCAGAACCAATCTGTAACCTCTGTAAAATGGGACAGCTTCAGAGCCTTTTTAGAAGAAGAAGATACTGTGTACTTATTTCAGGATGAACCATACGCCGCATGGTCTTTTTCTGAGAAGGAAATAGGCAGTGTGGCCGTCTCTAGACTAAAAGAGCTGGCAAGATCAAAACTACCTATTCTCTAAAAAGGGCTTTTAAGTCTTTTTCGAAAATCAATCTCCTGGCAGTTCAAGCTTGCGCTTACATTAACATGATATAGTCCTTGAAACTGCGACTTCCCTACGGAACTTTACCTCCTCTCCACTTTATCCGTACCTTTGCAGGATGGACTTTAGAAGAAGACGACTAGCTGTTACGCTTCGTAACCAGCTAAACTATCCTTTACAGTTTAATCCTTTTGTTTTCAGCAAGATTTTCCTGCTGTGGGTAGCTATTGGTATTGTTGGTGGTGTTATTGCAGGCCTTTACTGGACTGTATTGGAGGGATTTCTTCATTTCTTGGCTCCTATACAGGGGCTTTGGGTAATTCCGCTGATGGCTGCGGCAGGTTTGTTGGCAGGTTTCATCATCCATAAACTGGGAGACCCTGGCGAGATGGACCTCATCGTAAACAACGTACGCTTTAAAGGAGGGCACCTGGAGCCGAAAAATAACCCATCTATGATCTTATCGTCGTGGCTATGCATTGCCAGTGGCGGCAGCGCCGGACCAGAGGCACCTTTAGTACAAGTGGTAGGCTCTACAGGAACCTGGATCGCCAAAAAGATGAAAATAAGAGGCGAGGATCTTCGGTCTCTTACCATAGCCGGTATGGCTGCCGCGTTTACCGCACTATTCGGGGCACCGCTTGGCGGCACCTTGTTTGCCCTCGAAATTCTGCACCACAAGCACGTGGTGGAGTATTACCAGGCGCTTATACCGGCTTTCGTAGCCAGCTGCTCCAGCTATGTCATCTTTATACTTATCACGCATATTGGCATCGGCCCCACCTGGAACTTCCCGGTATACTCCGCTCCTGAGCTAAACGACTTTTTCTACGCCATGCTCTATGCTTTGGCAGGTACGGCTGCAGGTTGGCTGTTCATTTTTACCGTACGCCAGTGCCGCAGCTTGTTTAAGAGGTTGAGGGTTCCGATTTATATAAAGATGATGGTAGGAGGTTTATTGATCGGCACCATCGCCTACTATGTGCCCCTCTCCCGCTACTTCAGCCACGACGAGCTCAATATACTTTTAGAAGAACAAACAACGCTGGAGTTCCTGCTTATACTTTTGGTGGCTAAAATTCTGGCTATCAGCTTTACCGTTACCTCTGGCTGGCGGGGGGGCTTTATTATTCCGCTGTTCTTTGTGGGCGCTACCGTTGGTTTGATTGTGAACAACCTGTTTCCGGGCCAGAACCTGCCGCTTATACTTGTTAGCTGCATGGCTGCCATCAACGCCTGCGTTACGCGCACGCCCATTAGCACGATCATACTGCTTTCTACCTTAACAGGCTTCCATCACTTTATACCAATTATGTTTGCCAGCCTCACAGGCTTTTTCTTGGCTCCTAAAACGCCGCTTATCAATGCGCAGCTTGGGGTAAAGGAATAGCTTAAAAGATTAAGATATGTGACTATGTGCTTTTATACTGCTGAAGCGTACTATTTAAGAAACGTTTCAGCATGCTTCAATACAGCAAAGCAAATACAGCCTCTCTGCCTTTTATACTTGACTTGCTTGGTACAAGCGAGCAGGCTTTGCATGTGCAGAGGCTGGAGCCAAAGGAGCTGCTGGCAATCTACAACGACTACACCAGCCGGCAGCGTGAGCTACAGGATATAGCTGTGTTCATGGCTAACATGCTAACAAAAGTAGAGGGTGTACACTCTGTTAAATACCGGCTGAAGGACCCGCTCCACCTGCTCCAGAAGATCATTCGCAAAAAGAAAGAATACCCCGAGAGGCATTTTACCAGCAGTAGCTACCTAAACCTGATCAACGACCTGATAGGTTTGCGGGTACTGCATCTTTACAAGGAGTCGTGGGTGAACACCAGTAGGTACATACAGCAGGTATGGCAGCTGAAGCGGCCTCCTTACGCATATATAAGAGGCAATGAGGACAATGCGCACCTTCAGGCTTTTGCTTCGCACGGTTGTAAAATTATGTCGCACCCTTCGGGGTATAAGGCTGTACACTTTGTAATAGCAACACAACCTTGCAAACAGCGCTACTTTGCTGAGGTGCAACTCAGAACACTTTTTGAAGATGGCTGGAGCGAAGTAGACCACAACATCCGGTATCCAAACCACAAAACCGACGAACTGCTTCACTACCTGCTGCAGCTTCTGAACAAGCTCACCAGCCACGCTGATGAGCTGGCCTCCCTCATCCGGGAGTTAGCTTTGGAGATTGGAAAGGAGCCTTCCTTCAACAGCTCGAGCCACTTTGATGAACGACATAGAAAGCTGGTTTGGATACAACAGAGTATTGCAAAGCTCCCGATAATGGAAGCAGAGAAACAGAAGCTTCAGGAGTACATTGTCAAGGTGCTCAAGTAGGCAATCGGTCTGTTTTTCAAAGTTCAAAAGCTAAAAAAGGCCCACCGTTTCCGGCAGGCCTTTTCATACTTCAGAGAAGCTTATACTTATTGATTCACTTCTTTCTTGTTGATCAGCTTACGCTCCAGGAAGTCTGTCATCATCTTAAAGCGGTGCAGCGACGTAATGCCTCCACCTACGCTGTGGTTACGGTTCGGGTAGTAAAAGCTCTCGAATTGCTTATTAGCGCTGATCAAGGCGTCCTGCATGGCTACAGCATTTTGGAAATGCACGTTATCATCGCCAGTACCGTGGATCAGCAGTAGCTCGCCCTGTAGCTGGTCAGCGAAGTTCAGCGGAGAGTTGTCATCATAACCGGCAGCATTCTCCTGAGGTGTTTTCAGGAAGCGCTCAGTATAGATTGTGTCGTAGAATCTCCAGTTAGTTACAGGAGCTACTGAAATACCTGCAGCAAACACGCCGTCACCTTTAGTCAGGCCTAACAGCGTCATGTAACCGCCAAAGCTATGGCCCCAAATACCAATGCGGTCCTTATCTATGTAAGGCTGCTTACCCAGCCATTTAGCCGCCTCAATCTGGTCCTCAATTTCATACTTACCCAGGTTAGCATAGGTCACTTTCTTGAACTCAGCGCCTCGGGCACCGGTACCGCGGTTATCTACGCTCACAACGATCACACCTTTGTCGGCAAGCACCTGATGCCACAGGTAGTTGCTACCCCCCCAGCTGTTGGTTACAGTTTGTGAACCTGGACCACCGTATACGAACATCAGCACAGGGTACTTCTTGTTCGGGTCGAAATCTGTTGGTTTAATCATCCATCCGTTCAGCTTGGTGCCATCTGGTGTGTTCATAGAGAAGAACTCCTGCTTTGCAACATCGAATTGTGCCAGCGTATTCTTCAGTTGCGAGTTGTCCTCCAGCAACTTTATCAGCTTACCGTCCTTAGCAGTGTGCAGGCTTACGGTTGGCACTGTATTGGCGGCAGAGTAATAATCCAGGTAGTACTTAAAGTCGTTACTCATGTTCACGCGGTGTGTACCCTCCTTGTGGGTCAGGCGCTGCTTCTTCTTGCCCTTGCTACTGATGCTGTACAAGTGGCGATCCAGCGGCGACACTTCGGTAGACATGTAGTACAGGCGGTCGTTTTTCTCATCGTAACCAACAAACTCGCTCACCTCCCAGTTACCAGCGGTGATCTGGCGCACCAGCTTACCGTTCATGTTGTACAGGTACAAGTGGTTGTATCCCTTCACCTCCGATGAGTGGATAAAGTATTTGCCATCTTTCAGGTAAGTCAAATCATCAGTAACGTCGATGTAAGCTTTGTCAGTCTCCTTCAGCACTACATTGGCTTTACCTGTGGTAGCATTGGCGTGCAGAATCTCCAGTGTGTTCTGCAGGCGGGTCATCTTCTGGATAGACAGCAGGTTTGCATCGTTGGTCCACTTAATGCGCGGGATGTAGATGTCTGCTTCATTGCCAGTATCCATCTTTACAGTTTTGCCATTGTTCACGTCATACACCGAAACCTTAACTGCAGAGTTAGCCTCACCAGCTTTCGGGTACTTAAACTTGTAATCCTGCGGATACAGATCGCCCCACATTTGCATGTTATACTCCGGTACATTGGTCTCGTTAAAAGTATAGAAGGCTATCTTTTTACCGTCCGGTGACCAGTGGAAGCCTTGTGCAAAGCTGAATTCTTCCTCATACACCCAATCTGCATAACCGTTGATGATAGAGTTGAATTTGCCGTCAGTAGTGATTTGCGTTTCCTGCATATTGCTCAGGTCCGTTACGAACATGTTATTCTCACGGGCAAAGGCTACACGCTTAGCATCTGGCGAGAAAGTAGCATACATCTGCTTGCCTCCGCTGCTCAGCTTGGTCAGTTTTTTTGTAGGGATGTCGTAGATGTAAAACTCTGCCTTAGAAGAGCGACGGTAGATTGGCTCTGTTTCGGTAGAGAACAGCACCTTCTGCTCATCTGAGGAGAAAGTATAATCATCGTACTGGATTGGCGCACTGCTGCCAGCCGGCACCAGGTTCTCACCTTCAATAATGGTATTAACAGGCTGCCCTGTCGTTACATCGTACTTTACGATGTCGTATACTCTGTTCTTTTCGTCGGGCACCTGCGAACTGTAGTAGCGGCCATCGCTCATCCAATTAACGCCATACACCGACTTTGCCCGGAATGTACCTTTCTGGTAGATGTCTTCCAGGGTAATATCTTTTTTCTGCTGCGCCTGCGCCACAAAGGCAAAACACAGAAGCACGGCAGCCAAAAGATTTGATTTTAGTCTGATATGCATGCTTTAAAATTTAGTTTTAGTTTAGCTCCTCTAATTTAGGGGAATAATGTGGTTTAGCCATAAACAGGCTGCTAAAACCGTACCCTTAGCTACGTTAGAGGCAACTTTATAATAAATTATCAACTAGCAGGCTTTTTTCTAAGGGTGATCCTTAGAAAATCGACGCTTTACACTTGGAGCAAACGCAAAGCGGCAGCCCCTTTAAGAAGCTGCCGCTTTGCGTTTCTGTTTATACTTTCTCTTTTAGAAGTTAAAGCCTAAGGTCAGGAGCGCTGAACTCTGCTTTCTGTCTATGTTCAACATAGGCTCTCCAGTAGTTCTAAGTGAGTAAGGAGAGTAAGACGTACCACTTACAAAAGGAGCGTAGTCAGTATTCTGTTGTGAATGCACGTAAGCAGCATCTACATAGAAGTTCTGCAGCCTTATGCCAACACCGAAAGTATAGTTGTGTGTTGGGCCATACTTGTAGTTGATAAAGCCGGCATCATAGCTAGAGCCACCTTCAGGATCAGCATTATAGGCATAGCCTGCGCGCACCCTGAATACTTCATAGCGGCCTTCTGCCCCGATTCTATAGTTTACAGCTGAGCTGTTGTTGTTAGCAACTCCCTCATTGATATCGTCAAAGAAACCGCCTGAAGAGAAGTCATCATCCTCTCTATACTTAGCCTTGCCGTAGTTCACGAATTCTACATCGGCAGTTATAAAGCCATACTTGCCGGCAAATACTGCCACACCGCCAGTAGCTCTGAAAGGGGTTACCAGGCGGTACGAGAACTGACCAGGAACCTCAGCAGCTGTTTCCACACCGTCATCAAACGTAGTAGAGAGTCTGCGCTGGTAGTCATCGTCAAAAGTATAGGCTGTTGGTGTTTGTATGCTTAAACCGAAGCGTAAAGCATCTATCGGGCGGGCAATCAAACCTACCTTCAGGTTTACGCCTGCTCCAGAGGTCGAAAATTCATCCACATACTCCAGGCTGGTAAAGGAGGTACTTGGCTCTCCTTCAGCCTCAGTATAAATGCTCTCCTGTGAGTAATCTACCGTTACAATGCCCAGGGAAGCACCAATATAGAGTCTGTCTTTGTAGCTGGTACCCACACCTATGTCGATCTGGTTTTGAGCACCTTTCCTGATGATTTCCTCACGCTGAGCTATTCTGCCTACACGCTCGGTGGCGAATATTTCTCCGTCCTCATTCACATCAAATAAATAGGCTCCATAACCTAAGCCCTCTAAAGTAGTGATGCCGGCATCATACTCATTATCCAGGCTTGCTCTGGTACGCCCATTCTCGGCTGCAAGGTCTGCAAAGTATTCTACTATGGTTGGGTCAGTTTCTCCAGACTGAGTACGGTAAGAAGTATAACGCTCGTTAAAGTTGTTTAGCCTTGTGAAGCCAACCCCAAAAGTAAGGCCTCGCCACTCGCTCAGGTCATCATCTCCTTTTCTTTTGGAAACTACCACCCCCAACTGCGGAAACACGAAGTTGCTGTTGCTGCTTGTATTTCGCTCCCCTAAAATAGAGGTGTTGTTGTTGAAAGACTGTATTCCTGGGGTAACGGTAAACTCAGAGCGGCGGAACATCCCCAAGCCGGCAGGATTACCGGAAAGGCTGGAGATATCGGCTCCCAGTGCTGTTTGTGCTCCACCCATACCTTGTATTCGCGCAGTACCCGATATACCCATTTGTGAGTAGCGCAGGGCATCTACCTCGGTTTGGGCAAAAGCAGTACCACCCCAGCCTAGCATTAAGGCTAGGCTGGCCAATAGTGTCTTCTTCATTTGTTATATAGTTTTTATACTATGCTGCTAATTGTTTCCTCGTGTAGGACGACCACCACCGCTGCTGCTGCCCGAAGACGAGCTATTGCTACTGCTGTTGCTGCTCCTGTTGATAGATGGGCTTGGTGAGCTACTCGGGCGGCTCTCGAAAGTGCTGCGGCTTGGGCGGCTTTCAACTGAACGACTGCGCTCAATGGATCTGCTAGGCTGGCTGCTACGCTCAATTGTACGCGTACGTATCTCGCGGCGCTGCTGCGGCTCTGTTGAGCGGCTTGGCGTATACTCACGAGTTCGTGTATTGCGGCTGCCTGGCGTTACAGCTGGCTGTGCGCTCTGCTGCTCTACCCTGGTGCTATTGCCTGAACGGCGACTTGGTCTTGATGGCAGCTCAGGCTTGGCAGACCCAGTGCTTGGAGCTACTGTGCTGCGGCTGCTGCGTGTCTGACGACCAACAACACCCTGGCTTTGCTGCTGCTGCTCCAGGTTCTCGCCTCGCTCCACTCTTGCCGGTCTTCCTGTAGTGTTGCCGTTTAGCTGCGTATTGCGGCTATCGCGCGGGCCATACTGTACACGGGAAGCTTTGCCGATTACTACCGGTCTATCGTTGTACCATGTATATGGGTTGTGGGTATAATAGCCGTTATAGAACCCTCTGTTGTAGCCATTGTAGAAGCCGTATCCATAGCTGTTTGGCCACCAGTTGCTATAACCATAGTGAGGTAATCCGTAGAAGCCACGACCCCACCCATAGCTAAAGCTAATGCTTACGCCTGTTCTGAAACGGGCACTGCTCCAGAATGGGTCGTAGTAAAACGGATCATGAAAAAACGGATCATAGAATGGGTCGTAGAAAGCATAGCTCATACGGCGCGGAGCATAGGAACTACCCCAGTATGGGTCTACAAAAGAATAGTCCGGGCGATACCAGTTGTCGCGCTCGTCATAAGCACGGCCATCATAGTATTCGTCTCCAGAATAATTCTGCGTAATGTAGCTTTCTGAGTACTCAGGGTTCAGCACCTCACCTTCGGCAAGCGCCTCCTGGTTACTGTTATTGCTGTTCTCGTATTGTTGCTGTTGCTGCTGGCGTGCCTGTGTCGATGGCTGCACCTGTGCTGCCGGCTCCACGTACACTGTCTGATCCGATGAGCTGTAGTACATATCGTCGTACTCCGACGACTGCATTGCAACAGGGCTGCTACAGCCAACGGCCATCAGGGCAAGCACGGGGGCTAGAGTAAGTAATTTATATCTTTTCATGGCCTTTTGCTGGTGTTCTGATAGGTATTAACTTCTTCTATATCAAAGATAATCACAATTGGGGCAAAACCTTATCTATAGTATAATATTATTAACGTATTTTTGGGCCGGAACGATGTCCAGACACTGTCTGTATTATAACAAAATTTGTTCCAAAAGGATTATTTATTAGATAATAAAGATAAACTAAATTAAAATGAGCAAAGGGTTACCTAAAAGAAGCGACGATTACTCGCTATGGTATAACGAGCTGGTGAAGAAGGCGGGACTTGCAGAGAACTCGGCAGTACGTGGCTGTATGGTCATTAAGCCGTACGGTTTCGCCATCTGGGAAAAAATGCAGCGCGTGCTGGACGATATGTTCAAAGCAACCGGTCATGAGAATGCATACTTCCCCCTGTTTGTACCCAAAAGCTTGTTTGAGGCCGAAGAGCAGAACGCAGAAGGCTTTGCGAAAGAGTGTGCTGTAGTAACCCACTACCGCCTGCAGGCAGATCCGGATAATACCGGAAAGCTGCGCGTGGACCCAAACGCAAAATTGGAGGAAGAACTGATCGTGCGTCCTACCTCTGAAGCCGTAATCTGGAATACGTACAAAAATTGGATCCAAAGCTACCGTGACCTACCGCTGCTGATAAACCAGTGGGCAAACGTGGTGCGTTGGGAAATGCGTACGCGCCTGTTCCTGCGTACTGCTGAGTTCCTGTGGCAGGAAGGCCATACGGCACATGCTACGGCTAAAGAGGCCATAGCAGAGACAGAACAGATGCTGGAGGTATACGCTACCTTTGCTGAGAAGTACCTGGCGCTGCCAGTTGTTCGAGGTGTTAAAACACCAAACGAGCGTTTTGCCGGTGCTTTGGATACTTACTGCATCGAAGGTTTGATGCAGGACGGCAAGGCACTTCAGGCAGGTACCTCCCACTTCCTGGGCCAGAACTTTGCCAAAGCCTTTGATGTAAAGTATGCTACCAAAGAAGGTGGCCTGGAGCACGTGTGGGGCACTTCCTGGGGTGTAAGCACGCGCTTGATGGGCGCCTTGGTAATGGCACACTCTGATGATGAAGGCTTAGTGCTCCCTCCAAAACTGGCTCCAATACAAGTGGTGATTGTTCCGATCTACAAAGGAGAAGAGCAGTTGGCGCAAATCACCGAAAAAGTAAATCAACTGAAGCGTGAGCTATTGGCCAAAGGCATCAGTGTGAAATTTGATGACCGCGATACTGAACGCCCAGGCTTTAAATTTGCTGAGTGGGAGCTGAAAGGTGTGCCTGTTCGTGTTGCCATTGGTGCCCGTGACCTGGAGAATGGTACTGCTGAAATTGCACGCCGCGATACAAAGGAAAAGAGCACGCAGCAGTTTGATGCGCTGGCAGATTACATCCCGGCACTTCTTGACGAGATTCAGGAGAATATCTACCAGAAAGCCCTTAACTACCGCGAAGAGCATACTACCAAAGTTGACTCTTATGAGGAGTTTAAGCAGGTGCTAGAGACGAAAGGCGGCTTTATACTTGCTCATTGGGATGGCACTCCTGAAACGGAGGAGCGCATCAAAGAAGAGACCAAAGCAACTATCCGCTGCATTGCTCTCGATACACCAGCAGAAGATGGCGTGGATATGCTGACTGGTAAGCCAAGCAAGAAGCGCGTATACTTTGCCAAGGCCTACTAATAGTCCTTCTAGATGATACTTCCAGCGCCACCTGCCACCCGGCAGGTGGCGCTTTTGCTTTACAGGAGTACATAAAACAGGCGCTTTACAGACTATTGGAGGCAGTTCTGTAATAAGTATCAGTGAGTATGATAACATGAAGAAGAAAGTGCTATATTGTAGACTGTAATCGCGCCCTACCATGCTACTGGATTGGATCACAGTTATATCGCTTATCGGCATTGGCCTACTCCTGATCATAGTAGAGCTCATCTTTGTGCCGGGCACCACCATTGTAGGCATACTAGGCTTTATACTTACAGCCATTGGCGTTTGGATAGGTTATGCAGCACTAGGCACCGATACCGGCCACATCATACTTACCATTACTGTTCTTATAGCCGGGCTGGCATTCTTCTATAGTTTCCGCTCCGACAGCTGGACGCGCTTTGCGCTGAAAGACCAGAACAAGGGGCGCGTAAATGAGGATTATCAGCATACCCTGCAGTTAGGTGAAGAAGGAAGAACAATTTCAGCGCTGCGGCCGCAAGGTACAGCACTGTTCGCAGACCGACACCACGAGGTGCAGACGCTGGGGGAGTTTGTTGCGCCCAACACTCCTGTTCGTATTGTCAAACTAAACCAGAATAAGATTATAGTAGAAGCAATCTCCTAATCTCTCTCAAATGGAAAACCTAACCCCCATATTCCTTATAGCAGGTGGTATCGTCCTGCTGATCATCTTCCTGTACTTTGTCCCTATCAGCTTATGGATCACTGCGCTGTTCTCTGGCGTGAGGGTAGGTCTGCTGGAACTGGTATTCATGCGTATCCGTAAGGTGCCACCAAGCCTTATCGTGAACTCCATGATCAACGCGACGAAGGCAGGCATAGACGTAACCACCACTGAGCTGGAAACGCATTATCTTGCTGGCGGCAATGTGCCAAACGTAATTAAGGCCCTGATTTCTGCTGACAAGGCAAATATTCCGCTTTCGTTCAAGCAAGCCACCGCCATCGATTTGGCAGGCCGTAACGTGTTTGAGGCTGTAACTACCTCTGTAAACCCTAAAGTGATCAACACGCCAAACGTAGCAGCTGTAGCACAGGACGGTATACAGTTGATTGCCAAAGCTCGTGTTACAGTTAGAGCTAACATTATGCAGTTGGTGGGTGGTGCTGGCGAAGAAACCATACTTGCCCGTGTTGGTGAGGGTATAGTTACTTCCATTGGCTCCTCCGGCTCTCATAAGGTAGTGCTTGAAAACCCAGATATCATCTCAAAGCTTGTTCTCCAGAAAGGATTGGATGCCGGTACTGCTTATGAGATTCTCTCTATTGATATTGCCGACGTGGACGTAGGCGAGAACATTGGTGCTAAATTACAGATAGACCAAGCCAACGCCGACCTGAAGGTAGCGGAAGCGAAGGCTGAAGAGCGTCGTGCCATGGCAGTAGCTGTGGAGCAGGAGATGAAAGCAAAGGCACAGGAAGCCCGCGCCAACGTAATACAGGCCGAGGTAGAGGTACCACAGGCTATCGCGGCTGCTTTCCGAACCGGGAACCTGGGAGTTATGGATTACTACCGCATGCAGAACATCCAGTCTGACACCGATATGCGCAACAACATTGCTAACCCTGGCCAGGGTGGCGGAAACAGTCCTAACAGATCAAAAGAGTAGTAGTAGCACCTGCTTTTATACTTCAACGGCCACTCTATACATACAGAGTGGCCGTTGAAGTATAAAAGCAGGTGCTACTACTAGCTGTTTCTTATTCTTCGAGCTTTAGTTCATTTATCTTCCTGATTAGCTCACTGCGCCGCACCGTTACAAAGGAGTACACGCTACTGTCGCTGGTTGTCACCTCAAGCCTATACGGAAACATCAGCATCCATCTCTTCTCTTCTAAACCCACGATATCTCTTAGCTGTATAAAAGTGCTGTCTCGTCCATTTATGTAGAGCCCTCCATAGTAGGGTGAAGGCACAAATATTAACTCATTTTCTGTAGCTGCCACCCATCCCTTTGCTGGCCATATATGAGGCTTTTTTCTGTACAGCTCCACATTCTTCTGCACCATCAGCACTTCTTTGCCTGAAGAAGTATAGGATGGCACTCTTTTGCTACAGCCTGCCGCAGATACAAGCAAGAGCAAAGAAAGGAGCGCGTGCATTTTTAACACAACGTTAGATTTAACCCTTGCTCTAGGAGTAAAGTGAACCATAAGTGAATATGGCAAAACTACAAAGGAAAAGCCCCTGCCTATGAAAGCTTGGCTTTGAATTTTACAACGACATGAGAGCCCCAGTCGTCGTTACCGCGCTGCTGCGAATAATATCCTTCTTTCGTCGACTTGTCGAGGTAAAGACGGCCGCTACCTCCTGCCACCAAATTATGGGCAATTAACCTGTCCGCTTTGCCCTCGTTATGATCAAAAAACTTGAAGAAGGGAATTTCTTGCGCCATCATGTTCTGACCACCAAGCGCAATCCGATCCACGGCAAAAGTTATCGGTAGGTCTTCTCTGCTTATAGCGGGCCGCACTTCGCTTCTATATATTACCTGTTCTTCATTATTATAGGTGGAAATCTGCAAGTATACATCTGGGTTGCCCTCCTAAGGAGCAGCGATATCACCTCCCTCCAATGCATAATTTTCGAAATAGCTCTGCAACTGCACTTCGTAGGCATATAGCCGCACCACCTTTATCTTCTTCTCTACTGTCTTTGCAACGCCTGCTGTGTAGGTTGTAAGCGTAACAGTATATGTACCTGGCGCAGCATAAATATACGAATCAGGCTCCCGCTGTTTAGAGGTTGTGCCATTACCGAAATCCCAGTGATACCCATCTGCCTCGCTTACATTCTTTATGGTAACATACTCTTCTGTCGTATAAAACTCACCCGGAATAGTAAACTCAGGGGTAGGCACTATTATACTTTCATCTTTGCTACAAGAAAAAAGAAACAGAGCTAGCATGACGAGGAGAAAAGATGGTTTCTTCATTGCTTAGAGGCTTAGTGGAAAATTAAGGCACTGACTATACAACAACCTTACACATTATATTGAAATACAACCACTTGTAAATCTATAAAATTGTTATATATTAATCGACAAGCATATCTTATGTCTTAGCTCAACTGCACTCTATTCTCTACAGTACCAGCTAAAGCAATAAGGCCCGTCTCTAAGTATAGAGGCGGGCCTTATTGCTTTAGCTTTACACTGGCCTAAGCTGCAGGCTTCAATGTAAAGGTTCTTTCTACGCTGTTGAACGGACCAGGAAGTACGTTGCCGTTATTGTCAATCAGCTCCAGCTTAATGGTGTTCTCGCCCATCGGCAGGCCTTCCATAATGTATGGCATCCAGCGGTCAAGTATAAATTCTGTGCCGTTTATAGTAGCGCGCACTTTATTGCCTGTTGTAGAGAGGTCGGTGTTAACTAAGTAGAAGTCTAACATTACCTTCTCCGTTTCAGCAGGACCTACATATTCGCCTTTCGGGCGGCTGTAGAACATGTGCGGCGCACTTTCATCAAACTCCAGTGACTCGGTAGGCTTGCCTACTGTTATCTTGCGCAGGTCGTAAGCGCCTTTATGTTTCAAGCTTTCATGGTAAGAGCGCGACAAGAACGACAGAATCACATGCTCACCCTCTCCTATCTCCTTTGTAAATTCTGTCTCGTAATGAGCAGTGTATGGCTCATTGTCCACGATGTTGTGAATATGTTGTCCCTGGTGCGAGTTAGCCATATGCTCCGCATTAGAGTGCGGCGTCATGCGGGTAAGCTCATAGTTAGATAGCGAGTAAGAGAACTGTACTGGCCCTGGCTCTACCACACCTCCAGCTGGCGGTGTGTTCAGGCGCAGTTGCGACTCAGGATACCTCTGCGAATTATCAAATGCGTACACACGCAAACCGTTTTTGCTCATAACAGCACCAACAGGAGTAGGTCCCCCTACACTGGTTTCTGCGGGTGTTTGGTTCTCGGCTTCCTGCGTCTGTCTGGCAGTATCACAGGCCGAGAAGCATAGCATCAAGGCCGAAGCCACCAGTAGGTACATTTTTTTCATGGGTTTTTCGTTTGGTTAGCAATGAAGCTAATTTAGTAATTATTCTTTGTATATTGCGAACTACGTGAATATCACGATAAAGTATACGCTAAAAATTATATATGAGCGAGATTTTGTTTGACGAGATCCCTTCTCTCGACCTGGCGGATTTGACTTCTGGAGATGCGGAGAGAAAGGCTCAATTTGTTAAGCAGCTGGGCGAAGCCTACCAAAACATCGGCTTCATTGCCTTGCGTAACCATGGCCTTAGCGACGAGCTAACAGAGCAGCTTTACGCGGCCACAAAAGAGTTCTTTGCCTTGCCAGACGAGGTGAAGCAGAAGTATGAGCACCCGGAACTTGCCGGCCAGCGTGGCTATGTTGGCAAGGGGAAAGAGAAAGCAAAGGGATTCAACACTGGCGACCTGAAAGAGTTCTACCACGTAGGCCAGGAGCTGAGCGATATTCCAGACAGCGACCCTATTAAAGCAGAATATCCTGATAATGTCTTCCCAGAGGAGATACCAGCATTTAAAGAAGTAACTCTGGAGGCTTACCGCAGGCTAGAGGCTGCCGGGAAGCAAATATTACGTGCTATTGCCATTCACTTGGGCTTAGAGGAAAACTACTTTGATGAGAAAGTGAAGTATGGCAACAGCATTCTGCGCCCTATCCACTACTTCCCTATTGAAGATCCGGATAGCGTACCTGCTGATGCAGTGCGTGCTGCTGAACACGGAGACATCAACCTTATCACCTTACTGATGGGTGCCAGTGCCGATGGCCTGCAGGTACTTCGTCGTGATGGACAGTGGATTCCAATTACTGCGCTGCCAGAGCAAGTAGTGGTAAACGTAGGCGACATGCTGGCGCGTTTAACTAACAACAAGCTGAAGTCTACCATTCACCGTGTGGTTAACCCGCCGCGCGAACTGATGCATACTTCTCGCTACTCCATTCCGTTCTTTATGCACCCACGCTCCGAAATGGACCTGACTTGCCTGGAGAGCTGCATTGACGAGAAGAATCCAAAAGCCTACCCAGACGCGACAGCAGGTGAATACCTGACCGAGCGGCTGATAGAGCTTGGCTTAAAGAAAGTATAAGAATTGCTGGTCATTTGATCTAAGAACATAAAAAAGAGAGATAGCTAAAAAGCTGTTTCTCTTTTTTTATTTTTATGCCATCATGAGTTTGCGCTACTACATCTTCTTGAAAGATATTCTGGTATTGGCCCTCACTGCTTTTGGCGGGCCACAGGCGCATATTGCCATGATGTTCAAGCTACTTGTTGAGAAACGACGCTATATTACTGAACAAGAACTAATAGAGCTTAATGCGCTCTGTTCTGTTCTTCCTGGCCCCACCTCCACACAAACTCTCACAGCTATAGGCTTTAAGATAGGGGGACCCAACTTGGCTTATCTTACTTTACTGGTTTGGATCCTGCCTGCCGCTACCATCATGGCTCTGGCTGCTGTTACCATTTCTTACTTACAGGGGCAGGGGATTTCATTAGGCTTTCTGCGGTACATACAGCCGATGGCGGTAGGCTTTGTTGCCTATGCTGCTTATATGATCAGCGCAAAGGTGATACACACCAAGACAGCCGTTATATTGATGGTTATCTCGGCCATACTTGCTTACTTTTTCCATTCACCATGGGTATTTCCAGTACTGCTTTTAGCAGGCGGTGCAGTTACCGCCCTTCGCTTCAAAAAGCACCCTTTGGAGAAAGACAAGCGCATACATATTGAGTGGGCCAATTTTATACTTTATGTGGCTGTACTAGTTGTAGCAGCTGTGCTAGGTGCCTATACTTCGTCGCTGCCTGTGCGTTTGTTCGAAAATTTTTACCGTAACGGTAGCCTTGTATTTGGTGGCGGGCAGGTACTTATTCCACTGCTTTACACAGAATTTGTTGACTTCAAAGGCTACCTTACTGGTGAGGAGTTTCTTTCAGGTTATGCTATTGCACAGGCACTGCCAGGACCGACATTCTCCTTTACTTCTTTTGTAGGAAACCTGGCTATGCGAGACTATGGTATAGCCGGGCAGTTTTTAGGTTCTTTTGTGGCTACGGTTGGTATCTTTCTACCAGGCACCTTTCTCATCTTCTTTGTAATCAGATTCTGGGATGAACTGAAAAAGTACCGGGTAGTTCGTGCATCGCTGGAGGGAATCAGCGCCGTCAGCTCAGGTATGGTGGTAGCCGCCGCCATACTGCTTTACCATCCTATAGAGAACACATTTCTTAATTTTGGTATAGTCGTGGCCACATTCTGCCTGCTAATGTTCACCAAGACCCCCGCGCCTGTGCTCATACTTACGGGACTACTGCTTGGCTTTTTGTTGTAGTAAAAAAACCATGAACAGAAAAGGCTACCCTAAGGTAGCCTTTAAATTATTTTTTCCTTGAGTAACCTCAGCAGGTACTCACCGTACCCGCTCTTTCTCAGGGGCTCTGCAATTTCTCTGAGTTGCTCGTCTGAGATAAAGCCCATGCGCCAGGCCACCTCCTCAATGCAGCCGATCTTGAGCCCCTGCCGCTCCTCGATCACCTGCACAAAAGTTGCCGCCTGCATCAGCGAAGCTACCGTGCCCGTGTCCAGCCAGGCGGTGCCGCGGTTGAGGATGCCCACCTTCAGCTTGCCCCTCTTAAGGTACTCGCGGTTCACGTCCGTGATCTCATACTCGCCCCGCGCGCTTGGCTCCAGGCCTTTAGCGATTTCCACCACCTCATTATCATAGAAGTATAGCCCCGGCACAGCGTAGCTGCTCTTAGGCTCCTTCGGCTTCTCCTCTATGGAAACGGCAGTGTTGTTCTCGTCAAACTCCACCACCCCGTAGCGCTCCGGGTCATGCACGTGGTAGGCGTAGATCACCCCGCCATCAGGTTCTGAGTTCTGGCGCAGCACGCTACCCATGCCCGAGCCGTAGAAGATGTTATCGCCCAGCACCAGGGCCACCTTGTCTCGTCCGATGAACTCCTCGCCGATCACAAAGGCCTGTGCCAGCCCGTTGGGCTCCTCCTGCACGGCATAGCTGAACTTGCAGCCAAGGCGCGAGCCGTCGCCCAAGAGGCGTTCGAACATCGGCAGGTCGTGGGGCGTGGAGATGACGAGGATCTCTCGGATGCCCGAAAGCATCAGCGTGGAGAGCGGATAGTAGATCATCGGCTTGTCGTACACCGGCATCAGCTGCTTGCTCACCGCCAAGGTCAAGGGGTGGAGCCTGGTGCCCGAGCCGCCGGCAAGTATGATTCCTTTCATCTCTTGCTTATAGAGCCTATTTCTCAGCAACTGTTTTAGAGCCCCTGTAGATAAATTCTTCGTTATTTTTAAACCATTCAAAAGTGCGTTGAAGCCCCTCTTCGATGCGCACCTTCGGGTCATACTTCAAGAGGCGCTGCGCCTTTGAGATATCGGCAAGGCTATCACGGATATCGCCTGCCCGGTTAGGACCATGCACTGGCTCCACATCGGCGCCAGCCGTTTCCTTCAGGATGTTGAACATCTCCAGCAGAGAAGTTCTGTCGCCCACTGCAATGTTATACACTTGGTTCACAGCCTCCGGGTTATCCACTAGAGCCGCCTTGATGTTAGCCTGCACGCAGTTCTCCACAAAGGTAAAGTCGCGTGTTTGGCCTCCGTCACCATTTATCTTTGGGGAACGGTTATGGATCAGCGCATCTATAAAGAGCGGAATCACGGCAGCGTAGGCACCGTTAGGATCCTGCTTTGGACCAAAGATGTTAAAGTAGCGCAGCCCGATAATCTCCATGCCATAGGTCTTGCCAAATACATCCGCATACAGCTCATTTGCATATTTAGTCACTGCATAAGGAGAAAGAGGCTTTCCAATTCTATCCTCTACCTTTGGTAGCTCCTTGCTGTCGCCGTAGGTGGAAGAAGAAGCGGCATACACAAAGCGCTTCACGTTCCGCTCCTTGGCCGCCGTCAGCATATTCACAAAGCCGCCCACGTTCACATCATTGCTAGTGATGGGATCGTTTATGCTTCTCGGCACAGAGCCAAGCGCCGCCTGGTGCAGCACCACATCCATTCCAGCACAGGCCTCCAGGCATATCTGCACATCCCGTATATCTCCCTCTACCAACTCAAAAGCTGGATTGTCCAGGAACTGCTCAATATTCTTGCGGTAGCCATTGGAGAAGTTGTCCAGCACACGCACCTTGCCTACCTTGTACTTCAGCAGGTACTCAACCAGGTTAGAACCTATAAAGCCAGCACCACCTGTTACCAGAAACGACAGGTTCTCCAGCGACTTCTCATGGAATGGGGAATTGTACATATTATCTCTATTACGAAAATTCAAATCTTATCTGTTTGTGTACTGCTGCTCATAGTAGCTCTGGTAGTTTCCGGAGGTGACGCTCTCGAGCCACCCGGGGTTCTCCAGGTACCAGTCCACCGTCTTGCTCAGGCCCTCCTCGAAGGTCACCGACGGCCTCCAGCCCAGCTCACGCATCAGCTTCGAAGAGTCGATGGCGTAGCGCAGGTCATGGCCGGCGCGGTCCTTGACAAAGGTGATGAGCTTTCTCGAGTGGCCCTTCTCGCGCCCCAGCTTCTGGTCCATCACATCGCAGAGCAAGTGGATTAGGTCCAGGTTGCGCCACTCGTTCACCCCGCCGATGTTGTAGGTCTCGCCCACCCTGCCCTCATGGAAGATCACATCGATGGCCCTCGCGTGGTCGAGCACGTAGAGCCAATCACGCACATTCTCTCCTTTACCGTACACCGGCACCGGCTTTTCGCTTTTGATGTTGTGGATCGCCAGCGGGATGAGCTTCTCGGGGAAGTGGTTCGGGCCGTAGTTGTTCGAGCAGTTGGACACCTTCACCGGCAGGCCGTAGGTATGGTGCCAGGCCCTGACGAAGTGGTCGGAAGAGGCCTTGGAGGCTGAGTACGGGGAGCGCGGGTCGTAGGCCGTGGACTCGGTGAAGAGCCCCTGCTCGCCCAGCGAGCCGTACACCTCGTCGGTGGAGATGTGGTAGAACAGGTGCTTGCCCAAGTCATCTTTCCAGTGCCTCCTGGCCGCGTTCAGCAGGTTCACCGTGCCGATCACGTTCGTCTCGACGAAAGCCAAGGGGTCTGTAATGGAGCGGTCCACGTGCGACTCGGCCGCCAGGTGGATCACCGCGTCGAACTTATACCCGGAGAAGATCTCCTCCAGGTAGCCTGCGTCCACGATGTCTCCCCTGAGGAAGGTGTAGTTCTCCCTGTCCTCGATGTCGGAGAGGTTCTCCAAGTTGCCCGCGTAGGTGAGCTTGTCGAGGTTGTAGACCTGGTAGTGCGGGTACTTGGTAACGAACAGCCGCACCACGTGCGAACCAATGAAACCAGCACCCCCTGTAATCAATACCTTCATCTTAATATCTACTATTTTACTTTCTGAAGAGACACTTGCCAATCCCAAGCGCTTTTCATCGCTTCTTCCAGTGTGCTGGTGGTTTTGAAACCAAGCACCTCTGTCGCTTTGGTCACGTCAGCGTATATCTTAGGCACATCACCGGCACGGCGTGGACCTACTTTATAGTTCAGCTTCTGCCCTGATGCCTTCTCAAAAGCTTTGATCGCCTCTAGTACAGTATTACCTGTACCTGTGCCTACATTAAAGAATTCAATGCTGTCAGCTTTGCCCTGCAGCAAACGCTCTACTGCCACCACGTGTGCTTTTGCCAAATCTACCACATGAATGTAGTCCCGAACACACGTGCCATCCGGTGTATCATAGTCATCCCCAAATACTGTAAGCTGCTCACGTATTCCTGCCGCTGTTTGTGTAATAAAAGGCACTAAGTTATTTGGCACCCCTAGTGGCAACTCTCCAATCTTTGCTGAGGGGTGGGCTCCAATAGGGTTAAAGTAACGCAGAGCAATGGATTTAAGCTGACTTTTCCCGCTGCTAGCGAGATCAGTAAGAACCTCTTCACATACCTTTTTAGTATTTCCATATGGAGAGTTAGCTTTCTGCACCGGCGTCTCTTCCGTTACAGGCAACTTATCCGGAATGCCATACACCGTGCAGGATGATGAAAACACCAGGCTAGGCACCTTAAACTCATCCATCACCTGCAGCAGCGCTACAAGAGAGCCTACATTATTGTGGTAGTACTTTAGTGGCTCCGACACTGATTCCCCTACAGCCTTATAAGCTGCAAAGTGGATTACACCTTGTATATTCTGTTCCTGTCTAAACACCTGCCGCAACGCCTCAACATCAGTACAATCGATGCGGTGACAAGGTACATTGCGACCAAGTATATCTGCAATTCCCTCAAGTGCACTCTCCTCTGAGTTAGAGAAGTTGTCTATAATCACAGGCTCGTATCCTGCTTCCACCAGCTCCACCACGGTGTGAGAGCCGATATAGCCTGCGCCTCCGGTTACCAATATCTTTTCGTTTGCCAACAGTCTAATTTTTTATAAACTCTTATATTCTATTTCAGAAATCTTGTTGCGGAAGATGCCCTTCAGGTCCACAAGAATAGGACTACCGTTCATGATTGACTTGAAATAGTTCTCATCCAGTTCCAGGTACGGCTTGTGCGGCACAGCCACCACAACAGCATCATAGTCCTTACCAGCCTCTTCCACCAGACCAAAACCATACTCGTGCTGCAGTTCTTCAGAGCTTGCGTAGGGATCCACTACCTCAACATTTACATTGAAGCTCCTCAACTCACGAATCACATCTACTACCTTAGAGTTACGAATATCTTCTACGTTTTCCTTGAAAGTAGCTCCCATTACCAGCACCTTCGTCTGAGAAACATTCTTGCCGCGCATGATCATCATTTTCACCAGTTTGTTGGCGATATGCGCGCCCATGTTATCGTTGGTGCTGCGACCGCTGAGGATAACTTTGGCATCATAACCTAATGCCTTGGCTTTGTAAGTCAGGTAGTATGGATCTACACCGATGCAGTGGCCGCCCACCAGACCAGGAGAGAAACGCAGGAAGTTCCATTTAGTGCCTGCAGCCTCCAAAACCTCATAAGTGTTGATGTTCATCTTATCAAAGATGATGGACAACTCGTTCATGAGCGCAATGTTAAGGTCACGCTGTGTGTTCTCAATCACTTTGGCAGCCTCAGCCACTTTGATAGTAGAAGCACGGTGTACACCTGCATCAATCACTAGTTCATATACTTGCGCAATTTCTTCGGCTGCCTCCGGATCGCTACCAGAGACAACTTTCACAATCTTTGCCAAAGTATGCTCCTTATCACCTGGGTTTATACGCTCCGGTGAATAACCTACTTTGAAGTCTTCACCAAACTTCAACCCTGACTCACGCTCCAGTACTGGTACACAGTCTTCCTCCGTGCAACCAGGATACACTGTCGATTCAAACACGACATAGTCACCTTTCTTCAGCACTTTACCAACAGTAGTAGAGGCAGAAAGAAGTGGCTTTAGGTCTGGCTGAGCATGCTCGTCGATAGGTGTAGGAACAGCCACAATAAAGAAGCAGGCCTCGCGCAGTACATCAAGACTATCAGTAAACTCTATGTCTGCCCCCTCAAATTCGCTGCTCTCCAACTCTCCACTTGGGTCAATGTTGTTGCGCATTAATTCTACGCGCTTCGAGTTTATATCAAACCCGATTACTTTTACTTTCTTAGCAAAGGCTAATGCAATAGGCAATCCTACGTAGCCTAAGCCAATAACTGCAAGTTTGGCTTCTTTATTAAGTATTTCCTGGTACACGTTGATTATGTTTGTTTAGTCTGTTCAAGTATTTTACTAGTATTTGATTAGTGCCACTCCACAAAACGTGAATGGAACGACCTATCATAAGCGAGCAGTACAACTTTATAGTAGCTAATGCTTCAGCACGCCTGCGCAGAGTATACTTTGCTGCAAAAGTACAATTTTAACTTTTACATCGAATAATTTACTCCTTATTTTCTGTGCATAAGCTATCGTATGCCCTTAACGATGCGCTCCTTGCCAAACAAATCCTCAACTACCTCCGCCTCTGCAAAGCCTGCTTGGTTTAGAAGCTCTTGCACCTGCTGGCCGTAGCGCTCGTTTATCTCAAAGTATAAGTTACCACCTTTTTTCAGAAGCTGTAGCGCCACCTCAGTTATTCTTTTGTAGTATTTAAGCGGATCCTGGTCAGGCACGAACAGCGCCAGGTGGGGTTCATACTGCAGTACGTTCTGCCGCATCTGCATCTTCTCCTCTTCAAGCACATAGGGCGGATTACTCGTGATAATATCTAAGGACTCAGCAGCTATACGAGGCACTGGCTCAAAAATATCCGCCTGTATCCACTCTACTAGCAGGTTATACTCTCTGGCATTAGCTTTGGCTACCTTCAATGCTCCTTCCGATACCTCAAGGCCGTATACTTGTGCACGGGGCAAATTTGCTGCCAAGGCCAATGGAATGCACCCACTGCCTGCACAAATATCCAGCACTTGTAGCCCCTCCTGCCCTTTATGCTCTCGCAGCACCAAATCAACTAACTCCTCCGTCTCGGGCCTTGGTATTAGCACACGTTCATCCACCTGTAGCTCCAGACCATAGAAATGCGCCACCCCCAACACATACTGCACCGGCTCATGCTTCTGTAGTCGCTGCACCATCTGTTCTACCTGCGCCACCTGCTCGGGAGCTACCTCTTCCTGCTGCGACAGCGATAGCTGCACCCGGTTCTTTTGCAGTACATGCTCCAGCACCAGTTGAGCTATACTTGCTACTTCTGGCTCTGAGTGTGTACCTTTTATACTTTCCCGAACGATTTGCTGTAACTGTTGAATAGTAGCCACGTCTATACTTTCTCTTGATTTAGGTATCTTTGCAAAAGTAGGCTTTCTGAGGTAGAAAGCTATAAGGTTTAAATGTTAGGAAGTGCTGATAAAGCCACCTTTGGCTCATCGTGATTGCGCCAAGACCCTATTTTAAGTAATCTTCTAACTTCTTAACTCTCCAACTTTTTAACTGTCCTATGTCCGACGAAAGATGTATGCAACGCGCCCTGGAGCTGGCTCGCCTAGGCAATGGCTGCACCAGCCCCAATCCAATGGTAGGTTGTGTGGTGGTGCACGACGGGCAGATTATTGGTGAAGGCTGGCATAAACAGCATGGCGGCCCGCATGCCGAGGTGAACGCTATTGCCTCAGTAGAGGATAAAAGTTTGTTACCTAAGAGCCGCGTATATGTAACACTGGAACCGTGCTCGCACTATGGCAAAACCCCTCCCTGTGCCGATTTGCTTATTAGCCATGGTGTAAAGGATGTAGTTATCTGCAATACTGACCCTAACCCACTGGTAGCGGGCCGTGGCATCAAAAAGCTATTTGAGGCGGGAACACAGGTAAAGGTAGGCGTTCTGGAGGAAGAAGGACTTGAACTAAACAGACGTTTCTTTACTTTCCACAGCCGAAAGCGCCCCTATCTTACGCTTAAATGGGCCGAGACAGCAGACGGTTTTATCGCTGCAGCCAACTACCAACAAGAGCAGATCAGTGGAGTGCTGGCACAAAGGCTGGTGCATAAATGGCGATCTGAAGAGCAGGCAATTATGGTTGGCAGTCGTACTGCCCTCTACGATAACCCTCGCCTGAACACGCGCCTCTGGCATGGCTCTAGCCCGCTTCGCATTGTGATAGACAAAAACCTGCTCCTCCCCCCTCACCTTCACCTTTTTGACGGAAGCCAGCCTACGGTGGTTTATACTTACAAAGAGCAGGAGAGCCGCGAAAATGTACACTTTGTGCAACTGAGGGAGGATGAACCCATGCTACCGCAGATCATGCAGGAGCTGCACCAGCGCAATGTGCTGTCGGTGATGGTAGAGGGTGGCACTTTTCTGCTGGAGAGCCTGCTGCAGGCTAACCTTTGGGACGAAGCTTTGGTCTTTAAAAGCCTGCACAAAACTATACCTGCCGGCGTGAAGGCTCCAGGTATGGCGTTCGGTAAATTGAGCAGCATTCAAACCATAGGCCTTGATCAGCTGTTGCACTACCATAACAGATAAAAACGTTACTGATAATCAAGCATAAATTACTTATTTACCCAATTTCTCATTCGTAACTACACTATGGCCGAGTCTCTTATAGTAGATGCTAACTTAAGCAAAGAGGAAAAGTATAAAGCGCTGCTTCCGCAAATAGAAGCATTAACTACAGGCGAAACTGATCTTATAGCCAACATCTCTAATATGGTAGCTGCTCTGCGCCAGGGCATGGGCTTCTTTTGGGTAGGCGTGTACTTCAATAAGGAAGAACAGCTGGTACTGGGGCCATTCCAAGGACCTGTTGCCTGCACACGCATAGCTTACCACAAAGGAGTTTGCGGTGCCTGCTATACTCAGCAGAAAACTATCTTAGTTCCTGATGTGGAGGCTTTTCCTGGTCATATTGCCTGCAGCAGCGACTCTAAGTCAGAAATTGTGTTGCCAGCCATAAAAGATGGCGAGGTAAAACTGGTGCTAGATGTCGACAGCGACAAGCTCAACGACTTTGATGCAGTAGACCAAAAGTATCTGGAGCAACTGATGAAACTCGTAGAAAGCTGGTACTAAACGCTTCAAGCTTTATAAAACAGAAAGGCCGCTGCAGTTTATACTTGCAGCGGCCTTTCTGTTTTATGCTTTATGTCCATTGTTTTACCCAAAGATAGTTGGTGGTGGCGTCTTCAACTGGGCGATTACTGTTTGGCCACCTTTAGTTTTCTGACCCAACTCGGCTTTGATTTCTGTGTCAAGTGGCACAAAGATGTCTACACGAGAACCGAATTTGATAAAGCCGAATTCTTCTCCCTGGCTCACCTCGTCGCCCTCATTCACATACCATACAATACGGCGTGCCATAGCTCCGGCAATCTGGCGAAAAAGCACTTCCGGCCCTGCCGTAGATTCCACCACTACGGTAGTACGCTCATTCTGCGTGCTTGATTTTGGGTGCCAAGCTACAAAGTAGTTCCCCGGGTGATACTTAAAATATTTTACGATGCCGGATACAGGGTTGCGCGTGATGTGCACATTGATCGGCGACATGAAAATAGAAATCTGCTTACGCTTATCTTTGAAATACTCCGGCTCCTCCACCTCTTCAATTACTACCACTTTGCCATCGGCCGGGGCAATAATCAAGTCATCATGCAGCAGCAAAGTACGATAAGGGCTTCGGAAGAACTGCAGGATTAACAGGAAAAGAACGGCTGAAACGGCGGAAAAAACTTTATTAAAGGTACCATTCTCTGCGTTGAAGTTGTAGAGCAACAGGTTAAGCACTACCAAAATCAACAATGTAAAAAATAATATTTTCCGTCCTTCCTTGTGAATTTTCATCCGATTTTATGTTTGCCGCAGGTACTTTATAAGTTATAATAGCCCATCCAGTTACATAGATGGGCTATTACCTGCTTCAAAATTATACAATCTTTCGCTTATTCCTCTAAAAATTTTTCTAGAAGCCCCCGCGATATTTGTATGTCATGGCAACTTTATCGATTGCTACAATGTAGGCTGCAATACGCATTGGCACATTATACTTCTGCGATGCTGCATACACACGCTCAAAGGCCTCGTTCATAATGCGCTCGGCACGCTCATTTACGCGGTCCAGTGTCCATTTAAAGCCCATGCGGTTTTGCACCCACTCGAAGTATGACACGGTAACACCTCCAGAGTTAGCGAGAATATCCGGCACTACCATAATACCTTTCTCGTTGATGATATTGTCAGCCTTATAAGAGGTTGGACCGTTGGCACCTTCTACAATCAGGCGGGCCTGGATCTTGTTTACATTGTGGATCGTGATAACGTCTTCCACAGCGGCCGGTACCAGCACGTCCACTTTAGTAGTAAGCAGTTCGCCCGGATCCATTTGCTCTGCACCTTTGTAGCCCTCAAGACGGCCGTTGTGTGCATTTTTATACTCAATAGCCTCCTCAATATCAATACCGTTGTCATTCCAGTAAGCACCGCTCACATCACTAACACCAAGTATTTTAACGCCACGCTCAGCCATCAGCTTAGCTGCCCAGGCACCTACGTTACCGAAGCCCTGTACCACAGCTGTTGATTTATTAGGATCCATACCCAGTTTATCCATCGCAGCCATTGCCGACACCATTACACCACGGCCAGTAGCCTCTACACGGCCAAGCGAACCACCTAATACCAGCGGTTTACCTGTTACTACAGCGTGTTCGGTAGAGCCTTTTGTTTTAGAGTATTCGTCCATCAGCCAAGCCATCTCACGCGGGCCAGTACCCATATCCGGAGCTGGAATGTCTCGGTCAGGGCCAAAGATATCTACCAAAGAAGAGGTATAAGCTCTGGTTAAGCGTTCAATTTCGCCAGCAGACATAGAGTATGGATCACAGATTATACCACCTTTTGCTCCACCATAAGGAATGTCAACTACAGCACACTTCCAGGTCATCCAGGCAGCAAGTGCTTTCACTTCATCCAGAAACACATCCGGGGCATAACGGATACCGCCTTTTGATGGGCCCAGAATGTTAGAGTGAATTACACGGAAGCCTTCGAACACACGCACCTTGCCATCATCCATCGTAACAGGCACATTCACTATTACCTGACGCGTAGGAGACTTAAGAACGTTGTACACCTCCTCATCCAACCCTAGCACCTCAGCTGCAATGTTGAAGCGCGACATCATCGACTCGAAAGGATTTTCCCTATCCTTGATCGGTGCTGGCTCTTTATATAACATCATCTACTCAATAAAATTTAGTGTGAGTAATCAATCATTGATAAATTCGAGGCAAAGTTGAGAATTATACTTGCAACCTCCTACGGGCAGGCTACAAAATTTTTTAGAAGATCTGGAGGAAGGCAACAATGAATGGAATAGCCATTAAGAGGCTGTCGAAACGATCGAGAAGGCCACCGTGGCCTGGCAACAGTGTGCCTGAGTCTTTTACGCCAAGGCTGCGCTTAAGCATAGACTCCGAAAGGTCTCCAAGAACCCCGAAAATGGCTACCAATACCGCCATGCCTATCCATTGGTACACCTCTAGGTCCATAAACACGAAGGACATACCGTAGCCAACCAGCACAGCCAATATGGTACCGCCAATCCAACCTTCCCAGGTCTTGCCAGGCGATACGCGCTCGAACAGTTTATGTTTACCAAAGTTCTTACCTGCTATATATGCACCGGTATCTGATGCCCAAATAAGCAGCATCAGGCCAAGTATAGGCTGCCAGCTGTACTCGCCGCCCAGGTATCCCAGCAGGTGCAACAGCCCAAACGGGCCAGCCACATAGGCCGCACCGGTTATAGTGAAAGCAATGTTGGTGAAAGGTTGCGGCTTCTTGCGGTACATTTCAGCGATAAATACCAGAAACAGCAACGGTAAAGAGAGGTACAATAACTCTCCGGGAGCAGAGTCTTTCTGCACCAGAAATACAGACGTAAAGAACACACCGCCAAGCATAAGCCCCAGTGGCTTATTAGGCCTCATACCCTGCACTCCTACCAAAGTATAAAACTCAGAGATGCCTAGCAGGGTAAGCCCCAGAAACAACAGATAATAGGTCCACTCGCTATACCAGATACTCCCTACAAACAACGCGGCGCCCAGCACCCCTACTATGATTCGTTGGTTTAGATTACTGAGGGTTGATAATTTTTTACTCATGAAAAGGACTTGTATCGGCGTAGCGACAAGTATAAGAGGATTAGCTTTGGTTGTTTTACTTATGCCCGGTCTTCTATTTCGCGGGTCTCAGCCATACTTTCTTCGCGCAGTGGCAGGCGGATAAAAGACTGGTACAGAAAGTACAGAATAGCGGCACTTATCAAAACCGACAACGCTATAAGGTACCACGGCATTGCCTCTGTGCTCTCAATATCCGCATCAATGGTGCGCGTTTGCTGCAAGTATAGCATAAAAACCGTAAACCCGTTGTTTACAAAGTGCGCCACAATCGGCACAATAATGCGGCCCGACCAAAAGTATAAATAACCAAACAGTGCTCCAAGTATAGCCCGTGGCAAAAAGCCAAAGAACTGCACGTGGATGGCGGCGAAGATGATACCTGTTACCCAAATGGCCACATGTATGTTACCAGACCAGCGGAAGATTTGCCGCTGTGCAATACCTCTGAACACCAGCTCCTCCCCTACAGCAGGTATAGCCGCAAACACCACCAGACCTATCAGTAACTCAGGCACAGAGCTAAATTGAGTAATGAGCTTAGTAAGCTCTGCCAACTGCTCTTCCTGTTCCCGTGCCCATTGCTCAAAGCCACTCATAAAGTCAGGAAAGCCCATGTTGGCGTTCCAGTTGATGATAACAGAGTTAGCGGGCATGATAGCAATAATCAGCAGGCCGCTCAGCAGCACCAGTAGCCAGGGAGACCGCACCTTCCAATTCAAATAATCGCCTAGCCTATAGTTGAGGGAAAGCAAAAGGATAGCAGGTGCGATAATAAAGGCAATGAATTGCAGCACGCCCTGCAAGAGCAGCATTACATCCGGTCCTTGCGGATGATCGGCCGGGTTAGTGGCCACATTTGCCAGCTCAAAAAGACTAATCCCAAAGATCCAATTTGCCAGCAAACCCACGGCAAACATCGCCACAAAGTAACCGCCAGCCATGTATACTATCAGCAGTAACAATACCCAACTTGGGTACAGATCTTTCGAGATGAAACCTTTCATACTGAAAATTAGGTTTTATTGGCGTAAATTTACGCGAAAATATAGATTTTGCTTTGGTAAAGATTGCTAACATAGAGCTAGGAGAGTTTCCGTTACTACTCGCACCAATGGAGGACGTGAGTGATCCGCCGTTCCGTAAAGTGTGTAAAGCCAACGGTGCCGACCTTATGTACACGGAGTTTATCTCCTCTGAGGGTTTGATACGTGATGCCGCCAAAAGTGTGCAAAAACTCGACATTTTTGACTACGAGCGCCCTATTGGTATACAGATTTTCGGATCTGATATTGAGTCGATGCGTGAGGCCGCTATTGTATCGGCACAGGCAGGCCCAGACCTAATCGATATTAACTATGGCTGCCCTGTAAAGAATGTAGCCTGTAAAGGTGCTGGAGCTGCTTTGCTGCGCGATATTCCTAAAATGGTAAAAATGACCGAGGAAATCGTAAAAGCGACTGACTTGCCTGTTACAGTAAAGACACGCCTGGGCTGGGACGAGAACACCAAGTACATTGTAGAGACAGCTGAGCGTCTGCAGGATATCGGCATAAAAGCTTTAAGTATACATGGCCGCACGCGCGTGCAAATGTATAAAGGGGAGGCCGACTGGAGCCTGATCGCAGAGGTTAAGAACAACCCGCGCATGCACATCCCGATCTTCGGCAACGGCGACATTGATTCTCCGCAGAAAGCACTGGAATACAGCAACAAGTACGGCGTGGATGGCATTATGATCGGCCGCGCCAGCATCGGCTACCCGTGGATCTTCAACGAAATCAAGCATTACATGAACACCGGTGAGATACTGCCGGGGCCGACACTGGAGGAGCGCGTGGAAGTATGCCGCCAGCACTTTACGCACTCGCTGGAATGGAAGGGTGACAAGTTGGGCATCTTTGAGATGCGCCGTCACTACACTAACTACTTCCGTGGCCTTCCACACTTCAAGCCGCTGCGCATGAAACTGGTGCAGTCTGAAGACATTCAGGAGATCTACGACACGCTGGACGAGATCGCCCAAACCATGAGCTATGTGGAGAGTTAAAAAGTTAGAGGGTTAGAAAGTTTTTAAGGAGTTGAAGGTTTGACGTGCATGTTGAGACTTCAACTCCTTTTATATTTGCATTTAAGTCGGGAAGCTGGTTTCTATTATAAACAACTTTCTAACTTTTTAACCTTCTAACTTTCCAACTATCAAAACTGCCACTACTCCCGCTGCACAAGAAACCTCAACTCCAGCAATAGCTTGGGTTCTGGTTACCATACTTGCGCTCATTTGGGGCACCTCGTTTATACTCATCAAAAAAGGGTTGGTAGTATATGCTTCTGATGAAGTAGGTGCTTTGCGCATGGTCATTGCATGTGCAGCATTATTACCGTTTGCTATTAAAAACCTGCGCAAAGTAGAGTCAAGCCGCTGGAAGTTTTTACTAGGCACCGGGCTACTAGGCAACTTCTTTCCGGCCTTTCTATTTGCCATAGCCGAAACGCGACTGGCCAGCGGGCTAGCGGGTGTACTTAACTCGTTAACTGCGCTGTTCACGCTCCTGGTCGGCGCAGTCTTATTTGGCCAGCCCATCACCTGGATGCGCATGTTGGGCATTATTATTGGAATCGCAGGTACGGCTGTCTTGATTTTCTCCGGGAATGGTAATGCTGACCTAGGCAACATGTACTATGGCCTATACATTGTGCTAGCCACTATTTTCTACGGCACCAGTGCTAACATCATCAAGCACCGCCTGCACGGCATGAAGGCGATTGCTCTATCAAGCCTGGCGCTACTTACTGTAGGGCCTGTAGCGTTGGTTTACCTGCTCACCACTGACTTTTTCTACAAACTGCAGCATGTGCCAGGAGCTTGGGAAGCGCTGATGTACATTGCTATATTGGCTGTGTTTAGCACAGCCATCGCACTTATACTTTTCAACAAGCTCATCCACATATCCACTACCCTTTTTGCCAGCTCCACTACCTACTTGATTCCGGTTGTGGCGCTCATGTGGGGCGTGCTGGATGGCGAAACAATTCACCTTTGGCACTACATCGGAATGGTTATTATACTGGTGGGAGTCTTCATTGTGAACCGGGCGAAGTAAGCGTGCCTGTTGAAGGCGCATCTTTACATTTACCTAGCAACTTAAAGCTCTGCTTGCCTTTATAAGCATCTTTCTGAAAGTTCAAACGCCGCTGCTGTATCGATTTATAGCAGTGGTTTCTTTCAGGCTTTGGCCACACACTGCTCCGTACAAACATTTCTGCCTTTCCTGATTCTTTTCTATCTTAGGGAGTTTTCAAACTCGTCATCATTCTGAATGAAGCTTTATAAGCCCCTCCTGAGCCTTTTGCTGCTCATCCTGCTGTCGGTGCAAGCCATGTCGCAAGACCTGGTTTCCAAAGACGACATTCAAGAGCTGCAACTACAGGCTATTAACGACACTGCCTTCACCCTGCGCACCGTCACCGAATCTGGCAACCTGATGAAGTATAACGGCCCGCTGCCGCTGCGCATTAACGGGGAGCTCCAGGAGGCCACCTTCACTGACGGAGAAACGATGTTCTCGATACCCGAAAGCGCTGAACTAGTGCAGGTAAGCGCCAACATGGGCACGCACACCATGGCACGACTCTACCGCCTGGATGTAGAGGAAAAGCGGGGCGTAAAGGAATTCCCTATGTGGCTGTCTATACTTCCGCCGCTCATTGCCATTGTATTGGCTTTGATTTTCAGAGAAGTGTTACTGGCCCTTTTTGCAGGCATCTGGATCGGCGGCTTTGTAATTTATGGCTTATCGCCAAAGTCCGTGTTTACGGGGCTGTTGGCTGTAGGCGACACTTACCTGATGGAAGCCCTCACTGATGGCGACCACGTATCTGTTATCATCTTTTCTATGCTAATTGGGGGCATGGTAGCCATCATATCTAAAAATGGAGGTATGGCCGGGGTAGTAAACTTGCTCTCGCGCTATGCCCGCTCTGCCAAAAGCTCTCAGGTTGTAACCTGGGTATTAGGTGTGGCTATCTTTTTCGACGACTATGCTAATACACTGATTGTAGGTAACACTATGCGGCCGGTAACAGATAAGCACCGCATTTCCCGTGAAAAACTAGCTTATATTGTAGATAGCACCGCTGCTCCTGTAGCCGCTATCGCCTTTGTAACAACTTGGGTTGGGGCTGAACTAGGGTATATAAAGGATGCGGCTGCTCAACTGGGCATAGAGGAAGGCGCTTACTCGCTGTTTTTCCACTCGCTGGAGTACGCTTATTACCCAGTACTGACACTGGTGTTTATGCTGATGCTAATCCTGATGAACCGCGACTACGGAACAATGCATAAGGCTGAAATAAGAGCTCGTGCTACCGGAGAGGTTTCTGCTACTCGCACCGATCGTGCCGGCCAGGAGAGACAGCAACACGAGATGGCTGAGTTCGAACCAATAGACGAAACCCGTACCCGCGCCATCAACGCGCTACTTCCTGTGCTAACTGTAATCTGCGGCACCATGATTGGCCTGCTTTATACAGGTTATAACCCAGATGTTTGGTCAGACGCCAGCCTTGGCTTCTTCCGCAAGCTCTCCATCACCATCGGTGACTCCAACTCCTACACCGCTTTAATCTGGGCCTCCCTTAGCGGTGTGATAGTAGCAATTGCCCTTACCATGAGCCAGCGCATTATGAGCCTTACAGAAACAATGGAGTCTTTGACAACTGGATTTAAGACGATGCTGCCAGCCATACTTATACTGGTACTGGCTTGGTCCTTGGCAGCTGTTACGCAGGAGCTGTATACTGCCGAATACCTGACATCGCTATTCTCAGGCAATATATCACCTCACTTCCTGCCGGAGATCACTTTCTTCCTGGCGGCTATTATTGCCTTCTCTACCGGTTCTAGCTGGGGTACCATGGCCATACTTTATCCGCTCATGATGCCGGCCGCTTGGTATGTGTGCCAGCAACAGGGCTTTAGTGTGGAGGAAACAATGCCGATTATCTATAATGTAATTTCAGTTGTGCTAGCGGGCTCTGTATTCGGCGACCATTGTTCCCCTATCTCTGACACTACGATCCTAAGCTCGCTTGCCTCTGGCTGTAACCATATAGACCACGTAAAAACGCAGCTTCCTTATGCTATCACAGTAGCACTAGTGGCTAATATTATTTGCACTAATCTCTCCACTTTTGGAGTACACTGGCTGCTTGTGTACCTGATTGGCGCAGTCATACTTTGGGGTTTAATAAAACTGCTGGGCAAGAAGAACGAAGTAGAAGCTGTTCATGCTACAGAGGCTGCATAAAACCACAGCTATCATTATAAACAGCAATGGCTGCCTGATTAGGGCAGCCATTGCTGTTTATAATTCTCTCCTCTAGCTTAATCTGTTAATCTTAGCTCGTAAAAATCATGCACTACTGTTCGGGCTCCGTAGCTCTCTTTGTTCCAAACCAAGCCCTCATTTAGGTAATGCCCTTGCTGCTCTGTTGAGATGCCGAAGCTAAAGTGTGGCTTATGCGAGTACACCTCCGTTAACAACCAGTCCACCAGCAAATCAATACCGGCTAGTTCTTTTCCTCTAACTGAAGCAGCCATATACTGACAATGTGCAACCGTATCCGTCTCATACATCAGCACTCCGGCCAGCAGTTCACCTGCCTCCGCAGCAGTATAGAGCTTAATATTTTCGGGGAACAGGGAAGCAAGCAGCCGCACCTCGCTAGCCGTGTGTACAGGAACCTTATTATGCTTTTGCTGTAACACCTCCTGCTCTAGCTGCATAAAGCTTTCGTAGTCGTTAGATACCTGCAGTTGCACGTTTCCTCTCTTGGCTTTCTTTACCTCCCATCTACGGGTTTTGCTATAGCCAAGTCCAGCACCCACATCAATCACAGAGTTAAGGTCTCGACGGCAAAGTGTAGCTCCGTGCCGGAACAGGGCATACAGATCTTCTTCGGCAGGTAACTGGTGATAGATATGCGGAATAGCTTTGTAAGTTATTCTTTCGAAATTCAGCTCCTGGAAGTATAACTTCGTTGCCTGCACCACCTCTAGCATCAACGCGGCTTTCATACGTTTATCTGTAACGAAGCCGCCATAACTCAATCCACCGTGGCTTTGAACCTCCTGCCCTACTTCATTGGCAGGCAGCAGTGCTATCACTTTGCCCTTTTTATAAAACAACAGCGAGTGGTCCGTGAACCGGTCAGCATGATACTCCATGTAACCGCGCTGCAGCATAAAAGTGCCATTCTTAGAATCCGCCACAAACGCATCCCAATACAGTTTATACTTCGCGTTATACTTTATTACCTCTATCACAAAGTTCGTTTGATCCCACAGTTTGACTCACTTTCTAACTCTTAAACTTTTAACTTCCTCCTACCTATTCAGCACAATTCGAAAGGTGGTGCCCTTTCCAACTTCAGACCACTTCACATAGAGCCTGCCCTGGTGATAGTTGTCGATGATGCGCTTTGCCAAGGCAAGCCCTAGTCCCCAGCCACGTTTTTTGGTGGTGAAGCCGGGCAAAAATACGGAGTCTATTTTACTCTTCGGGATACCTTTACCTGTATCAGTAATATCTACTGCAACGCTACTCTTACCCAGCAGCACCAGCTGGATGTTTATACTTCCGCGGCCCTCCATCGCATCCACAGCATTTTTACAGATGTTCTCGATTACCCAATCGAACAGCGACACGTTAACCTTTGCCGTAATACCTGGCGAGAAGGTAGACTCTACTGTAAAGGCCACCTTACGCGAAATGCGGTTTTGTAAGTAGTTGATAGCATTTTGCGTTACCTGCAGGATGTTCTCATCGCGCAGGGTAGGCACTGAGCCGATGTTGGAGAAACGCTCTGTGATGATCTCCAGGCGCCGCACGTCTTTACCCAACTCCTCCAGTATCGGCTCGTTCTCGAACTTAGGACTGGATTTGATGTACTCATACCACGCCATCAGCGACGAAAGCGGAGTACCCAACTGGTGCGCCGTCTCCTTTGCCAAACCTACCCATACCCTGTTCTGCTCAGCCCGGCGCGAATAGCTAAAAGCAAAATACGCCACCAATGCAAAACATGAAATTACAATAAGCTGCACATAAGGGTAGTACCTTAACTGCGAAAGCAGCTCAGAATCTTTGTAAAAAACATAGTTTACAGACCCCTCCGCCCAAGGTACCACTATGGGCTCGTGCTGCTCCTTCATCTTCTCTATTTCGCCCTGCAGGTAGGAATTTATTTTATCTGGCCTGTTCGAAATGTTTTCTGGAATATTAATGTTCTTAGAATCGAGAATATTTTCGTTCTCATCTGTTAGTATAACAGGCACAGTAGTATTGGAAGAAAGGATCTCTTCCTCGATGAAAACTATGTTATCGTCGCTGGGGGCGTTAATCATGTAGCGTAGGCCTTTGGCATAAAGCTGAACTAGCTCCTGCTCCCGCTCCGATAACTTGCTGACTAGTATATTGGTATAGGTGATAGTGGCGGCGCCAATTATAAGAGCAATGATAACAACAATAAGCTTTATCCTGTTCTTTTGCGAGTAGATGGGGATCATGCAGTAAACACGTAATTTATTTGAAATTAGTATAAATTGAACATAGAGGGCAAGTAAGTTTTATTTTAAAAGTTAGAGCTTTAACTTTGCACCCTAGTAGAACCCACGTTATTATGCTTCAGAATTTTAAAGCAATCAGCCTGTCGTATAAGAAAGCGCCGCTGGATATCAGGGAACTGATTGCCTTAGATGAATCTTCGTGCAGACTGTTTTTACAGACACTCAAAGGCTTTATACAGGCTTCTGACATATTAGTACTATCCACCTGCAACCGCACCGAAGTATACTACAACTCCGATGACGACTATAGTGCTGAGATAGTTAAGCTGCTCGGCATTACTAAAGGCATAGAGAATATCTCCCGTTATTTCGACTACTTCACCATTCTGAACGAACACGACGATGCTGTACAGCACCTATTCGACGTAGCAATGGGCTTGGAGTCGCAGGTGGTTGGTGACATGCAGATTTCAAACCAGGTGAAGGTGGCTTACCAGTGGAGTGCCGACAACGAAACTGCCGGTCCTTTCCTACACCGCCTGATGCACACGATCTTCTTCACGAACAAGCGTGTGGTACAGGAGACCTCTTTTCGCGACGGAGCAGCCTCTACCTCTTATGCAGCTGTTGAACTGATCGAGGAGCTAACTGCCGACATCATCAATCCAAGTATACTTGTAGTAGGTTTAGGAGAAATCGGTGCAGATGTTTGCCGCAACCTGAAAGATGCAGGTTATAAGAATGTGAAGATTACCAACCGTACACAGGCCAAGGCACAGGCATTAGCTGAGGAGTGTGATATGGAGGTACTTCCGTTTGAGAACATGGTGCAGGGTATGAAGGAGGCTGATGTTATAATTTCCTCTGTAGCCCGTGAAACGCCTTTCTTCACCAAAGAGATGGTGAAACGTCTGGACATCCTTACCTATAAGTTCTTTATTGACCTTTCTGTACCACGTAGCGTGGAGCCTGAAATAGAAAGTATACCAGGCGTGTTACTGTACAACATCGACACTATACAAAATAAAGCTTCAGAGGCTCTGCAGCGCCGCATTAATTCGGTACCGAAGGTAAAGGAGATTGTGGCAGAATCGATCGAACAGTTTAACGACTGGTCTAAGGAGACAATGGTATCGCCAACAATCCACCGCTTAAAGAGTGCATTAGAGGCAATCCGGCAGGAGGAGATGGCCCGTTATGTAAAGAAGATGGGACCAAAAGAAGCCAAGCTGGTCGATAACATTACAAAATCGATGATGCAGAAAATCATTAAGCTACCGGTACTTCAACTTAAGGCAGCCTGTAAACGCGGTGAGGCTGAAACACTGATTGACCTGCTGAATGACCTGTTTAACCTGGAAAATCAGCCAGTAAACGCTGACCAGAAATCTGAGTAAACAGCCTATATTTTTTAGTTAAAAAACGACTGAGGCCTCCGCTAATCTCTCTTTTAAAGACGAACGGGGGCCTCAATCATTTCTGCCACTGGCACTGAATAACCGCACGTGATGGTGCAGGCTTGCGGTTATATATCAATGCAGCATTCTTCCAAACAATCAATTACATCAATTAGCTTTGGAATAGCCAGTGAGTAATAAATCTTTGTTCCCACTTTAAAAGACGAGAGGACTCCCTTATCTTTAAGTGTAATCAGGTGCTGCGATGCAATGGCTTGGGGTAGATCCAACTGCTTATATATCTCAGTAACAGTCATTTTATCTTCTTTCCCGAGTAAATCCACTATCGCCAATCTTTTGGGGTGAGCCAATACCTTCAGCATGGCCGCCGCCTTATCTATCTTCTTCGATTCAACTCTTGACAACAAACTTTTCATAATTAAAATTATACCTAACAGTTTCTACAAATCAATTTTCAATCCTATTCATAATAAGATATATACGAAGCCTGCACTATTTGGCCGAAAATCATTGCCGTGCTTTTAGTATTTTTGGCCAATGGATACTTCTTATCATGTAATCGGGCTAATGTCTGGGACGTCGCTCGACGGTCTAGATATAGCACACTGTAGATTTACGTACAAATCTCAAAATTGGGTATATGAGATACTGAATACTACTACATTACCATATATCGATAGTCTGATTGACTCCCTCCAAGGTGCCGAGACGGCAAGTGCCCTTGAATTAGTGGAACTTGACCATGCTTTTGGCAGCTTCATGGGTCAACAGGTTCACGAGTTTGTACAACAACACGAAATACAACCTGATTTTGTTGCTTCTCATGGCCACACCATTTTTCACCAGCCAGACAAGCATATCTCGCTACAACTGGGTCATGGTGCTTACATAGCGGCCAATGCGCAGTTACCCGTTATCTGCGACTTCCGCACCCTGGATATAGCACTAGGTGGCCAGGGTGCTCCACTGGTACCTATCGGCGATGAGCTGCTCTTCAGTAAGTACGATTACTGTATCAATCTTGGAGGTATCGCCAATGTATCCTACTCACAGAACGGCAGGAGGTCAGCTTTTGATATAAGCGCCTGTAACATGCTGCTGAACACGCTGGCTAATAGTATAGGAAAACCTTATGATAAGGATGGAGAACTTGCCCGCTCAGGCTCCTTGCAGCCAGACTTACTGAGCACCCTTAATCAACCGGCTTACTTCTCGGCACCAGCTCCAAAGTCTCTTGGAAAGGAGTGGGTGCTGGAGCATAGCCTCAAGAGTATAGAGGAGAGCAATGCTTCTGTAATTGACAAACTACACACTGTTTGCCAGCACATAGCACAGCAGATACAACAGGCCCTGCCTCCACTACACGAAGGCATGCACCACGTCCTGTTAACTGGAGGAGGCGCTTTCAACACCTTCCTTATAGAACAGATACAAAAGCAGCTAGGCTCAAAATTTTTGGTAGAGGTACCAGAACCAGAAGTCGTGTCGTTTAAGGAGGCACTAATATTTGCCTTCTTGGGCGTACTACGCTGGCGTGGCGAACACAATTGCCTCAGCAGCGTAACCGGGGCAAGCCGGAACAACGTTGGCGGGGCTATCTATCTCTGCTAAGGCTTTAAATTTTATACCTTTGCCCTACGATCAAGACACAACTATAACTGGAATGAAGGACTTACTAGCAAAGTTTGAAAATAAACAACCCGAGATAGTTTTTGAGTGGAAAGACCCTGAGACAGAAGCAGAAGGGTGGGTGGTAATCAACTCACTTCGTGGCGGTGCTGCCGGTGGTGGCACACGTATGCGCAAAGGCCTAGACAAGCGTGAAGTGGAGTCACTGGCGAAGACGATGGAAGTAAAATTTACCGTTTCCGGACCTGCCATTGGAGGTGCAAAATCAGGCATCAACTTCGACCCTGCAGACCCTCGTAAGCGTGGTGTGCTTGAGCGCTGGTATAAGGCTGTTATTCCTCTTCTTAAGAGCTACTATGGCACCGGTGGCGACCTGAATGTGGACGAGATACATGAGGTAATCCCGATTACGGAAGATTATGGCTTATGGCACCCACAGGAAGGCATCGTGAACGGACACTTTAACGCCACAGAGCCACAGAAAATAAACAAAATTGGTCAGCTACGCCAGGGAGTGGTGAAGGTAATCGAAGACCCGCACTTCTCCCCTTCCACTGCCCGCAAGTATACTATTGCCGACATGATTACCGGTTTTGGTGTGGCAGAGGCTGTACGCCACTATTACAACATCTGGGGAGGCCAGTTTGAAGGCAAGAGAGCCATTATCCAGGGCTGGGGCAATGTAGGAGCAGCTGCAGGTTACTACTTAGCTTCTAAGGGCGTTAAAATCGTCGGCATCATCGACAGGGCTGGCGGTCTTCTTAATGAGAATGGCTATACCTTTGAAGAGATTACAGACTTGTTCTTAAACCGCCAAGGTAACGCTCTTAACCCCGACACACCGGGCTTGATTTCTTTTGATGAGATAAACAGCCGCATTTGGGACTTACCAGCTGAAGTGTTTATTCCGGCTGCAGCATCCAGATTGGTAACCCGAGAACAAGTGGAGCGCATGATCAGAAGCGGCATGGAAGTTATTTCCTGTGGTGCTAACGTTCCTTTCCAGGACCCGGAGATCTTCTTCGGCCCTACCGGCGAATTTGCCGATCGCAACCTTTCTGTTATACCTGACTTTATTGCTAATTGCGGCATGGCCCGTGTGTTTGCTTATCTGATGGAGAGTGAAGTTGAGATTACGGATGAAGCCATATTTGGAGACACCTCCAGCACCATCCGCACAGCATTAGAGAAATCACATGCCAAGCAGGTGCAGAAAACTGAAATCGCGAAAACGAGTTTTGAAATTGCTCTAGGTCAACTGCTTTAAGCCTTTTGTGTTACCGATGAATTTGGAAGAGTTATTTCGAAGTAGCTGGCTACGCTACGAGTTCCTGGACAATACTGTAGCAGAATACCTAATTACTGCAGCCGTTCTGCTGTTCGGGTTTATCTTTAAGACGCTGTTCTCCCGGATGATCTCCGGGCTAATGTATCGCCTTGGTAGCCGCTTATGGTCAGAAGCCAACCTGCCTGAGTTTAGGCGCCTGCTCATACAACCCCTTGAGATACTACTGTTCCTGGTATTCCTGTACTTAGCTTTCCAGGTGCTGGACTACCCAATGGAGCAAAGTGACCTCCGTGAGGGAGACCCTTTCCTGAAAACCTTCATGTTCCGCACCTATCAGGTTTTCGTGATCGTAGCCCTTACATGGGTGCTGCTGCGCTTTATAGACTTCGTAGGGCTGGTTTTTAAGTACCGCACCGAAAAGACAGCCTCCAAATTAGACGACCAACTGGTGCCTTTTTTCAAGGATTTCACCAAAGTACTGGTTGTGGTGTTTTCTTTTTTGGTGATTTTAGGGTCTGTATTCGGTGTGAATGTAACAGGGCTCGTAGCCGGTCTTGGTGTGGGTGGTCTTGCCATAGCCTTTGCTGCCAAAGAGAGCTTAGAGAACCTGCTCGCCTCCTTTACCATTTTCCTGGACCAGCCCTTTATGGCCGGCGACCTGGTACAAGTGGGCGAATTAATCGGTGTCGTGGAAAAGATTGGCTTCCGGAGCACGCGCATCCGGACACTGGAGAAAAGTTTTGTGACGGTACCTAACAAGCTGATGATCGACAAGCCGCTCGATAACCTTACCCTGCGTACCTTCCGCCGCGCCAGGTTCGACATAAACCTCACCTACGATACAAGTTCTGAGCAGATTCGGGCCATAACGCGCGATATTCAGAATTATGTTGACCAGCACCCGCGCACCAACGAAGATGGCCGTATCCGTTTTCTAAACCTTGGCCCCCATTCTAAAGACGTGATGGTACAGTACTTTGTAGACACCATGGACTGGAATGAGTTTATAGACATCAAGGAAGAAATCAACTATAAGATTGTGGAAATTGTGGAAAAGCATGGTGCAGAGTTTGCCTTCCCAACACAAACAATACACTTGCAAAAGCCTAGGGCAGGAAAGCACGAGCCGCCAGCAGAGCAGGCGTACTTCGAAAATTCTGATATAAAATAAACCCCAATAAAAAAGCCGGAGAAGCTCCGGCTTTTTTTTCACCCTTATATCTTATTTTCTTCTGAATTGCACAGTTATACTGCTACAGTTTCACGTTTACTATGCTAAAACCTTTCGTTACCAGTAAACCTTACTCCTTTCATCCTGTATGCTTTCTTGCAGATTTGCTTTCTTAAACGGGCTCTTATACCCATAGTTACACCCGAAGTATAACTTTTCCCTTATATGGCAGATATTCTACTGTGAACGAACAATATGTTTAAGTGAATGATAAAAATTTGATCATTTCTGCTGAGCTTTTTGCTTCAAAACCACTTTTTATAGTTTAGTTGAAGTCAAAGTATTCCCCCTCCTGCAGCTCTACTTCTTTCTGTTTTTCTTTAGGCTTTTTACCGCGTAGCAGGTCACGTAGCTCCTGCCCTTCCTGCTTCAGGTCCGTTTTTATTTTCTGTCTTACACGCTCATCGTCGTAAGCAATTTTAAAGTCACGCTCGCTGCCTTTCAGTGTTAGGAAGAGATTGCTGTTGCCAGCATTGGGATCTTCAGCCACATTGCCAAAGCGGGCATCCTTATCAGGACGCCGGCTGCTGAAGAGCGGCAGCTTAATCTTGTAATCCATTTTCTGGTCGAATGTGTGGGTGCCAGATACAGAAACTACTGGTGCTGCCGATAAATTAGAGCGAATGTCCATCTCAGGTATAAAGATAGTGCCCTGCTGTATCCAGAAGGAGTTATGCAGTTCAGCAAAGTGCATGTTGGCGAGTTCAGAGCGCTTCACAAATGCAGACATCTTCTGCATAGGTGCAAAGTTAATGAGCTGCCCGTTTCGTACTGTAGCCTCTATTTCGGCTTGGAGCAGCTCCGTTTTGGGGTTCAGCTGACTATCAAAGAACACATCAGACACGATATTGGCTGTAAGCAAGCCGCGAAGGTGGCGCTCCTCTATAAAGTTCTGGTGGAAGTTCTCAAACACATAGAAGAGGCTGTCTACGCTCATGCTATTCAGCTTAGCGGCGGTGCTTACCTTGATGTTATTGCGGTTGCGGGCGTCTATGTTGCCTCGCACAGCGAAATCGCCACCGATGGCCCTGAAAGAGATATTAGGCGTAGAAACAACCTGGTTGCGTAGTTTTACTTCCCCTATGATGTTTTTCCCTCTGAACCTGCGGAACCGTAACCTGTCAATAGAGGCACTAAGATCAAAAGCAATGTTGGGTGATATGGCTAGCTTATAGCTATCGCCGGTACGGGCCTTTTCAGGTGTGTTCTGCTCCTCACTCAAGAGCTGATCAAAATTTAGGTAGTGGCTCTTAAAGTCAGCTTCTACCAGCAGGCGCTGGTTCTCGAGAAGAAGCCAGGCCATCACGTTCTTAAACATACCGTTGACGGCAAAATCTGATTCACCCAGCTTGCCCTTAAAATCTGACACGCCTACATCGTTACGCTTAAACATGAAGTTGCCGCTCAGGTTACTTAACGGCAGTGGCAGCTCCCGCAGCGACAGCGATACATTGTGCAACGTGATATCTCCGGTTGTGTGAAGAGTACTGTTTCCTGGCCTTGCTTTAAATTCATTGAGGTTGCCGGAGAAGGCAATACGTACATCTGCCAGACCGCTGCCACTGCGTACCTGCTCTAGCTTTACAAGCCCCAGCACATAGCCTACATCCAGCATTCCCTGCACATCAAACGCAATGTGCGGGTTGTTAAAATTGCTGTACTTGAGGTTACCTTTAAATGGCCTACCGTTCAGCACACCCTTAAGCTCTTTCAGCTCAAGAACCGAACTGGTAGCATTCTGATGCTTACCGTTAGTAAAGCTCCCTGTCAGGTATATCTTATCCACGCGCTGCTGCACATCAGGGTGAAAGAAGGAGGCGTTGCTGGCACCAAAGCTAAAGTTTACACTAGGAGTATGTTTGCTTGAGGCTTTACCTTTCACGGTGCCGTTAAAGTATATCTCTCCCTCGCTGCGGTACTGCCTGAATTCTTCTGTCATACTTTGGGGCAATAGTGAGAGCAGCGACTGTATATTGGTGTTCTTACCATCAAGCTGCAGATCCAGCTCCGTTACGCCACCATAAGCAATGGAACCGCCTACTTCATAAGCAGCTTCCTCCACCTTCACTATAGATGGCTGTAAAGCGATTGTCTGCGCCTGTCGGTTTATACTTAGAGCTGATTGCAGATCTACACGTTTGCCTTTGAAATATTCTCCAGTGCCGACCTTAATGGTTTCAATGGTAGCCTGCCCTTCTGCCTCAATATTGATAAGTTCTGGGGAGATTGTAAGTGCAGCTGCTAGCTGGTGTGCATTCACTTCATACGTCTGCTTTAGTTGCTGATCGATGTAATGAATGGTTACTTCACTTAGGTTGATGCTTTCCAGGTCGAATGAGAAATCTTTGTCTTCTGGGGTTGTGGTATCAGTTGCGATGATCTCATAGTTCACCTTTCCGTTGGGAAGCACTTTAATATACACTTCTCCCCGCTCCATGTAGAACTGCTTTACTGTATAGTTACCGAGCAGAATATCCCAGAGGCTAAAGGTAAAGTATAGCTTTTCAGCCCGCGCCAGCGACTCTTCACTTTCCGGCAGCGCCTCATGCACGTTCACTTCATCAAGCGTTACCGCTACCTGCGGAAACTTATTGAAGAGCGAGAGAGAAATTTGCCGCACATCCACCTTCGTTTTAATGTGTTTGTTCGCCTCCGCCACAAAAAGCTCAATTATTTTATCTTGGTAAGTGTACACCAGCGCCAATGCCAAGCCCACCGTCACAATAAAAATTGTGACCCCATAAAATAGCACTTTTTTTACCACTCCTTTTTTCACCTAGCGAAAGTTCAGATTCATAGCAGCTTACAAAACCTAAAGGTACTGTAGTAATAATTCGTGGGCAATAGAACCCTGTGGCTGAAAAAAAATTTAAGAAATTTATCTCAGATGTTTTGCAGTTAAATAAATAACCCCCATATTTGCATCATCAAACGGGGACAACAGGTCAACGAAAAGATAACGGGGTGTTAGCTCAGCTGGTTCAGAGCACCTGCCTTACAAGCAGGGGGTCACTGGTTCGAATCCAGTACGCCCCACAAAAGGACAACTAAAAAGTTGTCCTTTTTTTATACCCACACTTTCCTGTTCTCTCTTACAGGCAGCCATCTTGGCTACCATCATACTGATGGAACGGTGCCGACATTGCTGTTAGTATGCTACCCTACTGCAAGGCTGCAAGCTGTTAAGTTAAAAGATAAAAGGCACTAGGTATAGCAGAAGCTTTATCACAAGAAAAATTTTGTTTTTAGAAAAGCATCCCCCATATTTGCATCCTCGAATCGGGGACAACAGGTCAACGAAAAGATAACGGGGTGTTAGCTCAGCTGGTTCAGAGCACCTGCCTTACAAGCAGGGGGTCACTGGTTCGAATCCAGTACGCCCCACAAAAGGACAACTGAAAAGTTGTCCTTTTTTTATGCCCACACTTTTTGTTTTCTCTTTTAGTTCAGCTGCTCTCAGACCGTATACTAAAGAAGCAGCTGAGTTAAAGTCATCGTCATAGTATAACCCTCTAACTGCCACTCAGGCAATTTTGCACCCTCTATAGTATATCAAAAGCCAAGTTTATTCAGGCGTTTGCCTTAGAGAACTGTTCATGCAGGGCCAACACCTGCGGTATGATGAGCTGCCTATCGTTGTTGTAGATGACGTGCTGGGCACGCCGCATCTTTTCCTCTTCGCTTAACTGGCGGGCTATGATAGCCTTGATATCTGCTTCGGTGCGATGTGCATCGCGCTTCAACAAGCGCTTGAGGCGTAGCTCCAGCGGTGCATATACCGCTACTACCTCATCCATCTGCCTCCACGACTCTGACTCAAACATCAGTGCCGCTTCCTTTATCACATAAGGTTTAGCGGCATGAGATGCCGACCAGGTTTCAAAGTCTTTGCCTACGTGCGGATGCACCAGGCTATTTAGCTGCTCCAGGCGCTGTGGGTTATTGAACACCATACCTGCCAGGTAAGTACGGTTTAACTCTCCGGCCTCCGAAAAGGTCTCAGAGCCAAAAGCATCTAGTAGCTCCTGCCTGAGCTCCAGATTATGATGCATTACCCATTTGGCACGAGAGTCAGCATCATATACAGGCACACCAAGTACGGCAAACATACAGCTCACAATTGTTTTGCCTGTACCTATGCCGCCTGTTATACCGATTTTCAACATTATTTCCTGGTAACTTTTACACGAGCTGGCCACACCTGCACATTGCGAATGCCTCTTGGCTGTTGTACCAACTCTGGCACCAGGGTGGAGTCTATAGGATTGAACTTGCTGTAGTCTAACACTACCTTGAAAGCTGCACGGTTTAGCAGCGATACAGAATCCTGAAGTATTTGGTACCGCACTACAGTAATTGGTGGGCGCAGGCTAAGCGTTGCGTCCTCTGGCACGTTAACTAGCTCAGGCAGCAATTGCCGCTCCTCTGGCACCAGATTCTTTACATTAACTATAACCTGTGCTTCCTCTACATCAGCCTGCACCAAAGATTTATAGTTGTAGTTGATCGGAACAGGCACCTTAGATGGCTCTGCCAGGTTCTGGTTGGGCAAACGGAGCAGGAAAGGATCAGGCAGGCTGTCTACCAAGGATGAGGGGCCTGTAAAGGTAATGCTATCAGGACTGATTCGCACTGGGCCTACTACCGTATGCTGATTATCCGTCAGCTTTTGCCCCGGGTCCAGGCGCAATGCAATACGCTTCTGTACTTTCGGGTCAAAGTCGAAGTAGATGGTGTCTGTTACTACAAAATTGAGCTGTAGCCCATCCAGCGCATTAACCAGAGATGGCCTAAGAGCAGACCCTAAGAGATAGTTATTGCGCGGCAGATCGCGGATGTAGATTTCGGCAGGCTGCACCTCCAGCCTTAGGCTCTTGCGCAGCAGTTTCCAGCCTTTTCCAGTTACGTTTATAGATACTTCCTGTGGAAGCGGTTTAATGGGGATAAGCTCGTTTTCATCATACACAAACCGGATGGGATAAGATGTTTGCGTACTGTAGCTTTTATTTAGGGCGTTTAGCAGCCAAAAGGTAGAGGCAGCCACGAAGCAAAGCACTACTACTCGCCAGTATTGCTTTGTTCGTGGCTGAAATGGCCTCAAAAACCATAAAGCTATATTTTTTACTCCCTCAAGTGGCAATGTTAAGATACCTTTTGCACCCTCATGGTAGCTTCCATGGAAACGGCAGTTTTATCGAATACAAGGCGAACGCCTTTGTCCACTTCTAACGTAATGGTCTCATCGTCTATTGCGATCAGCTTGCCGTGCAAACCACCTATGGTTACTACGCTCATGCCTTTTGTCAATTCCTCGCGGAATTTCTTCTGGTCACGCACCTTTTTTTGCTGCGGACGGATCATGAAGAAATAAAACACAAGGATGATAGCTCCGAACATTAACAACTGAGGCAGCATGCCTCCGTCCGGAGTCTGAAGAAGTATATTGTTCATGTTGGTGTATTCTCTGAAATGCGTTCTGAAAGTATAAACTAGTTACGACGAACCGGACCGTCAGAACCAGCTGTTGGAATGCTGCTGCCTTCCACGTTACCCTTCAAGGCTACACGCACAATGTTAGGCTCAGTGTTGGCACGAATGGTAACAGTTGGCTGCTGCTGCCCGATTTTGCCTGTGCTGTTAAACTTAACCTGCACAAAGCCTTTTTCGCCTGGCGCTACAGGTTTACGAGTCCAGTCAGGTGCAGTACAACCGCATGTTGCTGTAGCACTCTCGATCACCAGCGGTGTGCTGCCAGTGTTAGTAAACTCGAAAGTATGCTCTACCGTTTCACCCTGCTTAATAGAGCCGAAGTCATACTCGGTCTGCTGGAAAGTCATCACCGGAGTGTTCTCAGAAGTAGCAGCTTCGCCTTCTGCAGCAGTTGCTACCACATTCGGGTTTTCGATTGGCTGCACAGGCGCTTCTGCAGCTGTAGTGTTTTCAGCTACTGTATCGTTGCCTGTGTTGTTGTTATCGCAGCTAGTAGTAAACATAGTTACTGCCAGGCCTGCTACCAGAAACAGGTTCTTTTTCATAATAACTTACTAAATTTTAAAGTTTTGCAATGATGTTCTGCGCGAACTCCATTGTGCTTGCCTTACCACCAAGGTCGCCGGTGCACTCTTCTTTGTTAGCCAGTGTGGCCTCCAAAGCAGTCTCAATACGGTTCGCCTCGTCTTTCAGGTCGATGTGGTGCAGCATCATAATGGCAGAACGCAGCAACGCTGTAGGGTTAGCAATTCCCTTGCCAGCAATATCAGGGGCTGAGCCGTGTACAGCCTCAAAGATAGCCATCTCATCGCCTATGTTGGCACCAGCTACCACACCAAGGCCACCTACCAGGCCAGCGCACAGGTCAGACAGGATATCACCAAAAAGGTTTGTGGTTACAATAACATCGAACTGCTCTGGCTTTGCTACCAGCTGCATACACATGTTATCAATGATTTTGTCGTCTGCCTGGATGTGTGGATACTCCTTTGCAATCTCGTTGAACACGCCCAGGAATAAAGCACCGGCACTTTTCAGGATGTTTGCCTTGTGTACAGCCGTTACTTTTTTGCAGTTGTGCTTGTTGGCATACTCAAAGGCAGCACGGATAATCTTCTGGCAACCTACGCGTGTCAGGCGGGCTACAGAGTCAGAGATCTGCAGGCGCTCGTCAAACATCTCCAGACCGGAGTATAGTCCTTCTGTGTTCTCGCGGAACAGCACAGAGTTCACGTTGTCGAAGCGTGTCTCGATGCCTTTGGTAGTCTTAGCAGGCCTTACGTTTGAGTAGAGGTCAAACTTCTGGCGAAGCTGCACATTTATACTTTTAAAGCCTTTGCCCACAGGAGTGGTGATAGGGCCTTTCAATGCTACTCTGTTTTTCAGAAGAGAAGCAATCAGCGTTTCTGGAATAAGTTCGCCGATAGTATCAAAAGTGGTTTGCCCGGCATTTTCTTCTTCCCAGCTAACCGGAACGTTTGCTGCACTAAATATTGCTTTAACAGCTTCTGTGATCTCAGGGCCTATCCCGTCGCCGGGAATCAGGGTTACTTGTTTCATGCTTACAGTTCTTTCCTGCTATTTATTTCGTTTATTAGTGAATCCACGTCGCCAAGAAGCTTCTCAGCTTTTTCTTTTGCGTCCTGTATCACACGCTGCCCTTCAGACTTCGCAGTGGTAGGCAGGCTATCGCCTTTAGCAACAAGCTGCTCCAACAGGTCTGAAAGAGTATCTCTGTATTTCTCCAATCGGTAGCTTAACCAGTAACGTGTCTCCCGTCCTTTTTCTGGGGCGAAAAGTATACCGGCAACAGCTCCTACAGCGGCTCCGGATACAAAAGACAGTAACGCATTTGTCTTTTTACTCATAGTTCCTATATGCTTATTATTCTCGGGTACAATTTTTCCTCTTCTACGGAGAAACCGATGCAAAGGCCGTTGTGGTTGGGGTAAGCTTATTTGTTGTCTATCAAACCACGGCCCGACTTACGGATTTCTCCTTTGGCTGCCAATTCCTGTGCCATTTTGTCCAGCACACCATTAATAAACTGCTTACTCTTAGGGGTGCTGTAGAGCTTTGAGATTTCGATGTATTCGTTGATGGTTACCTTTACCGGTATGCTGCGGAAGATGTGCATTTCGCACAGAGCCATCTTTAGTATGATCTTATCAAGCAGAGCAACACGCTCTACATCCCAGTTTTTCACGCTGCTCGCGATCATGGATTCATACTTATCGTCCTGCTCTAGCGTCTGGAAGTATAAATCTTCAAAGAAAGCTCTATCGTCTTCCCAGTTTGCCGACAGGTCCAGCAGCGGCTTATCTTCCTCGGCCTCCTCGCCAAAAATCTTGACGGTTTTGTTTACTAGGCTTCTTACAATCGATTTGTTCTCTACCCAGTTCAGGTCTTGCTCCTCAAACAAAGATTGTAAGTTTTTTTCTTTAAAGATAATGTTTTTGAAAATATGTTTGACCACCTCAACGTCCTCCTCCAGGGTGTGCTCTGGCTGGGCAACGTAACTCAGGAAGGTCTCGTCTTTCTTCAGAATGTTCTTATAAACAGCGCGAATTTCGCTGATGTCCGATCCCCAGCTAATGTTGCGGCGGATAATGCTTTCCTGGTATGACTTGCTTTGCAGCAGGCGCTGTACCACTTTGTTGCGCAAAAAGGCCGTAGTATCAGGACCTTCGGCTGCGGTGAAGCGGCTAGCTTTCTTCTCCTCTTCTTCCTCTATCAGGCTTACGATTACCTCCAGTATCTGCAGAGTACCCAGGTAGTGGTCGTAGATACGCTCTACAGCGTTAAGCATTTGGTTGCCGTAGAACTTCAGGTCTTTTTTAACGGCGTTATTGTAGAAAGCAATTGCTCTGTTCACCGCATCAATGGCATCCTTATCGGCGCCTTCTGCATCGTACTCCTGCTTCTCGTGCCATTCTTTAAACATAAGGCTGGCCATCTGCTTTTTTCCTTCTAGCAGCTTTCTGTCCTGCACCTCCATAGAGTTAAGGTTCGGCGCAAAGTCCTCACTTATCTGGTCTAGGGCCAGCAGGTAGTCTGAACCTACGGCTTGCTGATAGGCATAGATAGCCTGCATCGCCTTAATTCGTAGTGTTCTGCGGTTGAGCATAATTATTATTGTAAAGAACGTGTGTTGGGTAAAATTTTATTCTGAGGCTCTAGAGCCGGGTAAAGTATATTTTGCCTACTGTTTGTAAAGCGGATCAGACAGGCTATAGTTCCGCTGTGTTACCGTGTAAAGCAAAAGTGCCACAGGTTAATGCAGCACTTTTAACTTTAACGGATTCTATAACATTGCTGTTAGCTTAGTAAGTTGAGCGAACTCGGCCAATGCTTTCGATACGCTTCTTAGCCATTTTCACGGCAGCAGCCTGGTTGTGGATACCTTCTTTCTCAGCAAGCTCGAAAATATCCAGCGTGTAGCCGTAAATACGCTCTGTCTGCGCATAAGCGCTCTCGCGGTTATAGCCAATCAGCTCAGAGTAAACGTTGATCAAACCACCAGCATTGATAAGGAAGTCAGGAGCGTAAACGATGCCTTTCTCTATCAGAGCAGGGCCATGCACATGCTCATCACGCAGCTGGTTGTTAGCTGAACCTGCAATAACCTGGCACTTCAGGCGGCTCAGTGAATTATCGTTGATGGTACCCCCCAATGCACATGGAGCATAGATATCCACGTCAAGATCATAGATCTCGTCCATGCCAACCACCTTTGCGCCATATTTGTTTGATACTTCACGCAAACGGTCTTCATAAATATCAGTGATGAAGATTTCAGCGTTCTCTTTAGCAAGCAGCTCTACCAGGTAACCACCTACGTGGCCAACCCCTTGAACAGAGATTTTCTTGCCTTCCAGTGAGTCAGAGCCGAACGCTTTTTTTGCAGCAGCCTTCATACCCATATAGGTACCATAAGCTGTTACCGGAGAAGGATCTCCGCCACCGCCCATAGACTCAGGCAGACCAGACACGTGCTCCGTTTCCATACGAATGAACTCCATGTCTTTTGTAGTCATGCCTACGTCTTCTGCAGTAATGTAAGCACCATTCAGGTTCTTCACAAAACGGCCGAATCTGCGAAGCAAAGCCTCATTTTTATCTTTTTTGGCGTCACCGATGATAACCGCCTTACCACCACCCAGGTTCAAACCAGAGATAGCAGCCTTGTAGGTCATGCCTCTAGACAGACGCAGCACATCGTCCAAGGCCTCCGCCTCAGATGCGTACGCCCACATGCGGGTACCGCCCAGCGCCGGGCCAAGCACTGTATTGTGGATGCCGATGATGGCTTTCAATCCAGTTTCTTTGTCGTGGCAGAAAACAACTTTCTCGTGATTGTGTTCTGATATCTGATCAAAGACTGATTTGTCTTTTTTTACTTCAACTTCTTTTAATTCCACCATTGATAGTTTTGATTAGGGGTTGTTCTATCTTTGTGAAGAGGGAGGCACCAATGACCCTTCCCGTTTCGCGCTGCAAAAGTAATTCTTTTTTCTTTTATTTCAATTTGTACGCGCTATCTCTACGTAAAAGCGCAAAGGCTTCAAGTTCTGACAGTGAAATCGTTACGATATCTAAATAAATACCTTCTCAAGTACAAGTACAGGCTCCTGCTGGGACTCCTGTTTACTATTATTTCCAACTTTTTCCAGATTCTGCCAGCCCAGGTTGTTCGCTATGCCTTTAACCTGATTAAAGAGGGCATAAACCTGCATGGTTTATTTAAAGGCATGGCGCAGCAGGAACTGGTGTACGATGTGTTCGCCAGGAGTATACTGGTGTACGGCGTAATCATCCTGCTAATGGCGCTATTGCGAGGCGTGTTCCTGTTCTTCGTGCGCCAGACCATCATTGTAATGAGCCGCCTGATAGAGAATGACCTCAAGAATGAGATCTATGAGCACTACCAGAGCCTGCCGCTGAGCTTTTACCGCAAGAACAACACGGGCGACTTGATGGCCCGCATCTCTGAAGACGTGAGCCGTGTACGCATGTACTTAGGGCCAGCTATTATGTATGGCATAAACTTGGTGATCCTTTTCCTGATGGTAATCCCTTACATGCTGTCGGTAAACGTTAAGCTGACCATGTATACCCTGATTCCGCTGCCTATACTTGCCATCAGCATTTACTATGTAAACAACATTATCCAGCGCAAATCCGACGAGATCCAACGCAGCCTCTCAGGCATTAACACGTTTGTGCAGGAAGCCTTCTCCGGAATTAGAGTAATTAAGTCGTTTGTGCGAGAGGATGATTCGCACAGCAAGTTTAACACGGCCAGCAACACCTATAAGGACAAATCGCTGGAGCTGAACTTCGTAAACTCGCTGTTTTTCCCACTGGTGCTGTTCCTGGTAGGTCTGAGCACGATTATAACAGTTTATATTGGTGGACAGGAGGTAATCAACGGAAGCATCACCACGGGTAATATCGCCGAATTTATCATCTACGTGAACATGCTTACCTGGCCTGTTACCTCTTTGGGTTGGACGGCCAGCTTGGTGCAGCGTGCTGCCGCCTCGCAGGAGCGCATTAACGAGTTCCTGAACACTAAAAACGATATTGTTTCCCGTGAAAACATCAGCAAGGACATAGTAGGCGACATCCGCTTCGAAAATGTTGACTTTATTTACCCAGACACAGGCATACATGCGCTGAAGGGGGTATCATTTAATATTAACCACGGCGAAACCTTGGCTGTGATCGGCAATACCGGCTCGGGCAAGAGCACTATTGCAAACCTACTGCCGCGCATGTACGACGCCACCAGCGGCCGTATTTTGATAGATGGGGTAGATGTGCGCGATTACAACCTCGATACTCTACGCAGTCAGATAGGCTATGTGCCGCAGGATGTGTTCCTGTTCTCTGACTCTATCCGCAATAATATCGGCTTTGGTTTGCCAAGTATAACCGAAGAGCAAATGGAGCAGGCTGCCAAAGATGCCGATGTCTATGAGAACATTGCTCGCTTCCCGGAAGGATTTAACACGAAGCTGGGCGAGCGCGGCATTACTCTCTCAGGCGGGCAAAAGCAACGGGTATCCATTGCAAGGGCACTGGTACGGGAGCCAAGTATACTTATCCTGGACGACTCGCTCTCAGCTGTAGATACTAAAACAGAAAATGCCATTCTGAACAGCCTGCGTCGTATCATGCAAAACCGCACCAGCATCATTATTTCGCATAGAGTGTCGTCGGTAAAACTGGCTGACCGTATTTTGGTACTGGATGATGGAGTGATCGTGCAGCACGGCACGCACGATGAGCTGATAAACCAGGAAGGCCTGTACAAACAGCTATACGAGCGGCAGCTGCAGCAGGAAGACTCCGAGTAAGCCTGCCAACTTTTATAGGTCGTTGGCCATTTCTGAGGCTATATAGGCCTACCAAAAGTAGGTTGTGGGATTTTTTTAGTTCGTAATCTGTTATGCTTACGTATAGCAAATTTACTAATACCTAAAAACCCACTAAACTCCCTGTGTATGGCTATCGACTTACAGCAAATCGGCAAAAGGTTCAGGTTCTACACTAACCTGAAAGAACTGGAAATGGAAGACCTGAAATCCATAACCGGAGCGGACGAAACAACCCTTAACCACATTATAAATGGCTGCAACATTGTGCTAGATGAGCTTGTGGCTATTGTAAAAAACTTCGAGGATCTGAACCCACAGTGGCTTATTTACGGCGAAGGCAGTATGTTTAAGCCAATGGATGAAGACGGACATTGCCAGGACGGAAATAAAGGCTGCCTGAAGAAAGATAAGGCTGCTTACCTGCAGCAGATGAAAAACATGCTGATTGAGCTCGATGCCGCTGAAGTGGCCAAAGGACACAAACCAGATATAGACGCGCTGAAAGCGAAGCTAGACCAACTGAAGGCGACACAGTAATGTGTCGCTTTTTTATGCTCTTACTGCGATGCCGTTAAGTATGAGATTGATGGTGTATAACACGTCCCGCTCAATTTTCTCAAAGTCGATAGAGGGGAGCTTGTGGAAATCAGCCCGCTGAAACTCCTCGAACTGGATCAGGTCTTTTACCACCATCATAGAGTAGCCTACACGCTCAGCCTCACAAGGTATGAACATGCCTTTGGCTATCCCTTCTTTTATCACTGTGGCGTAGTAGTTAGCCTCTTTCCCCCGCGATTCCCGGAACAGCTCCTGAAACATAGTACGTGTTTCAATCAGCACTTTTATAGAGATAGTATGCTCTGAAACGATCTCCTGGTAATAGCGCAGCGAGGATTGGATATAGAGCAGCAGGCGCTTATGCGGGTTATGTTCATGCTCTGCCAGTTGCTTTATGTACGAAAGGCGGGCTTTCCATTCCTGCGAGAAGGCCTCTATGTAGAGCAGCTCTTTGCTTTTGTAGTAGTAATACAGCGAGGGCTTTTTCATGCCAATGGCCGCAGCAATGTCGTCGAGGGTGGCTTTACTGTAGCCCAACCTGCCAAACACATTCTTTGCTGCTTCTAAAATCAGCTCTTTTTTAGCCTCTGCTTTCTTGCCCAAAATAGTAAACTGTGGTTATGGGGTTTGTGTGCCATTCTGCGACCTGCCCATCTCCCAAAGATATAGTATAAATCTATACTTGCAAGCAGGTCTTTATTGCTTCACCGGCACCTCCAGCACACCTCGGTCTTCCGCCGGGAACCACTCCACGTAGAACTCTTCCAGCTTCAACTTCTCCTCCTTCGCATAGTCGAACGCGGCGGCATACAGCTTTCGCGGCAGCAGTGCCATGTTAGCATTGGCCTCGGCACGCACGACTTTACGGCCTCCAGGTATTGTGCGCAGCTCATACCCCTCCGGCAGCTGAGCAGCTGAGTCCGGTATAATAACGCCAATAAAGGCACGGATGCTGTCGCCGGCCTTCTCGGGGTCGTTATAGTAGATGTTACTCAAGGTACCGCTCAGGCCACCGCTCTTTAGCACTTCAGCAGATGTCTTAAAAGCATTTTGCAGTTTCTCATCCTTCACAGAACCCTCAAACGGAACACCAGCCACATACATGGTCTCAGAGGTAGTAACGCTTACATCAGGAGCAGCAAACCCACCCAAGTAGGTATAAAGCACCAGCAGGATAGTGGCAAAGCCTGCCATTACGTAGAATAGCTTTTTCATAAATCGATCATGTTCTTGTACTGCATCTGGTAGAGCTGGGCGTAATAGCCGTTTTTCTCTAACAGCTCCTCGTGGTTGCCCATCTCTTTCAGCTCGCCGCGATCCAGCACAATAATTTTATCCGCCTTCTGGATAGTGCTGAGGCGGTGTGCGATAACAATAGAAGTACGCCCATGCATCAGCTGGTCTATGGCGTACTGTATCAGTTCTTCAGTTTCAGAGTCTACACTAGAGGTGGCTTCATCCAGAATAATGATCTCTGGGTTGTATACCATAGCCCTCACAAAGGAAATCAGCTGGCGCTGGCCCACAGAAAGGGTTGCTCCGCGCTCCATTACCTGGTAATGCAGTCCGCCTGGCAAACGCTCTATAAACTTGCGTGCCCCCACCAGGTCGGCAGCGTGCCACATCTGCTCTTCTGTAATGGCTTTGTTACCCAAGCTGATGTTATCGGCTATTGTTCCGGAGAAAAGAAACACATCCTGAAGCACCACGCCAATATGGTGGCGCAGCACGCTCAGGTCATACTCCTGCAGGTCGTGTCCATCTACTATAATATGGCCTTTGTTTATGTCGTAAAAGCGGTTGAGTAGGTTGATAACTGAGGTTTTACCGGCGCCTGTAGCACCTACAAAAGCCACTGATTCACCAGCTTTAACATCAAAAGAAATATCGCGCAGCACCCAGTCCTCATCCTTATAGGCAAACCACACGTTCTCGAAGCGTACATTGCCTTTTATTTTCTCCGGAGCATAGTTACCGTTGTCCGAGATCATTTCCTTGCTATCGAGCAGGCGCATGAGGCGCTCGGTGCTCACCACACCTAACTGAAGTGTATTGAAGCGGTCTGCAATCATACGGATAGGCCGGAAGAACATCTGAATATACATGATGAAGGCCATCAGTGTACCCAAGGTGATGTCATCTTCTATCACTCCATAAGCCCCATACCAAACCAACAGACCTAAGCCTGCAGCACCAATAATTTCTGCTATCGGGAAGTATACTGAATAGTACAGCACAGAGCGAATGTTGGCACGGGTGTGCTCCTTGTTGATCTCACGGAACTTCTCCATCTCGCGCTTTTCATTCGTGAAGATCTGCACAATGCTCATCCCGGTAATATGCTCCTGCACAAAGGAGTTAAGCCGGGCTACCGCCGTGCGCACCTCCTGGAAAGTCGTCTTGATCTTCTCTTTAAAGATATAGGTACTGATTACCATAAGCGGGAATGTAGAGAGGCTCACCAGAGCTAGTTCCCAGTCGATGTAGAACATGAAGCCTAAGATAAACACTAGCTGCAGGACATCACCGATCATAGCCGCCAAACCCTCGCTAAATACATCCGACAATGTCTCCACGTCGGACACGTTGCGGGTAACGAGCGTGCCGATAGGCGTACGGTCGAAGAACTTGAGGCGCAGGTCCAGTATGTGCCGGTAGAGCTTTACGCGGATGTCGCGCACCACATGCTGCCCCAGCCAACCGGCAAAGTAAGTGTGCAGGTACTGCACAATGGCATGAACCACCAGGAGCACACCCAGAATCACGAACATGCGGTTCAGGCCCTCCCAATCATTGTTCAGTATCTCGTGGTCAACAGTGTACTGAATCAGGAAGGGACGCACAGCTGCCAGTACGGCCGAGGCGAAAGTCAGGACAATGATAAAGTAAAACGTCTTGACATAGGGCTTTACAAATGTGAAAAGCCGCTTCAGCACGTCTGAGTCGAAAACTTTACCAGAATGTTTAGGTGTATCTTCCAAAAGGATATATCAGCTTTAAGTGGCAAAAGTAAAACGCTTCTTCGCACAGTTTCTTCTGTACGTGCGCCTAGTCTTAACCGATTGTAAAGTTAATGGTTTTGGCACAGGATTTTTAGTTACCAGCAGTAATGGCTATTGCAAAGCTGGTTTATACTTTCTGCGGCTATTTGCACGAGAACCTATGCCTTACAGCCTTCTCCAGGTTGGGCTTAACTTACCTTTGCTCCTTATTTTCTATAAAAAGCTCAGGCGGGTACTCTACTTTTGCCAGGTACAACCCTTCTGAGGGAGCAGCTCCGCTAGACCGTTTCCTGTCCTGGCTTGCCACTATCTGTTCAAACTCCTGCACCGTCAGCTTACCGCGGCCTACATCTACCAGCGTACCCACTACGAGGCGCACCATGCCTCGTAGAAATCTGTTTGCACGAATGGTGAACATCAGCTCCTCTCCCTCCTGCTGCCAAACAGCCTCATACATATTGCAACGGTAGTGCTTAGTATCACCCTTCACCTTACTAAAAGTGGTAAAGTCCTCATAGTTCAAGAGTATAGCAGCGGCCTCGTTCATTTTCTCCATATCCAGAGGGCGGCTATGATACCAGGCATGATAGCGCTTAAATGGATTCTTGCGCAGCGTGATATAATAGTGATAGGTACGGGCAAAGGCGTCATAACGAGCGTGTGCGTCATCCTGTACCCCATATAGATTGACAACTGAAATATCGTCTGGCAGGATACGGTTGAGGCGATATACGGTGTGTTGCGGATCCAGCTGCTGCGTAGAGTTGAAATGCACAAATTGCTGGCTGGCGTGCACCCCCGTATCCGTGCGGCCGCTGCCTGTGGTATTTATAGGCTCACGAAGCACTTTCTTTAAGCAGTCCTCCAGCACCTCCTGCACCGAAAGTGCATTTGGCTGTACCTGCCAGCCGTGGAAGCGTGTTCCATCGTAAGCTATCTCTAAAAAATACCGCATACAGCAAAGGTAAAAATAAAAACCCGCACGCACAGTGTGCATACGGGCTCTAAGCTTATTAAGAGAAAGGCGACCTAGTCCGCCGAACCTTCATTGTTCACTTTGCGCCTCAGATAGCGCAACTCTATTTCATCCATTACAATGGAAGCCAGGTTGGCCAATGTTTTCTGGTCGCTTTCGGTAAACTCGCGCGGCTCCTTATCTACAAGGCAGAAAGTACCAATGTTTAGACCATCTGACGTAACAAGCGGTGCGCCTGCATAAAATCTCAGGCCAAAGTTACCAGTAACAAGAGGGTTAGCTAGCAGGCATGGCTCTGTTACAGCATCCTGAAAAATAGTAGGCTCCTCGTTTAAGACAGCCAAAGAGCAAAGGCTTTCACCACGAGGTACACTCTTGATGCTCCCCATACCTATGTTAGCCTTAAACCACACACGATCAGCATCTACTAAAGATACCAAAGCGATAGGCACCTTGAACATATGGGTAGCCATAGCGGCTATGTGGTTGAATGCACCTTCCTCCGGTGTATCCAGTATTTCGTATTCTTTTAACTTATTTAATCTCTCATCTTCATTATCAGGAATTAAGTTAACTCCGATAAATGTATTTTCGATTTTTCTCTCCGTCACCTTCGTCTTTTATATTTTGCAAAGGTAGCTACTGTCTACCCTGCATCAAATTAAAAATACTTTCAAAGCCTTTTTGGTTCAATAATGCGTCCACACTTTTATAATACCTCCTTACCCTGTGTTTTACCAGACAGGGCAGAATCAAAGTTTTATACGTCCCAAATTATACTTTTCCTGTTTCCAGAATAGCATAGAAAAGTTCCTTCTAAAAAACAGAAGAGGCCATCAAACCATAGACTTACAAGAAGTTACACCTTCCCATAGCTTACCACAACAGCCTGCTTTACACCTACGCACATGGTAGCAAGCCATACGCCCACATTGCAGGTATCCTCACCGGTATGGTTAGCTGCACCCTTCACCACATATCTATCTGCTTTGAGTCCAGATCGGGGTTCCGAGCTATGATATTCTTCATCACCAGTGCCACCATATCGTCGGCCTGAACAGAACTGAGGGAGCCGCCGAACTTGCTAACAGGGGTTTAGAGTACACCAACTATATAAGCAGTGTGCATCTTAATTTTAGTTTTACAGGTCTTTGTCTAATTTTGCAACTCTTTGCAAGTTAATTTTACCACTGTATGATACAAAGAATTCAAACCGTATTTCTGGCCCTGCTGGCCATTGCCATGATCGCTATGCTGTTTCTGCCGCTGTGGTCTAAGACTGACCCTGCTACCGGCGAAACCGTGGTGTTAACAGCCTGGAATCTTAAGTCTTACTTCCTAAATGAGCAGGGAGAGCCGAGCTCGGCTGGCACTATTCCGCAACAAGGCACAATTGCCATTGGCATGCTGGCTATAGCCGCTGCAGTTATTGCCGTGTACGAGATATTTCAGTACAAGAGCCGCCTGAACCAGATGAAACTAGGCCTGCTGAATACACTGCTTATTGTAGCAACGTTGGGTGCCTTATTATACTATGCCTACTTTGTGGGTAGCGATTTGGTACAGGCAGATGAAAAAGGCTCCTACGAGGCTGGTTTCTACCTGCCCCTGCTAGCGCTTGTACTCAACTCCCTGGCTAATCGCTTTATCAAGCGCGATGAGGATCTGGTAAGATCTGTAGACAGGTTGAGATAAACTGCAGGAAAGCATAAAAAAGGCGGGTGTTGTCTTGGCAGCACCCGCCTTTTTTGTTCAAATTAGGACTATTCGGCCATATTTTAGATTTACTTCTATCAGTACTTTCATAGTCACCGCTTCTTCAGATTGACACAAGCTACACTTATTAGCTACTGTTCATCTCTAGCTTTGATGCCCTCCTGCGCCAGAGCGCTGCCGCATGCGCGGCACCGGATCTCACAAGGCGCTCAACCCAATGACTGGGATCAGATTTAACAGCCGCCGCCTTTGCTAACTCCCCCTTTGAATGGGGTATAGGGGGATGTTTATCGTTCCCGAAAGTTCCCCTCCTTGGAGGGCTTAGGGTGGGTTCACTAGAATAGCCTTTCTATGGGATTTATACTTAAGCCAAAGCAGCTACAGATTCCACTACTTAGCCAAGTCATCGACCCCGAACTTGTTTCGAGAGAGGGGCACGGGTGGTCGGACCCGGCGCTGCAAATCTTTACTGGATTTGGTAAGATAAAAAAGAGCTGCGCAAGTATAACCCACACTGCTCTCAGCTTTTCTCACTAAACTTTAAACTCTCTAACTCCTCAGCTTACCTTCTTCGTCTCGAAAACTCCTCCAGCTCCCGCACACTACTATCAAACCTAAAGAGGTCGTAGATATAGTAGAAGTGCTCTCGGTCGCAGAGAGAATCGTAGGCGTACTTGGCGAACTCTACGCGGGTACTTTCATGGTCGAACTGCAGTAGCAGGCGCTTCAGATCATCGGCCATAATACTGCCACCTCGCAGGGCGTCGCGTGCTATACTTAATTTGGTGCTTTCAAAATCACGGCTGCGGATGGCCTCTATGGCGTGATCCAGTTCACGGGCGGATAGCAGTTTACGGCAATCGCCGTAGTAATTATCCCGGTAACGGTCATCGTAATTATCATCTTCGCGGTCATAATCCGGGTAACGGGGCAATGGAGGTGTTGGCACTACAACTATCGGCCTCAGCGGCACCTCGCTCAGGAGCTTGAGGTAGGCCTTGCCGCTCCGGCCCATGGTGCGCACGCCATAGTTTGCCTCCACCCCGTGTGGCACAAACACCTTCTGCCCCATTTTATACAGGCCGTGACGGCTCTTAACACGTAATTCGATATAATGCTCACCCGGCCGCACGTCGTTCAGGCGCACGTAATTGGTAAAGGAGCGGTTAACGATGCGCCCATTCACCCTAACCTGGAAGTGCTCGCCGCGCTCTGCAGTGAAAGTAAGAATAGAGGGTTGTGCCCACACCGGCAGTGCCAGCAGTACAAGCAGGAACGGTAGTAAAAACTTTCTCATGGTAAGTATAGGTTTTCGCTTATACTTGCTTAAAGCCAATTATTGTGCCAGTTTGGTTTTAGCTGCTTATTTACTTCTCTCGCTTTAGGTCGAGGTTGTAGTTTGGACCGACTCCTTTTCCTCCTTATCCAAGCGATACTGTTGGATGCTGCCGCTCAAAACTATAACTGAATACATCCCCTTCTGCATAAGCACTTCATCTATCACTAAATCTGTACTGTAAAGTGACACCAGCAGATGCAACTGCAGTTACACTGGTAGCAGCTCACTATATAAATCTTTTCTCATAGCTGAACCACCATTAAGGCTTTCAGTAGCTTGTGCTTTTATGTGTCTAACTATAGGCGTAAAGAAAGCATATCCATAAAACTGCAGCCGTTTATTGATTTTAAATGGAGTGTATTTGAAGGTAAGAGGAATCGCTACTGCTTGAAGTCGCTGATAGCTTTCTTTCATGTATATGCTATCAAGGGCAACATGCCGTGAGATGCCAGCCGTAGATGCTTCATTCATGCCATACCCTAAGCCAATCTGTACACTAGCTCGACTACTAAGATTGTTAGTGTAATGCAGGTACAGAAAAGGGACATCAAATGCTTCTTGATATTTTGTGCTTCCAACTGCATTATAAGGCATTAGACGCAGCCCTACGCCAATGGTAGAATTACTATTGCGCCACAACAGCGAACGAGGAAAGCAGCAGCTAAAGGGTGAGGAAGTTTGTTTTCATTTGAGGTATGGTGAGAGGAACATAAATGCATAGTTCTTATAAACATATATATGTTAAAGCATAATTTCTCTCCCTTTTGCCACATCGGCTTTAGCAGAATTACCATCTCGCTATACTTAAAAAATGCCATCATAGCCTCAAAAGCACTTTTTCAATGGCATTTCCTCAGTCTTTTGTAACATCAGCCCCAGAAAAAAAACGCCACAGGTGCTGTACCTGTGGCGCTTGCAAAGTATAAAAAAGTTTAGTTTAGCCTTCGTAGTAGAACTCGCCGTAAGGGCTGCGGATGGTGAGCTCATTGGTCTTGCTTTTCTTCACGCGGCCAATAACCTGCGCCTCTACGCCAAAGCTCTTCGAAATATCAATTAAATCCTGCGCATGCTCCTCCGGCAGGTAAATCTCCAAGCGGTGGCCCATGTTAAACACCTTATACATCTCCTTCCAATCGGTATGGCTTTGCTCCTGAATAATGCGGAACAGCGGCGGCACCGGCAGCAGATTATCCTTTATAATGTGTACCTTCTCAGTGAAATGCAGCACTTTAGTCTGGGCACCACCAGAGCAGTGTACCATGCCGTGTATGTTTTGGCGGTGCTGCTTCAGAATCTCCATTACAATAGGTGCATAGGTACGTGTTGGCGAAAGCACTAGCTTGCCTACCTCTATGCCTGTCTCAGGGTCGATATCGGTAAGGCGCATGTTGCCAGAGTATACCAGGTCCACGGGCAGCTCAGGATCGTAGCTCTCCGGATAAGAGGCTGCCAGGTACTTATGAAACACATCGTGGCGGGCCGAGGTAAGGCCGTTGCTGCCCATGCCGCCATTATACTCTATCTCGTACTTGGCCTGCCCATAAGAGGCAAAACCAACTATTACGTCGCCGGGCTGTATGGTATGGTTCGAAATAACCTCATCGCGGCGCATGCGGGCTGTTACAGTGCTGTCTACGATGATGGTGCGCACCAAGTCGCCTACATCAGCTGTTTCGCCGCCGGTGCTGTAAATACCCACGCCATTGTCGCGCAGCATCTGAAGCACCTCCTCAGTACCGTTGATGATCGCTGCAATCACCTCACCAGGGATCAGGTTCTTATTTCTGCCGATGGTAGAAGAAAGCAGTATCTTATCAGTGGCACCCACGCATAGCAGGTCGTCGGTGTTCATCACCACGGCATCTTGGGCAATGCCCTTCCACACGCTCAGGTCGCCTGTCTCCTTCCAGTACATGTAAGCCAACGAAGATTTGGTACCAGCTCCGTCGGCGTGCATAATGGCACAGTAATCCTCATCCCCCGTCAGGACATCAGGGATGATCTTGCAGAAAGCTTTTGGGAAAAGTCCTTTATCGATGTTTTTGATGGCGTTGTGCACATCCTCCTTGGAGGCGGATACGCCGCGACGCAAATATCTGTTTTCCATAGTTTCAGGATGATTTGCCTACAAATTTAATAAAGGGAATGGCATTAGCGACAGCAGGAGCCATTTATTCCTCCATTTAACCTCAACCTTATACATCACTGCTGCCTCTTAAGGCTGTAACCTGAAAATGTTTTCCTGCTAACCGGCAGGTTGCAAGGGCACCTCTATTTCACTTTTCCAGCATGCAACCCTGCAACCATTTCATTTATAAGCGGGTCAGTTAAATATAAGTATCACTAAATCCTAATATAGCTATGATAAACAAACTTCTGCTCCCAATAATGGGAGCCCTCTCCCTTTTTGCCCTACCAGCAATAGCTCAGGACACCCCCACTTCCAAACCGAACGCCATAGCCCCTTATAAAACAGCTATCGGATACAGGGCATCTGTAGGCGGACCAACTGGCATACAGCATGAACTGCGTATAAAACGTTTTGTGAAGCCTGAAGCAGCTCTTGAGCTCCAGGTAGGGCGCTGGGGGCACAGGGAATCTTACCAAGCCTCACTGCATTACCTGTGGCAGCCCCAATTGCTAACATCAAGTCGCCTTAGGCCCTATGCAGGGGTAGGCATTGGAGCGGTAGGCACAACGCGCGGCTGGTATTATGAAAAGCAGCCGTTAAAGGTTGGGGCTATTCTGCTGGCTTCCGTTGGAGTTGAGTACGCTTTCCAGAAGATACCACTTGCTGTCTCCCTGGACTATCGCCACGCTGTACTGGGCGTCAACACAGACAGCTATAGTTTCCGGGGCTTCTCTTACATGAACACGCTTGGCTTGGGCTTAAAGTATACCATTGGCAAGTAAGTTCAGCAACTGCTTTGGGTAAAGTATACACTTGCACTAACTCTACTACAGTTATCAACCATGTACAAATAAAAGAGCCGCACAAGTGTAATACCTGTGCGGCCTTTTTATTTATTGTATAGCGCTACACTGATTACTCTTGTATACGTACCACTTTAAATTCGGTGCGACGGTTACGCTGATGCTCTGCCTCTATTTTGGCATTTTTTACTACCAATCGGCTCTCACCGTAGCCTCTGGCAGTAATTCGCGAGCGATCTATACCTTTTGATATGATGTACTCTACAGCAGACTCAGCACGGCGCTGCGACAGGTCCTGGTTATAGCTGTCGGAGCCACGGGCATCTGTGTGAGAACTTAATTCAATTGAAATTCCCGGGTTATCCTCAAGTATCTGCACCAGCTTATTAAGTTCTCTGGCTGCATCCGGGCGAATGTTTGCTTTGTCGAAGTCGTAGAAGATATTTTCCAGCACAATTGCTTTCTCTTTCACAATCTCGTTCAGCACCAGTGTAGCCGTCAGGCGCACCTCGTTTATTGGGTCCTTCAGCTCGCTTTGGGCTGGCATTTTGCCCTCAGTAGTGATACGCTGGCGGGCAGTAAAGAAGTTAGGCTTCTCTGCCACCACAGAATAGGTAGAGGCCGAATCGAGCGGGAAAGAGAACTTACCCTCGGCATCGGTACTGGTCATGGCTATTTGTTTGCCAGCCTCGTCCTGAAGTACTACCGTGTTGTTTGGTACCGCAGTGCGTTGGCGGGCTCCCTCACGCAGTTGGTATAGGGTACCATCCACAAAGAAGTTCACCAGCTTACGGTCGCTTCTTACAAAGCGGTACAGATCGTCGCCTCCCTTGCCGCCCTCACGGTTAGATGAGAAGAAGCCATACTGCTCGTTCACGAAATACATCCCGAAGTCATCACCCGGCGAGTTTACCGGTGCTCCTAAGTTTACAGGCTTGCCATTCTCAATACGGAACAGGTCGAGGTTACCAAGACCTGGCAAGCCATCGGAAGCAATGTATACGGTGCCATCAGGGCCTACCGAAACAAAGCTCTCGTTACTGGATGTGTTGATGTCTGGCCCAAGGTTTTCAGGAGCAGAAAAGCGACCATTGTCGTCTAATGTAGACTTATAGATGTCTGTACCTCCCAAGCCTCCTTTGCGGCTGGAAGAGAAATACAAGGTCTTACCATCTGGCGTGAAGGCAGGAGAAGAATCCCAGGCCTCAGGGTCGTTTATACTTAGTAGCTTTGGTTCTGTCCAGCCATTGGCGCGGCGGTTCGAAACAAACAGGTCCACGTTTTGGCGGCCTTTCTTGGTGCCTTCGTTACCACGGGCAAACACCATGGTTGCTCCGTCGTTGGTGAAGGTTGCCAGCGCCTCGTGCAGTTCCTCATTATTGATGCCTTCATACTTATGTACAGCGCCTCCCATCTCGGCAGCGGAATCGGTAAGGGTAGTTGAGTACACATCTAAAAAGCCCTCGCCATTTCCCAGGTACTCTTTGCCTGGTCCGCGTGTAGAAGAGAAGATCAGTTCGTTATTAAGCACATAAGGAGCAAACTCAGAGCCTTCGGTGTTTAGGGCCTCCAGGTTCTGTACCTTAAAGCGCTCTCCCATACCCAGAATCTCGTTCAGCTGCTGCAGGTTATCCAGTTCGCGCACTGCCATAGAGCGCAACTGCGGGCTTGTAGCCACCTGCACATACTCGCTCATGCGGCGCAGCGCCTCCTCATACTTACCATTCGCCTTCAGGGACAACGGGTAATAATAGTAGGCAT
>NZ_CP009621.1:900000-992500 GCF_000973725.1 Pontibacter korlensis | reverse complement strand
CCCAAGAGCTCATATCGACGGGGAGGTTTGGCACCTCGATGTCGGCTCGTCACGTCCTGGGGCTGGAGAAGGTCCCAAGGGTTCGGCTGTTCGCCGATTAAAGTGGCACGCGAGCTGGGTTCAGAACGTCGTGAGACAGTTCGGTCCCTATCTGTTGTGGGCGTAGGAGATTTGAGGGGTCCTGACCTTAGTACGAGAGGACCGGGTTGGACGAGCCTCTGGTGGACCTGTTGTGGCGCCAGCCGCAGCGCAGGGTAGCTACGCTCGGACGGGATAAGCGCTGAAAGCATCTAAGTGCGAAACCCGCCCCAAGATGAGATCTCCCTTGAAGGGCCGTCAAAGACGATGACGTTGATAGGCCGCAGGTGTAAAGTCAGAGATGGCAAAGCCGAGCGGTACTAATTGCCCGGGCGCGTCCGGTGCGGTGCACTGGCCCGCCGCTCTCGTAAATTTCCTTGCTTTTCTCTCCCCCACTTATCATGTCATAAAGCATAGGGCACGCATAGAAACCGTGCAACGATAATGGTGGCTATGGCCCCGGTGAGCACCTCTTCCCATTCCGAACAGAGCAGTTAAGCCCGGGAGCGCCGATGGTACTGGGGTCACACCCGGGAGAGTAGGTGGCCGCCAACCCCAACAAAGGGGCAGCAGGAGACAATCCCGCTGCCCCTTTTCCTTTTTATACACCCACCAGGGAAGGGAGGCATAGCAGCCCCAACAAACTGGCATGGCAGGCACGAAGGAGCCGCCATGAGATTAGAAGGCCAGCCAAAGGCATGGCCACAAAAAAGCCCCCGCTCTGAAGCGGAGGCTTTTTTGCTTATTGGGAGGTGTTAGTGTTATCTATTTAGTTCTTCCAGCAACAGATGTATAAAAGTCTTCTTCCTGCAAGTACTGCTTAGCCAGATCCTGAAGTTCGGGAGCTGTTACAGTACGAATCGTCGTAACATAGTTATTATAGTGTTCAGGAGTTAGCTGGTGCGTTACTATTCGTTTATACCTATCGCATTGATCAAATATGGTTGAAATGTCATTCAAGAACTTTCCTAGCATATAATTCTTTACTGTTTCTAACTCCTCTGCCGGAATTTCTTCCTGCTGTAACTGCTTCACTTCTTTTAGAACTTCCTCAATAGTATGATCAGTCACGGCAAAGTTTACATCAGTACCTATATAGAACAGGCTATCCTGTTCCTTAGGAGAGATAACAGAATATATACCATATGTATATCCTTTATCTTCCCGGATGTTACGCATGAGCCTTGATCCAAAGTAACCACCTAGTACTTCATTAAGTATTAGAAGCTTTTGATAATCTTGATGGTTTGGCTTAGGGAAACGTTTCCCGATACGAATGGAGGACTGAAGGCTTTCAGCTACCTGTACTAGCTTATACTTTTCATTCGCTCCAGTTATCTCTTGAAGGTTCTTGTGAGAGGCTGAGGCTGCAGAAGGTTCTAGTTGTAGGGCCGAAATCTTATTTTGTAGCTCTCGCTGCAGAATGTCGTCTATGGCACCACACGCAAATACCTCTAGTTCCTGCGTAACAAAACGGTTACGGTAAAATGTCTTTACATCTTCAATGGAAATGGCTTCTAATACGCCCTCATCAAATCCAAAAGTATAAGGATGGCGATCGCCATAAACCTGCTGCGTAAAGCTGTGGGTAGAAAGGTAGTTATTCTTCTGGCGTTGAACCTTCAAAGACTGTATTGTTCGCTGCTTGAGCAGGTTGAACTCCTCCTCCGGAAAGGCAGGGTTTTGCAGTACATCCAGCACTAGTGCTAGCAGTTCAGAAGTATACTTTGCCAGGCAGTACAGTGTAAACTCTGTGCGGTCGTAGCCATGGTTGTTATCGAAAGAAGCACCGTAATAGGCAACTTTATCCGCTATTTGTTTAGCGCTATGGTTAAGGCTACCTTCTAACAGCACTTTAGCGGCTAGGTCTGAACTGCCTTTTTCAGATTCGTACCACTTACCGGCTTTAAAAACAAAATCCAGCCTGACAACAGGCTGGGTTTCGCTTTTTATAGTATGCAGTCGCGCACCGTTACTTAGGTTGGTTACCTCAGCTATCTGAATACTGACGGCATCTATTTCGTATGTTTCAGGAGCTTTTGTTCTATCAAGCATTCTTGTTTATTATGTTTACTATTCCAGGTTTAGAGCAAGGGTAAAGCGCCATGTGTCAGCAAGAGGGTTACCTTGATCGTTAGGAATAAGGTAGGCAGCATCCAAACCAAACTTTTGGTAGCGGATACCTAGACCGGCAGACAAGTACTTTCTGCCACCTTTATCCGGGTGCTCATAAAAATAACCGACACGAGCTGCAAACAGCTGATTATACCAATACTCTACACCTGTAGAAATGTTTACTTCTTTTAATTCCTCACTAGCCCCACCTTCAGCATCTCCAAAAGAAGAGAAGATACCGCTAACCACACTTTGGTCTGAATCGGCTCCCGGAGAAGGGACTAGCAGCTTGTTAGCATCCAGTACAAAAGTAAGGGAGTTGTAAGCGTCAAGGTTATATTTAAGGGCAGTACCAACTTTCAGGTTCGTTGGCAGGAAGCTTTTATCTTCATCTTCTGAATAAGCAATCTTGCCACCAATGTTAGAAATGTTGGCGCCTAAAGCAAGGTTCAGGTTTTGGTTGAGGTCCTTGTTGTAGTATACACCCACGTCTACTGCGGCTGTATTACCTGGCTGAGACTCTACGTTGCTACCGCTCACGTTAACATCGCCAGCAAGGTTAGAGTGGATGAATCGGGCTGAAATACCCAAGCTGAAATTCTCGCTTAGTGCCTGGCCATAAGAAACAGCTACGGCATATTCTTTAGGATTATAGTTCTGAAGCGGGTTCTGCTGAGCATCAATAAATTGAATCTCTCCCAAGTCAAAGTACATTAGGGAAAGGGAAATAGCCGATGTCTCATTCAGCTTTTTATAGCCAGAAAGGTAGTTCAGCGACATATCGTCAACGATATTGCGCAACCATGGCGAATAAGAAAACGCTACGCTCATGTCGTTCTTCACGAAGCCTAGCTTAGCCGGGTTCCAGTAAGAAGCATTGGCATCAGGAGACAATGCTACACCAGCATCTCCTAAAGCTGATGCCCGGGAATCAGGTCCAACAGTCAGAATTGGAACCGCAGTAGTAACGGCATTCAGATCTGAACCAGTTGATGTTGAGGGTGGTGTTTGTTGTGCGATAGCAGCTGGTGCTGAAAGCAAGGCGAACGCTAAAGCGGCGGCCTTCAGTATCTTACTATTTTTCTGCATATAAAGGGTATTGATAGCTCAATCAAATATAGAAAATTTGTACAACGATACTAGTTTATAATTACAAGTTTCTCAACTTTAGAGGCCTTTGCCCCATCTTGCTGCGACCGCACGTTAACTCTATAAATGTAAACGCCGCGAGCTAGCTTATCATTGTATTCATCACGTCCATCCCACGATATTTCTTCTACTCGCGTTTTGCTGCCGTAGCTGGTGGTCTGGAGCGTTTTTACCAACTTGCCTGAAATAGAGTAAATCTGCACTTGTATCTCAAGGTTTTCGCCAGCTCTGTTATGGTCAAAATGAAAAGTTGTTGATGTTGAGAACGGGTTTGGATGGTTCAATACATGCTCTAACGTAAGATCGACATCATTAGATACATAAAATTCTATATATGATTCAGTAGAATTATTATAAGTATCCCAAGCCTTGAGACGAATGGAGTGTGGCCCCGGCGCCAGGTCCTTTAAAGGATATCTTAGCTCGCCTTTCTGAAAGCTGTTGGTTTCAGCTGTGTAGTAGTCATTAAGGACTACCAAAGTGCTTTGATCTTCGTCCAACACGGCTGTTATCTCGTGCCCTATACCTATTCCAGCCGTATTTATACCACTTTCATCAAAAAGCTTTGCCAGTAATACAGTATTTTGACCTGTGGTGCCTCCAGACACAAAGGACTCGTCATCCATAAACAAGCTTACAGTTGGAGGAGTATGATCAGCAACAGCATCCTTAGCCGTGCCACCTATAACAATGTCCTGATCTGCACCCAGCGCATCCTGAGAGCCACTGCTGGCATACAGGCTTATTTTTCCTTGCCCATACTGATAAGAAATGTCCTTTGGTATGACAAAACTTGCCTCAAACAGCCCGTTCTGCACCCTTGCCTTACCGTCATAGATGATGCTCTCGCGTACTTGTACGGGCACCTTCTGACTACCTTCATCGCCCAAAGTATAAAGTATGGTCGGCTTTTCATAAACCCTCAGGTGCAGGTCTCCGGAGAAGTCGCTGGCAATATTGCCAGAGTTGGATTGTACCTGCCCTTGCAGCGTCACTTTACCTAAGGCACTTAAAGTATCTGTTGTAACCTGCTTACCATTAATGCTGGTAATTTTGGCCTCCAGGCTAGGATAAGCCAGCTGCATGGTAGGATCAGATAGGAGCGAGAAGTTACGGTTGTTTACCCCCCTTGAGCCGCTCACATTATCCGTAATACTGTTGTTCTTGGTAAGCATCACTAAATCGCCTAGGCATGGCATACGACCATTGATGGGAGTGAAGGCCGCTTTAAAGAAATTACGGTTCAGCACACGGTTGCCGTTAGAATAAACGGGGCGGGTAGTAGTCAGAAGGCCAACAGCACCTCCGTTGCCATGCAGCAGTGCTAGCTCAGCTCCTGATGGGCGTCCGGGATCGTCGTAACGGCCGAATTCACAGGTGGCGGTAAGTAGAAACGTGAGGTTATCTTTATTTTGCCAATTGCTAACCTGTGGTAAAGTCAGAATTTGTTCAGAAGCCCAACTCACTTCGTTTCCGTGGCCGGTGTAGTTTACGATCAAAGAGCCTTGCTCTACTGCTTTGTCTAAGGCAGCGGAGCCATCCGGTACACGTTGCCCATTTGCTACAGCCTGCTGTTGGTACAAATCGATGTATACTTTGTTGGGGTTATACTTTGGATGATGCTCAACCAGGTAGTTAGACAAGTATTCCGCATCGTTTTGGTGCTCGTTATAGTCTCCGTCGTCTGCTACCAGTGTAACTCTGCTGCGCCAGTTGCCAAAGTGGCTTGGGCTGTCGTAGTTAATGATCTTGTTTACCATTGTGGCAGCCTCTGTAGCTGTTCTTGCCGGAAGCCTGCCAATGCCGATGTCTAACAGGTGGTCGCCTTGAGCATTCTCTGCCCACTCGCCTTCATCCTCATCCAAGAATCCAAAGTAGTCTTCGGAGCTGTAACTGGTAATAGGGTGGAGCGATTCCCGCGATTCATAGACAGGCACAAAGTTGGTGTTGTTGCGGATACGGTCTTTGTAATCATACGACGCATCTCCAAAAAGCAAGAGGTAAAGCACATCGCCTCCAGACTTACTGCTACGGGTGTACAGCATGCGCATAAAATCGCGAATGGCTGTAACATCCTGTGCTCCTGAAGAAAACTCATTGTAAATCTGTTTTGTGGTAACTACCTGCACTTCCATATTGCTGTGCTGAGCACGATGGTTCGCCAGCCTCTGTGCCTCCTGCAAAAATGCTGGGTGGGTCACAATCACAAAATCAAGGGAGCCGCCTTGGTTGAGGCTGTGGAGGTCTTGGTTTTCCACGCGGCCCATGGCTATAGGCTTACTGCTGATATTACCACCTTGAAACACCACAAACTCGCGCAGTATGTTGGTGGCTGTGCTAAAGTTGCCATTGTTGTGTTGCTGCACCACCGGCTGAGTTGCATTGCTAACATCCCAAATCGTGGCGTTAGCCGGAACACCAGCGATACTAAAGCTGCTTATTGGTTGGCTTATACTTTTATAAGAGCGAAAAGAAGTTTGTTCACCATACAGTTTAAGCTGACGCTCATAATTTAAGGTAAGATAGTTTAGGTAGCCCATCGAAGTGGAGCTGCCGCCAGGAGTAAAGGTCAAGGTAACAGAATACTCGCTACTGTTGCCTAACTGCTGCTGGTTTATACTATACGTTTTAGTGCTGTTTACTCCCTCCGGGTGATAGTTGTAGGTCCCACGGTTCGCAATGGACTGTGAGCCGAGTTGTTGGTTATTGAGCTGCAGTGCAAAATAGGTGTTGGCAGGCGAATTAGCCATAAGGGCGGCCTTTAGCTTTACCTCTGAACCAGCCACCACATCAGACACCGGGAAGCTAAAGCTGCGGGTAGTTTGAAAAGAGCTGAACTCTTCACCATACCACTCGCGACCTGAAAAGACCATGTTTTTCAGGTCCTTTTCGTGATAGAGCCGCTCGTTATAGCTTGTAATGGTCTGTGATGCTCCCGTAGCCTGGCCGCGTGAAGTTACCTTGGCACCAGGGCTATGATTGACGCGCAGGAAGTAAAAGGCAGTATCAGAATATATATTTAGTTCATGCTGAAACAGCTGCTCCGATGCATCATAACGCCATGCGTGTGGCCCCTGCGCATAAAATAGTACATAATCTCCGTCGTCAAACTTTCCATCGTCTTCCCCAATAACTGTTATGGCATTTTCCTGCAGGTCGTCGGGGCGAGGGGAGCTGTTAGGCTGAGGCAGCATGCCGCCACCGTTCCCGTAAAGCTGTATCTTTTTCGGGTCTAAACTCTGCGTGCTGATGCCTAGCGCCTGCAATACACTTTTATCTATCTTGTGGATGCCGCTCTCAGTTACTGCTAACTTATACCACTCACCGGTGCTGAGCACAGAGCTACTGGCAAAGCTGAAAGATTTAGCTGTAGCCGTTTGGGAAAAGGTAGTTGTAATGCCGCTTGAAGAATAGGTATAGCTAAAGCTAACAAGTTTCTCAAGTTGCAGTGTAGCAGGGTTGCGGCGGATAGGAAGTATGCTAATGATGGTTGCCGGTACTTTGTTTCGCATGGCCTGTGCTACCTGCACCTCTGGCTCTTTACCAAAAGTATACTGGCCAAATAGCAACTGCTCAGCGGCTGTAAAAACCTCATATTGGGTATTGGTAAGGTTAAAGCTTTCTACCGAAACACCCGGGAGTTGCAGGCGGTAATAAGGCAGACCTTCTGTAGGATTTACAGAGGCTCCCTTAAAAACCGGGATCATTCCGGAGGAGTGCAGAACAGGGAGGACTTTCGTTTGGCCCTGCCAAGCAAGGGTGATAGAAGTGGGGGCTGTGGTTTGGGCATTAGCAGTTGTCAGGCATGTAAGCAGACAAAGGGTGCATGCATAAACCAATCGCTGGAACCACATCATAAGCATGTAATAGTTAGAAAAAGCTGTTTGCCATACTATACGTAGAGGCGGACAGCATTCTTATATACTTCCAAAGATAAGGCTAAAATGTTGAAATAGAGACAGCTTTTATACCCTGCTTAAGCTCAAGCTTACAAAAGCATAAGCAGGGTAGCCGATAGATTACTAACTATTTACCTTTTTAGTGTCAGTACCTATGCTCAGGATGTCTCAAGCCCAGCAATACAGCTTTACCTTGTGAGGTTAGGGCTTAGTCACCCTCAGGATCAAAATTTATGATGTTTGGGATGTTTTTTTGATGACAGACAAAAGTACGTACAGCACTATAATCAATGGTATGGCCGCGAACTTTAGTACAACCGCCAGGATAACCGATAAGCCCAGGAAAACAAAGCGGATAGAGTTATCTTGCCAGGTAAAGTTCTTGAACTTGAGAGCAAACAATGGCAACTCAGCAACTAGCAGGTAAGACAAAACTATGGTCAGCACCAGCAGCACCACCGGGTTCAGGATGATCTCAAAAGCTAGCAGACCTTCTGTTTCCAGGATAAGTGGCAGTGATGCCACAAACAGGGTACAGGCTGGCGTTGGCAACCCTATAAATGAGGTGGTTTGGCGGGTGTCGATGTTAAACTTAGCCAGTCGTAAGGCAGAGAAAATAGTAATGAGGAACCCGAAGAAGGGCGCTACATCGGCAGGTATACTTAAAAAAGAAGCTTCAGCACGCTGCAGAAGTATGAACATAACAGTGCCTGGTACCACACCAAAAGATACCATGTCGGCAAGTGAGTCCAGTTGCTTACCGATCTCTGAATAGGCACCCATTAGCCGGGCCACCATGCCATCCAAGAAGTCGAAAACGGCGGCAATGCCCACCAGGTAAGCGGTGTAAATCAATTCTCCTTTGAAAGCAAAGTATAACGCCAAACAACCAGAAAAGAGGTTGAGGCAGGTAATAGCGTTTGGAATGTGCTTTTTCATACAAAAGATACGGAGGCAGGGCTACCGTAAAAAGGGGTTATACTTTTTCTCATAGCCGATGGTGGTTTCCGGACCGTGGCCAGGGTAAACCGTTACCTCATCAGGCAGAGTGAAAAGCTTTGTTCTTATACTTTGGATAAGCGTGTCGAAGTCGCCGCCGGGCAGGTCGGTGCGGCCAATGCTGCCCTGGAAGAGTACATCGCCACCAATAACAGTTCTATCAGTCTTATTATAGAATACCACGTGGCCTGGCGCATGGCCTGGCGCAAAGATCACTTCCAGTGCGGTGTTGCCAAACTTTACCGTGTCACCCTCTTTAAGGTAGGAGGCTGGCAGTTGTTCTGCATACTGCGGAAAGCCATAGTTGGAGGCATAAGTAGGTACGGCACGTAGCACCTGCTCGTCCTCCTGGTGTATTTCCAGGCCTACACCATATGTGTCGGCTACAAATTTATTGCCCAGCACATGGTCTATGTGGCAGTGGGTGTTAAGAAGGCGAACTACTTTTAGCCCATTGTCTTCGATGTACTTTTTTAGCTGGTCCTGCTCCCTGCGCTCATAACAACCAGGGTCTACTATTACACACTCTTTGCTGTCATCGTGCAGTAGGTAAGTGTTCTCCTGAAAGGGGTTAAAAGTAAGGCAGGTAACCTTCATAGTTTTAGATTAAGGGTACTTGGACAAGCGTAAAATCGTGCCTCTAAGTTACTAATTTACGCGGTACATCTCGTAACTTGCCTGTATGAAATACGATTTTATAGTGGTAGGGCACGGTTTGGCCGGTGCTATCCTGAGCTATACATTACGCAAGCAAGGGCACCGGGTGTTGGTAATAGATGAGCCCCGGCCTAGTGCCGCCTCACGCGTAGCCGCCGGTCTGCTGAACCCGGTAGCAGGCAAGCGCTTTGCCAAATCCTGGCTGGCGGATACCTTTATACCTGCCGCGGATGCGTTTTACGATGAGCTGGAGCAACACTTCCATCAACCTTTGTTCATCCATAAGCCTATCTACAAGATTTTCTCCTCCATAGAGGAACAGAACACCTGGATGGCCAAGAGTGCCGGTACCAACTGGAATGACTACATTCTGTCTACGCACACGCAAAGTATAAATCAACCGGATATAGATGACCCATTCGGAGGCATCATGATTGGGAGGGGTGGTTACCTGCAGGTAACTGAGATGCTGGATTTGCTGACGCAGGAGGTACTCGAGCAAAAGCTAATGTTGCCGGAACGATTTGAGATAGAGAAGCTGCAACTAACTGAGGGCGGTGTGCGCTATAAGGAAGATGAAGCTAAGCACCTGATTTTCTGTGAGGGGTTTCAGGTGGTAAATAATCCATACTTTAAATGGCTGCCTATACAACCCACCAAAGGAGAGGTGCTGGAAGTACAAACGGAGAATTATACTCCTGAATGCATCTATAACAAAGCTGTTTACGTTGTTCCGGTAGGTAATGGGCGCTTTAAGATAGGAGCCACCTACAATTGGCGCCAACCCGACGAAGAGCCTAGTCCGGAAGGGCAGGAGGAGCTAACAGAGCGATTCAGGCAGATTACCTCGCAACCGTTTCAAGTAACCGAACATTTGGCAGGCATAAGGCCAGCCGTACGAGATCGACGGCCGCTGGTGGGGCTACATCCGCAGTACCCACAGCTGAGCGTGTTCAATGGCATGGGCTCTAAGGGTGTTTTGATGGCACCTTACCTGGCACAGCAGTTTGCTGCAGCACTTGCCGGGACAGAAGAGGTAATGCCGGAGATACACATTTTTAGATATTTATCGTTATATTACGACTACATAGAACAACAGAACCAGCAACTCTAAGCGCATGCGTTTTTCTAACAGAATCCTACCGCTGTTCATCCTCTTCCTTTTGGCGGCTTCTGCCTTGCAGGCGCAGCCAAACGTAGATTCTTTCGGTAAGAGCCGGATTCAGTACAAGAGCTTTAATTGGAAGCTTTACAGTACACAAAATTTCAATGTGTACTTCTACCAAAATGGGCAAGAGGGAGCTGTGAACGCAGCGGCTTATGCTGAAAGAGAACTAAAGCGCATTACCAGCCTGATTGGGTACTATCCCTACTCCAAAATCACGCTTATACTTTACAACTCACCTACCGATCTTCTCCAAAGTAACATAGGTCTGAATAACGACCAGTACCAGACCGGTGGAGAAACGCTCTTTATGAAAAGTAAAATAGAGCTGGCTTATGGAGGTACACAAACGGAGTTTAAGCACGACCTGAACTATCAGCTAACAGAGTTGCTGATGAACGACATGATGTACGGCGGCAGCCTGAAGGAGGCCCTGCAGAGCAGTTACCTGTTACGACTGCCGGAGTGGTTCATTAGTGGTGTGTCGGCGTATACTGCCGAAGGCTGGAGCATAGAAATGGACAGCTATATGCGCGACATGCTGATGAAGCAGGATAAACCGCGCCCTGAGAAGGTGTTCTTAAAAAGCCCAAAGCTTACGGGCCAGAGTGTCTGGAATTACATTGCTGAGCGCTACGGCTACACGGCTATCCAGAATATACTTAACCTGACCCGTATTACCCGCGATGTAGAGATTGGAATAACCAGCAGCCTGAACATACCTTACAAACGTTTCCTGCAGGACTGGTATAACTACTATGTGCAGATAAACACCAGCTCCGAAAGCCCGTTAGTGCAGCTACCTGATGGAGCAAAGCTGTTCAAGAAGAATAAAGAAGGCCATTTTTATGGTAAGCCTACATTAAGTCCTGATGGTGCGTTGCTGGCTTATGTAAAGAATGACAACGGCATCTATAAGATATTTGTTAGGGATGTGCGCACAGGCAAAGACCGTGTAGTATGGCGTGCAGGTTATAAGAATCTGGATCAGGATGTGGATTTTGACATGCCGGTGTTGGCATGGCGTTCTAACTCTCAGTTAGGAATAATTGAAGCCAGGAGAGGAAAGATGCTGCTGCGCCAGCTTGATGCCCGCAGTAGCTATAAGTTTATACCATTCTATGAGAATCTAACCACACCTGCTGCCACACTGGAACAGTTTGTTCATGTAAACAGCATGGCTTACTCTGAGGATGGGCAAAGCCTGGTAATAAGTGCCGTACGAAACGGGCAGACAGACTTGTTTGTGTTAAGTGCCAATGGCAGATTGCAGAAGCAGCTAACCAATGACATTTTTGATGATGTAGACCCTGTATACCTGCGCAACAACGGAGGCATTGCCTTTAGCTCTAACCGCTGGAATGATTCAACCGCGAGTGCCATCAAGCCAGACTTTAACAGCATCGTTAACAACTACGACATCTTTTTGCTACAGCAAGAGGGGCCTGATAATAGCATACAGCAGCTTACCAGCTCTATTGCCAGCGAAATGATGCCACGCCCTACGCAGGATGGAAACCTGGTGTACCTGAGCGAGGAAAGCGGAATTAGAAGTATATACAACTACGACTTAGCTACAGGCACAAGTACACTCGCTACAAACTTTGTAGAAAGTATAAAGCAGTACGACTATGTGCCGTCGGCAAATGTTCTGGCGCTGGTAGCCAGCGACGAGGGTAACAGCTTTGTATACCTGCTGCCTAGCTATACTCCTTCCACTCTTAGTAAACTGCCTCAAACGTCGCGCCAAATTATACTGGAAACACGCGCACGCACTAGTCAAGAAGCAGCCGCCGCAGCTAATAAGCGAAGGCTGATGGAACAGGAAAAGAAAACCAGAAGCGGGATACGTGAAGAAGGAGAGATCAACATCGAGGACTACGAGTTTAACGAAGATCAGCGGCAGGCAATGCAGCAGAAGCGGAACACGGCACCTGTGCGCAGAGCCAGCAGTGGCGGTAGCAACGTAGATCTTGTAGGCCCACTAAACTACGACCTGCGCTTTAGTGTGCAGGAGATTATTACCTCTGTAAATGCTGACCCGCTGCTGGGCTTCGGTATAGTGGCAGGCGTAGAAATGTCAGATCTGTTCGAGAACCACCGCATTCGGGGTACAGCCTTCATGCGCACCGACTTTGAGACGAACAATTTTTTTGCCGAATATATGAACCTGTCTAACCGGGTAGACCTTGGCGTGCAGTTCGCCCGGTCAACGCTTAGAGGTAGTTTATTGAATGCTCCTGGCTCTATAGTTAACTTCACAAAGAATGAGCTGACGCCTGTACTAAAGTATCCATTCAGCCACAGTACTAGCCTGCACCTGAAACCGAAGTTTGTTAGCACCCGCTTCACTTATAAAAACGATTTCTCTATACCGGATACAGTGGAAATGTTCTGGGGCGGTAATGCAGAGTTAGTGTATGACAACAGCGTTGTTACAGGTGTAAACCAGCGCGAGGGTACCCGCTTTAAAGTAGGCTTACTGTCGCTGAAAGGTTTTGAGAGTTCACGGGGCAACTTTAGCAAGTTCTATGCAGACTTCAGGCATTATCTTAAAATACACAGACAAATTGTGCTTGCCACGCACCTAAGTTACGGCAGGTTCTTCGGTAACTCAACCAAGAAGTTCCTGATTGGCGGTATGAACAACTGGCTGTTGGCCGATGAGGATGAGGAGGCCGAGCTAAACGATGTGCAGGTAAACTCTCCGGCAGACCTGTTCTACCTGGAGTATATTACACCTCTTAGAGGCTTTAACTTTAACGTGCGCAGCGGTAGCAACCACTTGCTGGCTAATGCTGAGCTACGCATTCCGATTGTACAGTACCTTTACAACGGACCAATTGCCTCTGGTTTTTTTCGTAACCTGCAGTTAACTGCCTTTGCTGATGCAGGTTCTGCCTATAGTGGAGCCAACCCATTCTCGGGCAACAACTCCATTAACACACGCATCACTGGCGGTACTACTGATCCCCTAAGCGTTGACAAGTTCGATATTACGGTTATCAACTACCGTAACCCATTCCTTGTAGGCTATGGCTTTGGTGCCCGCACTACGCTGTTGGGTGTATACGGTAAGTTGGATGTAGCTTGGGGAGAGGAAGAAGACAATCGCGTAGGTCCTAAGTTTTATGTAACACTGGGCTACGACTTCTAAAAGACCCTACCGCATGAACCGCAAAGCCAAACGCTTCGGGCTGGGCACACTATTATTGTTAGGCTTGCTAGCAGCTTGGATACACATGGCCGACAAAAACTACGTGTACAAGGCCCTTGTGTACAACTTCGCTGATATAGACGACAACATCATATTTGACCAGCGGGAGATTGACGCTCCGGCTACCCCTCAGCCTTGGCCATTAGCCAGGATGTACAACCGCATACAACTACCGCAGGAACTAGAGCAGTTGCACCAGGAGCTGGAGTCGGTAGCCTTTCTGGTAGTTAAGGATGATTCTATACTTTATGAGCAGTACTGGGATGGTTATTCAGATGAGTCGCTGAGTAATTCGTTCTCAATGGCTAAGAGCATTGTAAGTATGCTGATAGGGGTGGCCATAAAAGAGGGGAAAATTCAGAGTGTAGAGCAGCCAGTGGCGGATTTTCTGCCGGAGTTTAAAGAGGGCGATAAGGCAAAAATAAAGATCAAGCACCTGCTCTGGATGAGTTCCGGCCTTAACTGGGACGAGTCGTACAGCAATCCTCTTTCCATGACAACAGAGGCATACTATGGCTCTAACCTAAAGGAGATAATAGACAGGTTAGAAGCTTTAGAAGAGCCTGGCCAGAAGTGGATTTACAAGAGCGGCGACACACAGGTATTGGCGTTTGTGCTGCAGAAAGCCACCGGCAAAAGCCTGAGTAAGTATGCCGAAGAGAAGCTGTGGAAGCCTTTGGGAGCCGCTCAGGATGCAGAGTGGAGCATCGATCAGCCTGATGGCGTAGAGAAAGCGTATTGCTGTTTTTTCTCTAACGCCCGCGACTTTGCCCGCCTCGGAAAACTTTACCTGCACAACGGCGTTTGGGACGGCGATACCATTGTCCCATCTGCTTATGTACAAGCCTCACTTACTCCTAATGGCCTTACCAAAGCTTCTGATGGAGAGAAGGTAGATTTCTACGGCTACCAATGGTGGTTAATGCCTGATTATAAAGGGCCGAACATCTTCTATGCCCGAGGTATATTAGGGCAATACATTGTAGTAATGCCGGAGAAGAATATCGTAATAGTGCGGTTAGGAAAGCAGCGCGGCGAACGCTTGGGGGAACACCCTAGTGAGGTAATGGCTATGATAGACGCTGTGAATGAGATGGTAGAGTAGGACCGAAGCTAAAGGTTTAAGATTTGTTACTGTTAGTCCCCAATAACATTTATGGTAAGTACACAAAATTCAGCAAATGAATAAGGCTGTTACAAAGAGTATTGCAACCAGTGGAATAATCGTCATCCTGAGTTGTATTGTGCTGTTTCATGTTCTGGTAATGCTTGGCATTATTCCGTTCGGGATTGTGTGGGGAGGCAGGCTTAAAAGCTCATCACAAATGTTGATGTTCGAGATAACTTCGATCATCATAAACCTGACCATGCTTACAGTTGTAGGAGTACATGCAGGTGTCCTGAATGTAAGGGTCAACAGGAAAGTTGTTAAGTCGGCACTTTGGGTGATGTTCGCTCTCTTCCTGCTGAATACTGTAGGCAACCTGTTCTCGAACAACGAAACAGAGAAGCTGATCTTTACACCTCTAACTATCCTGCTTTCCTTATTCTGCCTGCGTTTAGCAGTAAGTAGGGATGCTGAAAGCGCTCACTAGGCTTTCTCAACAGTGTTAGGGCCGATAAGCTTAAGGAAGCAACGGAGCTTTGTATTTTAGAAAACAGTTAACAAAGTATAAACCCCGCTACCGTTCAAGTATGAGCAAGTAGCGGGGTTCTTTTATTAAGCTAATCTGTCTGTTGCTACAGAGTAATTAGGGTCTTCCATAATGTTCACCTCAATTACCTGCTCCGCATTCTTAAGCAAACGCCTGCAGTCTTCGCTCAGGTGCCTTAGATGAAGCTTCTTGCCTGCTTTTTGGTAGCGCTCTGTTAGCTTGCTCAGGGCATCGATCCCTGACATATCAGCAACGCGGCTCTCCCTGAAATCAACGATTACCTCATCAGGGTCGTTAAGGACATCAAACTTCTCTGAGAAAGCCGTAACTGAGCCAAAGAATAACGGTCCGAATATTTCATAGTGCTTTACACCATTCTCATCAACGTATTTTCTGGCTCTGATGCGTTTGGCACTCTCCCAGGCAAAAACCAGGGCAGAGATAATCACACCAATTAGTACAGCCAGGGCAAGGTTGTGCAGCCATATAGTAATTACTGCCACCAAAATGCCTACAAACACATCCTGCTTTGGCATTTTGTTAATGATCCTGAAGCTGATCCACTCGAACGTGCCAACAGCTACCATAATCATAACACCTACCAGTGCGGCCATTGGCACTCGCTCAATAACAGGAGCACCTACAAGTATAATAACCAAGATGGTGGTAGCTGATACTATGCCTGCAAGTCGGGCTCTTGCACCGGCAGAAAGGTTTACCAGTGTTTGGGCAATCATGGCGCAGCCACCCATGCCATAGAAAAAGCCATTCAAAAGATTGGCACTACCCTGAGCCACACATTCTCTGTTACCCTGGCCTCTGGTGCCTGTAATTTCATCTACAAGGTTTAGAGTTAGCAAGCTTTCTGTTAGACCTACACCTGCCATAATCAGGGCGTAAGGGAATATTACCTGTAGTGTTTCAAGTGTAAATGGTACACTCGGAATGTGGAAAGGAGGAAGCGCACCGCTAACTCCAGCTATATCTGCCACCAATTTAGTGTCTATGCCAAAGCCCAGAACAACCAAGAAAACAACTATGATTGCCACCAATGAAGGAGGTACGGCTTTGGTAACTCTTGGCAGCAATACGATAATAGCTATGGTTAGAGCAACTAAGCCAGCCATGATGTATAAGGCCGAACCTGATAACCATGAAACTGTTCCGTCTTCCACAGCTTTAAATTGCTCTACCTGAGACATAAAAATGATTACTGCCAGGCCGTTCACGAAGCCATACATAACCGGCTGCGGTACGAGACGGATGAACTTGCCCAACTTAAACACACCCACTAGTATTTGTATAATACCTGCCAATGCTACTGCTGCAAATACGTATTCCAGTCCGTGCGATTGCATCAGGGCGATAAGCACTACTGCAGTTGCACCCGCTCCACCTGATACCATACCAGGCCTGCCACCAAGTACGGCTGTAACCAAACCCATGATAAAAGCGGCATAAAGGCCCACTAAAGGAGGGAAGCCAGCCAGTATGGCAAAAGAGAGTGATTCAGGAATCATTGTCATGGCTACCGTTAGGCCAGCCAGTATCTCTACTTTATAGTCGACTTTTTGGCTAAAGTCGAAGAGTCTTAGATATTGTTTCATTAATATAAAAGGAATAATATATTTACAGTGTTATAGCAACTTAGTTGTTAAGTAAGTAGCCATGGTGTTAACCACACAATCATCATATGCAGCAACACTCTGTTAAAGGCACACCTACGTTACGATAGCTATAACAGCTACGGATACACTACACCTGTGCACTGATAGCAGTGGTGGCCTTACATTAAAATGTATATGTTGTATAGTTAGTGCTTGGGCAGTACAGCAGGAAAAAATAAAGCGTACTGGAGCAAGCGCACAATGGAATTGTACCGATGGGGTAGTCTTAACAAGTCAGGAGTGATGTACCTGCTTGTTATAGAATCACGGTGGAGTAAGCGATATGAATGGCGTTGCTTTTCTCATTGCAGCTGCAAAGGTAACGCTTTTTATTTTAAAGTCAGAAGCTGGTGCTGAAACAGCCTGTTAAAAGATGATTAAGCTGCAGGTTAGGGCCTAAAAACAGGTGGTAACTGTCGTTATTGATACTGGATTGATGCTCTACTTTGAGAAATGAAGTATAGCTTAGGCTATAAATTGCCCAGATTAGTGTCAAAGATAACCGACCATAGCAACTACTTTTTAATTCAGCATCAAGCAAGTTATACTTGAGCTGCGCACTTTAACAGCGGCTTTTCACAGCTTTAGCGGCACTAGCTGCACAAATTTGAATATTTATACCTAATTTGCCAAAGTATCATTTTATAAAGAGCTTATGTTGCAGTCAATGACAGGCTTTGGCAGTGCCCGCCTCGACGCCGACCAGTATTCCATCTCCGTAGAAATCCGCTCGCTCAACTCTAAAAGTATGGACCTGAGCGTGCGTACGCCTAAATTCTTGTCTGATAAAGAGTATGAGATCCGGAACATGGTGCAGAAGGCGCTGGTGCGTGGCAAGGTGAGTGTAACTGTGGAATTCACAAAGAACAAGTCGCAGAAGGCACGTAACACTGTAAACAAAGACCTGCTGAAAGCATACTTTACTGAGCTTAGCGATGTGGCAGACCAGGTAGGGGCAGAAAAAGGAGAGATTTTTAGGTTGGCCCTGCATATGCCAGAAGTACTACAGCAAGAGGAGCAGGACGAAGAAACAGCCGAGGCTGATTGGGAGCTTGTGCAGCCGCTTATCCAGGAGGCACTTCAAAATATAAATACTTTCCGGGCTGACGAAGGTAAAGCGCTTACAACAGAGATTGTGTCCTATATAGACCGAATTAGAATCCTGTTAGCCGAGATAGAGAAGCAGGACCCGGTGCGCGTCGAGAATATCCGTGCTCGTATTCGTGGCCACATAGGCGAACTCTCTTCTTCTGAGCACTTTGACCAGAACCGTTTTGAGCAGGAGATGATTTACTACATGGAGAAGTTGGACATTGCCGAGGAAAAAGTGCGTTTGGTAAACCACCTGCACTACTTTACCGAAACGGTATACTTGCCAGAGCCGACAGGTAAGAAGCTAGGCTTTATCTCCCAGGAAATTGGCCGTGAGATTAACACCATCGGTTCCAAAGCCAACGATGCTACCATTCAGCACTACGTAGTAGAGATGAAGGAAGAGTTAGAGAAGATAAAAGAACAGATCAACAATATCTTGTAAGTACAAGTTGAGTTAAAAAGGAAGGGCCGCTGCAATTTATACTTGCAGCGGCCCTTCCTTTTGTTGTATAGAATTAGTTTGCTTTGTCTCTCATTAGTGCCTCTGCAAAGCTGGTAATTAACCTGAATACCTCTGGAAATTTAGTAAGTGGCAGCTGCTTTGCGTGGTCCTGCGTGTTATGGTAAGCTGCTGTTCCTCCTAAGGTGTAAAAGAAGAAAGCGGGCACACCTGCCTCTGAAAATGGGTAGTGGTCGGAGTTTGCTGCTTTTCCCCTGCTCTTGATCTGTGGCAGGTACTGGTGCTGTTCGTTTAAGCGCTGTAGCAGGTTAAGCTCCTGCTCGTGTACTTTGCCATTCACCACCATCAAGCCATCGTCTCCGGTACCTAACAGGTCCATGTTAATCAGGAAAGAGATGTGTTGCAGCGGGAAGAGAGGTAGCTTAACGTAATAAAATGAGCCAAGCAAACCAGCCTCTTCGGCAGCAAAAGCTATGAAAGCCATACTATACTTAGGTTTGTTTTCTGGGCAGCTATAATGCTGTGCCAGCTCCAGTAACATGGTGGTGCCACTGGCGTTGTCGTTGGCTCCCGGAAAGTACACTTCTTCTCCTTGGCTGCCCAGGTGGTCGTAGTGTGCCGTGAAAACCAGCACGGAGTCCGGCTGTTGACTCCCTCGGATAAAACCTATTACATTTCGGGTCTGGTGTTGCGGGTTTAAATCAGCTTTGATGCTAAAAGTAACCTGCTTTGCCTGCCGGGGCCACACGTCTTGGCGCACCTCCAACACCGGTACGGCATCTTGTTCTCTGGCCACAGTGGTTAATAAAGCTGTTGGCTGAAGCACAATGTGTAAGGCTGCCTGTTGCAGTTTTTGTTGGTATTGCACAGGTAATTGTGCCAACCGCTTCTGTTCCTTTTGCGGATACACCAGGGCTTTATCAGTAAAGCTTTGCTTGAAGAACTTTTTAGCTGCTTTAGCACTGGTAAAGATGAGTGTATCTAGCGGAAGTACCATGGCTTTGCCAGCGCCAGAGGTAGAGGAGGAGCGGGCTGCAAAATCCTGTCCGGGTGTGAGCTGCTGCCCATCCACCTGTAGTTGTGGCGTTTCTACTATGCGGTTCACCGAAAAGCTAAACTCCTGAAAGTATGAATTGCCTATAGGGTGCAAACCCATCTGCTGAAACCTGTTCCTGATATACTCTGCTGCTTTGCGATCGCCACCGAAAGTATAGCCACGGCCATACATAATTTTAGAGGTTAGCGTGTCCATCGTTTGCCGCACACGTGCCATGTGGTCCTGCGCTACTAGGGCAACAGGTAATAAGAAGTATAGGGATAGGAGGAGAAGGTGGCGTTTGTTCATACTTCTAATATAATAAAGCAGAACCACTACTTCTACCCTAGAAGCTACAGAGAAGTATAGCTACCAGATATAGATCCACTTGAAGAGCACAATACCCAGCAGGCAACCTATTGTGTTGGCCATTATATCGACAATATCTCCTTGCCGGCCATAAATAAAAAAGTGCTGCATTAACTCGATGGCAATGCCGAAAGAGGTACTTATTACCAGACTGGCTCTGATGGCGTAGTGGTGCAGGTGCGGGTAAGTAAACTGCTTTGTTAAGCCTACGATCATCAGGAAGCATAGCACGCAGAACATGAAGGCGTGTGCAAAAGAATCGAAGGAGAGAATTTCCCAGATAGACAGGGTAGAAGGTAGGGAGGTAGAGGGCAGCAGTGTAGTTAACAAAATCACTGCTGCCCAAATAAAAGTGAATAGGTTGTAGCGTAGTATCAACTCTACTCTCTTGTTTATGGTAAAATTATTGGCCGATTACCTCACGATAACCATCAGCCGTTAGTAGGCCTTCTATTTGGCTTGCATCGTCGATAGACATTTTAATGATCCAGCCTTCGCCATAAGGATCTGAGTTTACAAGTTCTGGGTTGTTTTCCAGTTGCTCGTTAAACTCCAATACGGTACCAGCAAGAGGGCTGAACAGGTCAGAAACAGTTTTTACCGCTTCTACTGTACCAAAAACATCATCCTGGTTAATCTGCTTGTCTACAGTGTCGATGTCAACATATACGATGTCGCCAAGTTCGCTTTGAGCAAAGTCAGTGATGCCAACGTATGCTACGTCGCCTTCAACGCGCACCCACTCGTGGTCTTTGGTATACTTTAAGTTTTCAGGTAGGTTCATTTGTTATGTATTTTTAGATTCTTTCTCAAAAATACAGCCTTTTTTGCAATGCCAAAACTTTATTGCAGACTTACCCGCAGCTGAACGCCACCCTCGGTTACGCTATTACGGAACGACGTAGATATCTTAGGATCTGACACAGTGCGTAGCACATAGAACTGTAAGTTCAGACGCTGGCTCAGCACATAGTCAATAGTTGGGCGCAACTGCAACTGGCGTGTACCATTTGTAATTTGGTTCTGGCTGCGCTCTACACCACTGTTATCGGTCGAAATGGCCCGCTGCACCGTCTGGTTATCACGTACCTGCAGGTCTAAGCGCATGGTCAACTCATTGTCAAGCGTGGTACGGGTAAATGGTATTTTAAAGCTGGTAGTGCTGTAGCCAAAGCCAACAACGTAATCCTTCACGTTCGTTTCCGTAATCTGCGCGTTCGTTAGGTTCAGCGACAGGTTACGCTCCATCTTATACTCAAGTCGGCCGGTAAGGTTAGTTTTGGTCCTGAAATTGACTCCTAGTAGTGGCGCAAGGCGCTCAACTACTGTTAGTTGGTTTACGATAAAGTATGGCTCAATCTGACCGAACTCGTTTTTCTGTGTCGGGAAGCCCTCCGGCTCCTGCTGATATGCCAGTGAAGTGGAGAAGCTGGTAATATTGTAGCTGGAGTTATACGCATGCAACAAGCTAATCTGGCTGAACCACTTCTGGAAGATCGGCAGGCGTTCCAAACCATTATATGTAACGCTCCAGTTCGGGATAGGCAGTCGGCTGAACGGATTCTCCGCTTTTGCCTCGTAGCCATTTATCTCCCGGCCCTGGTAGGCATACAAGAATGATTTAAGCAATACTTCCTGCGAATTCAGGCTATAACCTGAGTCACCTGCAGCAGGGTTGGCAACAGTCAGCCTGTCGCGCACCACATGGCGGTTGCGGACGAACTGCTCGAATGCCTCTGACAAACCGTCCTGTGTAGACTCAAACAGTGTTCCCAGCGCTAAGAATGATGTGCTGAATGAGCCGGAGGTAAACGGGTTCTGACGGATATCCCCTGTGCCTACATCTCCGAAATCATCAAACTCTTTTCTGTAGAACACTTCCTCTATAACTGACTTAGCACGGCGCACATCTACCGTTACATTGAAGTTGCGGAACGGCTCCAGGTTAGCCCGGCCAGTAAAGGTCTCGGTGTTTATCCCACTAAACGGAGTGTTCAAGTATTGGCTGCTATCGGTATACCAGCCATTGTTGTTCATGCGGTTATACAGCTCGTGCAAGTCATACTGTTTGCCAAGTATAAACGGCAATCCTGGTGCTTCAAAAGCATCATCAAAACCGAAGAACTTGGTGTCTGGTAAATAGCCTGGCAGCATGGAGCCACGGTTTTCCAGGTATGTCACGTTCAAGGAGCGTGTCATCATTAGCACACGTGCCAGCGACTTCAGGAACTTCATGTCCCTAGATGGCTTGGCTGTGGAGTCGTTGGCAACAGCCTGAGCTGTCCTGGCTGGAGCCGGAGAGTTCACGTCTTTCAGGAACTTCACTTTATTGTAAAGCTTCACCAGGTCAACACGGCCATTTACGCTGAGCTCCACATTGTTCTCAGCGGTATTACCCAGCCTGAACGTCGTGTCCTGGTTTAGGGCCGTAGAGCCTGCCGTCCAGATGTAGGTGGTGGCATAGCGGGTATCAGCACTTAGCCAGTCCGTAAGCGGGAACTTGTCGAATGGCAGTTTATAATTCAGCGCGACTAACTGGTTGAAGTTAGTATTGCGGCCGCCGCTTAACAGGTTCTCCCGGATCGTCTTGTTTTTGTATTGAAGTGAGTCTACTTCATTATTAATGCGGCCATCCGGCTCGTCAATTACTGAGCGGTTGGTGGCGGTATAGTCTAGCGAGAGGCTCTTGGTAAGATCCCAGCGCATATCGTAAATACGGTTAAAGTAGAACGACTTCTGGAACACCGGTTCAATGCCTCGGGTAGTTACAAAGCGAGTCTCCGGGTCTGGGCGCTGCAGGTACGTCTCATTGTAGAAACGATTTAAATCAGCACGGAAGGAGAAGCGGCTCGGCAACAGCGAAAAGTTAAAGTCTTTTATCAGGCGCAGGTACGGCGAGTTCAGTTTCTCGCTCTTTGCAAACGGCTGATAGTTTCTTGGCGTGTTGTCATAAGTATAAGCTATACCCCCGGTGTAAGTTTTGGTATAGTCTCGGTCAGTTTCAATGTCGGAGAACAAGCGCTCAGAATAAGAGTAGGAGAAGGCAAAGTTCTCAATATCATAAATCCGGACTTTGTCTTCAGGGTTTGTGCGCTCTTTACGCACGTTCAGCAGGCTTATACTTTTACGAGTTTCCCTGGTGACAACCTCCTTCTTGTACTCATCCCGGGCTTCATCGTCATTGAACTTGGTAAGCGATTGCTCCAGCGGCATATCTTTGTCCAGTGGGTCGTACTGTGGCTCAGCAGTGGTTACGCCATACTGTACTGTCATAGGCACCTTTACACCCCACTGCTCTGGCAGAAACTTATCCAGCACCATGTTTGCGCTTACGTCAAACTGTGCTATGTCTTCGCGAGAGCGAAGGGAGAGCGGCTGCTGCAGTCCGCCAAAACCTACAGTAGTATAACCACCCGTAGCTGTTACGTTGGCAAAGTCGGCTAGCTTAGCGTTCAAGCGTGCAGTAGAAGCCCATCCGGTACGGTTTACAAAGTCAGTTACGCGCAGCTCGTTTACCCAGATACAAGCTGAGTGTGGGCGAGAATCTGCATTAACATCAGAAGGGTTACGGATACCAATCATAATACCTTCTACCTCGCTGAAGTCAGGGTTACCTACCACACGAATCATCTTGCCATCTTCCGTATTCACCGTGTAAGGCACAAAGATGTTGCCCGGGGCATTTCTGTTACGCTCAGCCTTGGCGTCTACCAACTGCTGTAACGGAATATTAACCTCGTTTTCGGTTGGCCAGATTGCCTCTGCCGTTCTGCTGCCATTCGGAGTAAACTTCAGAGGCACTACGTACTCGTAATAATTTTGCGTAAAGTCTGTACCAATACGGATAAATGCCTGCATCTCCCCGTCGCGTATTCCTGACTCATTGGACTGGGCATGTATAAACATCTTCAGCTGCTTATAAGCGAGCAGGTCAAGAGCGATGTTTTTAAATACAGCCTTTGAGAAAGAGTCTCTTAGGTCCTCAGCACATAGTTGCAGCGACTGCTCATTCTGGCGGCGGTTGTTGGTTGAAGCATAGTCACGCAGGCGGTTGATTCCTGGAGGCACTACATAAGGAATGTTTGTCTCGGAAGCCTGAGTTTGCGATCCGTTTTCCTCAATGTTAACAGTAGATACAGTAAAGCTGCGCGCATCGTCGGTACAGGTAAGGCATGGGGTTCCTTCTGTAATCGGTTGCTCAAACTTGCGCCACTGGTTTGCCACGAACTGAAACTGTGCCATACGCAGTACCACTGGGTCCGAGAAACCAGTCATGTACATACGCATGAAGCGGATAGACTTAAAGCCGTTGATATTACCTACTGAGCCTGTTGGCTGGCGTACTGGCACCCGGAACTGATACCAAGTTACATTGTCTCCATGCAATTCCTGTTCAACCTTATCCACAATATAGTTCTGGCCTATATTCATTTGGCTAGGGTTCAGGTTAATTTTGTACTCGTAATATTGTTCCAGATCGCTGATAACGTTGTCGCCGTTCAGGTCCTCTTTATCAGGGTAAGCATAGTTAGCGAAACGGCTGTTTTCAGGAGAATTGTTCTCCATGCCGTTAAAGTTCTTGTAGCGCTGTAGTATACCTGCGTTCATCTGGTCATACACCGGGTCCAGGTGGTGCAGAAAATTATCTGCAGATGGGTCATCCAGAACCATTTGTGGCGGTGAGCCTTGTATACGACTTAAAAATAAGTCTTGGAAGTGTGTTTGCTCATCTGCATCATTCAAGCCATCTAAGCCAATGTCCTGCCGCTGGCGGCCGCCCGGTATACCTGTAAAGGCATCGGTCAGGAACTGCTGCTGCGTTACGCGGCCCCATATAGTCTCCTCCAGGTCTTGCACATCATTGTCAGAGGCCGGCAAGCCATTCTCGAAGGAGTACTCGTTATCCTTCAGGATATCCTCAGACACGTTGCCCAAGTTCAGTACCAGCTGGCCTGGGTCTTTGCTGTTGACGTTGCCGCCGAAAGCTCCGTCTCTACCATTAGCTCCTGCAATAAAAGGATCCATCATCCAGAACTCTACATACTCGATGTTGGCGTTGTCAAAGTCGGTATCAAAAGAAATTTCACGGCTGATACCGCCCCAGTTATTGCGCGGGTCTCCGGCCAGCAAACCCTGCTGTGTAAGGTCTGGGTTATAGTTGTACTGGCCCCGCTCGCGTGGGTAGTACGCTAAGTCAAAAGTATACTCGTAGTTGTTGGTTACTTCTGCATCGCGATTCTGGAATATCTCTGTTCGTCTTACACCACGCACGTAATGGTTTCTTAGTGCCTCCTCTGTAATGTTATCCGGCCTCAGGTTATCAGAGTTACGATAGAAAATCTGGTCGATAGTATACCAGGCTAACTTCGCGCGGTTGTACGAGTATGTCAGTCCTTGGCCAGGTACAAGTGGGGCAGGAGTAGCAGCCACACGCCAGGTGCTGTTGTTAAATCCGCCCAGACTGTACGGTGTTTCGGCTCCTTCAAAGTCATCGAGGTAAGAAGCTCCATCTTCGTTAGCGTTAGACTTAGACTTGGCTGGGATTAGCTGTGCAAACTCACTGTTAAATGTAATCAGCGACGGAGCCTTTGTCTGTATCAGCGGGATCGCATCTACGAAACGTGTCAACATTCGCGACTCTTTTTGCACATTCACATCAAAGCCATAAATGGTGTTGTTTGTAGGTTCGTCGCCTATACTTACACGGTTGATAAAAGTCTGCTCGTTCAGGTGCAGTACTGTGGCACCCAAGTTTACATCGTCGTTCAGGCGGTAATCGAAGCGGGCACCCAGCATAGTGCGTGGCTGTATGTTCAGCAGTTCAGCCTTCTCATAAGTCACGCGAAGGTCGTTAGCCGAGTTCAGGTAGCTTGGGTTCAGTATTTTGATACGGCCCAAGTCATAGAACACCTGGTAATCGGTACCTTCTACTAGCCTTGTGCCGCCAGAGTATACTACCACGGAGCCTTCTGCAATCTGGAAGCCCGGTAGCATAATTTCATCAGTGGAGGTTGATCTTACCCTGCCCTTAAGGTAGAATTTAGCCTTTACGTTGTTTTGCTGTACATCCGTCTGTGTCTGCTCATATAGCTCCTGGAATACATACTGGTCTATCAGGTTCGGGTAGCCTTGCAATTTGCCGGCCAGGTAGTCGCCAAATGGCTCTACTTGCGGGAAGTATACGCGGCCACTTTCTGTATCAATAGTTATACCCGGCAGAAAGTCAAAGTTACCATCGCTTGGCTTGTCGTTGTTCGAGTTTACGTTGTCCAGGTTTAGTACCTCTACCAGCGGGATGTTCTGAATTGGGCTTGGCTCCTTTATACTTGTCAGGTCTACACCTGTTTCGTCATCTTTATAGATGACCTGCAGCTTAAAGTCCTCCCTGTTTATCTGTGTGGCGTCCAACGCATACACGTTTTTCATCATCAGGTCCCAGGTTGGGTAGTTTAATGATGGACTTGTAGCACGCAGCAATTTCATATGGATGACCTTCTCCGAGTCGAGGTTTTGGTAATCATCCATCAGTTCACCTACCTGGTAAGTTTTGCCATTGTAAGTATACTCGAAAGCAATACCCAATACTTGGTCGGGTAGCAAAGCGGAGTTAAGGGAGATATAACCTAATTGCGGGTTAAACTTATACTCGTTAGGCTCCAGCCTTCTGGCACGCACGTGCTCAAAGTCTATACCTTTCTCCAATCCCAGCGATTGCAGGTAGGAATCAACGCTGGAGTTATTACGGGCATTGCTGTTGCGTGGAGAAATTCTGCTGTAAAGCGAGTTTGCAGCGTTATCGGCAGGAGCTGTCGCTGGTCTGCCATTCTCAAATGCTTCGCGGTATGGATCGGCTTCACCCAAGTCCATATAAGCAACTACGTTACGCAGGTTCTCCGTAGAGCGGTTGTTGTTAGTTACGTACAGTTCCACGCGACGAATCACAATACCAGAGTTTACCAGCGGCAGGTTCTTGAGAGCCTCGTTATACCGGTTCCGGAAGAACTGGGATAAATAGAAATGGCGGTCACGGTCGTAGGCATCTACCCGGATCTCGAAAGGCCTGTTCTGCCCGCCGTTCTGTATCACTACCTCGTCGTTGGTGCCACGCACGCTGGAGGCGATGGTTGTTACACCCAGTCTACCGAACTGCAGCTGCGCTTTTACGCCAAACAGGTTCTGGGCACCTGTAATCAATGAGTTGTTTAGCGGAAGGCTTACGTTACCGGCCTCTACTTTACGTATGATCTCTTCTTCATAGCCAGTATAGTCCAACTTCATGTTATTCTCAAAGTCGAAGTTGGCGTTGTTGTCCCAGTTAAAGTTAAGGCGCATCTTTTCGCCTATCTTGCCCACCAGGTTCAGGGAGATGTTCTGCTCAAAGTCGAAGTCGCCGGTGCGCTGCTGGCTGAGCGGAATAGTTGGGTTCTCGTTGCGGTTAAAGCGCGCGCCAAATTTAAGCGACACGTTACCGTTAGGTTGTATGTCTACATAGTTGCCGCCAAAGATGCGGTCAAAAACAGGGCTGATGTACAGCTTAGGGATAAGACGGTTGCTGCTGACCACACTCTCCCCATCAAGTCCGGCAGATTTTGCACGCCAGTAATTACGGATAGCCTCGCGTTGCTGCCATTCAGAATACTCCCGCATCGACATAGAAGACGGTGGGCGGTACATAACGCTATCGCCAATGGTCTCCGTAATATTATACTGCTGCAGGCTATCATCCAGCTCTACATTCAGCTGCAGGTTGTTTGGCTGGCCCAGCAACAGGGGAGAGGTACTGCTACGGGTGCCAAATGGGCTGCCATAGCGGTCGGAAGGAGTAAAGGTAGGCCTACGGCTCGGAATATACTTGCTAGTGTCTCGGCGGGTGGTATCCTGCCAGGAAATGATACTCTGGAGCACAGAAGAACTATATTGATCTGGCGCACGAAGCCCTTCCGCCCGCGACCACCAGGCCAACAAAGATACAGTAGCAACCGTGGCAAGCAGCAGGTTGTGCTTTTTACTTTTCCAGATCAAAATAGGATATTCTCTCTTATGAAGACTTCAACGCAAACTTTATCAACTCCTCTACACTCAGGCTTCCCCCTTCGCGTTTTATGATTGCGTCCAGCGTTTTTTCGGCAACATTCTTGGCAAAGCCCAATGTTACTAATGCTGATAACGCCTCGGCACGATTTGTATTGTATGCAGCAGCAGATACAGGAGCATCCGTCAGCATCACCTCCTTTTTCATCTTATCCTTCAGTTCCAGGATGATACGCTGAGCAGTTTTAGCGCCTATGCCTTTCACATGCTGAATGGTGCGCACATCTTCGCGCACAATGGCCTGCTGTATCTCCTCCACCGAGAGGGAAGACAGGATCATGAGCCCTGTATTAGGGCCCACGCCTGATATGGAAATGAGGTGTAGAAACGCATCCTTCTCTGCTACTGTGGCAAAGCCATACAAGGTATGGGCATCCTCCTTAATATGCAGGTAGGTGTGCAGCTTACAGCGCTCGCTACCAGGCAGCGAAGAGTACGTACTAAGTGAAATCTTGATCTGATAACCTACGCCATTAGCTTCGATAATGACGTAGGTTGGATCTTTATGAGTTAACTTGCCATCAATATAGGCTATCATCTATATATGCTGATTGTTATAGTTCTGTGCATCTACGACAGCAATGGCTATCATGTTCACGATGTCGCGGACAGATGAACCAAGCTGAAGAATATGTACTGGTTTGCGCATACCCATAAGTACAGGGCCAATTACCTCAACACCACCAATTTCCTGCAGCAGTTTATAAGCAATATTGCCGGCTGTAAGTGTTGGGAAAACCAATGTATTGGCACCTTTTTCTGCTAGTTCGCTGAACGGGTAGTGCTCACGCAGCAGGTTGCGGTTTAAGGCTGTGTTTGCCTGCATCTCGCCGTCAATGAGCAACTCCGGGTAACGCTGTTTCGCTTTACGAACTGCCTCAGCGCCTTTATCAGGAATATCGCCGCGAACAGAGCCGAAGTTAGAGAACGACAGCATCGCCACGCGTGGCTCTGTATCAAAGAAACGGACAGTACGTGCCGTTAAACCGATGATATCAACTAATTCGTCGGCAGTTGGGTTTACGTTTACAGTGGTGTCGGCAAAGAAGTATGGTTCTTTCTGGCCAAGCACAATATACATACCTGCCACCTTGTTCACGCCTTCTTCTACACCTATTACCTGCAGTGCAGGTGATATAGTTTTAGAGTAGTCGCGGGTAAGGCCGGAGATAAGGGCATCAGCCTCTCCTGTGTGCAGCATCATACTGCCAAAGTAGTTACGGTCGCGCATCAGGCGGCGGGCATCAAACAAGGTAACACCCTTGCGCTGGCGCTTTTGGTAAAGTATATGTGCGTACTCTTCCTTCTTCTCTTCTTCAGCCACCGGATCAATGATGATGGCATCATGTAGGTCCATGTTGTTCTCAGCGATGATGGCATGGATGCGCTCCGGGTTACCCAAAAGTATAGGCTTAGCAATGCGCTGCTCCTGTACAATTTGGGCGGCCTTCAGGATCTTGTAGTTATCAGCCTCTGCAAATACTACGGTCTTCGGATCTTTCTTAGCCTGCGTAGTAATACGAGACATCAGCTTCTGATCGATACCAATACGCTCCTGCAGCTCCTGCTCGTAAGCTTCCCAATCAGTAATCGGAATGCGAGCCACGCCACTGTCCATAGCAGCTTTTGCAACCGCCGGCGACACAGTGGTAATCAGGCGAGGGTCCAGCGGTTTCGGGATAAGGTAAAAGCGACCGAAGTTGATCGTGTTATCACCATAGGCTTTGTGTACAATCTCCGGAACAGGCTCCTTTGCCAGGTCAGCCAAGGCATGTACGGCTGCCAATTTCATCTCCTCGTTTATCTCAGTGGCACGCACATCCAGTGCTCCTCTGAAAATGTATGGGAAGCCTAGTACGTTATTTACCTGGTTAGGATGGTCAGAACGACCGGTAGCCATGATCAGGTCTTCGCGTGTAGCCATGGCCACATCGTAAGCGATTTCCGGGTCTGGGTTGGCTAGTGCAAAGATGATCGGGTCGTTAGCCATCAGTTTCACATACTCTGGTGCAAGCACGTTTCCGGCGGAAAGACCTACGAACACGTCGGCGCCTACCATGGCTTCTTCAAGCGTAGTTATCTTACGTGTAGTTACAAACTGTGCACGGTAGATGTCAAGGTCATCACGCTCTGGACGGATGATGCCATCTTTATCGAACATCACGATGTTATCCAGTTTAACACCTAGTGCTACATAAAGCTTGGCACAGGCAATGGCTGCGGCACCAGCACCGTTGATCACCATCTTGATTTCGTCTATCTTCTTATCTACCAGCTCCAGTCCGTTCAGCAGGGCTGCCGACGAGATGATAGCTGTTCCGTGCTGATCGTCGTGCATCAGCGGAATGTTCATCTGCGTCTTCAGGGCGTTTTCAATCTTAAAGCTCTCAGGCGCCTTGATATCCTCTAGGTTGATGCCTCCGAATGTTGGCTCCAGCGACTTTACAATGCGGACAAATTCTTCTGGATCTGTGCTGTCGATCTCAATGTCGAACACATCAATGCCGGCGAACTTCTTAAAGAGTACACCTTTTCCTTCCATCACAGGCTTTGAGGCGTCTGGCCCGATATTTCCAAGGCCCAAAACAGCGGTGCCATTGGAAATTACACCTACCAGGTTACCCTTGGCGGTATATTTATAAGCATTGTCTTTGTCAGCGTGAATTTCTTTGCAAGGTTCTGCAACACCCGGAGAATAAGCTAATGCTAAATCGTGCTGTGTGCTTACCATTTTAGTAGGCACCACCTCAATTTTCCCGGGCTTGCCGTCCATGTGGTAGTTAAGGGCGTCCTCTTTGTTTACTTTGATCATGTTGTGTTGTTGTAAGTGGTATGCTTGCTCAGCTCGGCTTACAATTCTTTAATATTTCCCCTGGTATATCTGGTTAAATACCAATTTTATAAGAATTTACCGTTAATCCAAAGCTGAGCCTTCAAAGATAAGTGGTGCAAAAGTTATGAGAGCAGAAAATGTTGCTTTTTTAACACTATAGCCTCTTTTAGGAAGGTATAAACAAAGAGCACCTCCCGCAAAGAAGGTGCTCCTGGTATAGTGGTATCAAATTGCTTAGCTTAAGATCAGTTTCTGGCCCGGCTTCAGGTTATTAGACTTCAGCTTGTTCAGCTTCTTGATTTGCTCAACGCTAATGCCGTCGTACTTGCGGGAAATTTGCCAAAGCGTATCTCCGGGCTGAACGTGGTAGATCAGCTCTTTCTTCTCTACTACTGATTTTGTTTCTTGCTTTCCATTGTTGTTTGAAGCCAGTACAGTACCTGTAGTAGCCTGGCCCTGCTGCATAATTACCAGGGTTTGGTCAACCTTAATGTTGGTGTTGTTGAGGTTGTTCCACTCTTTTAGCTGGTCTACCGTTACGTCGTGGCGCTTTGCAATTTGTATCAGGTTATCGCCCGGCTGCACTTTATAAGCCACTTTCTCAGTTTTAGCAGGTTCTTTACTTCCAGTAGTCTCTTCTGTTTTAGCAGAAGCGAGCAGTACTGGTGTGTGCTCTGGCTCTCTTGGCTGATGTGAGGCAGGAGCGGCAGCTAAAAGTATACAGTTCTTGTCGTCGTTAGTGGCAAACAGGCTAGCCTTTTCAGAAGGTATGCGCAGTTTGTAGTTTCGGCCAGGTACTGTATGCTTTTTTAGCTCCGGATTTAAATAAGTGAGTTCCTCCACATTAAGGTGAAGCTGCTCTGCTAACTTTTCCAGGTCCAGTTCATGCGTTACCTCCAGGTGTGCCACCTCCGGCTGGTAAAGTATAGAGTCTGAGAAGATGTGGTGCTCACCAGCATATCTCATAGCATAGCGTACAGCAGTCATACTTGGTACGTATCCTCTGGTTTCGCGCGGCAGGTATGGAAATATATCCCAAAATGATTTTTTGCCACCAGCTCTGCGAATAGCTTTGTTTACGTTACCTTGACCGCAGTTATAGGCTGCCAGTGCCAGTTCCCAATCGCCGTAGTACTTGTACAGGCGTCGCAGAAATTGCATAGCGGCCTCAGTAGACTTCTCAGGGTCCAGGCGCTCATCTATATACTGGTTCTGGTCTAGGCCATACTCGCGGCCGGTTGGCTTCATGAACTGCCACAGGCCCGCGGCCCCAACAGGACTTTGCGCCTTGGGGTTAAGGCCTGACTCTACGATAGCCAGGTACTTCAGTTCATCCGGCATGTTGTGCTTTTTGAGGTACTTCTCAAAGAGCGGGAAGTATACGTTTTCGCGCGTGAGCATCGTGCGCGTATACTTGCGATTACGGATGGTAAAGTAGTCGATGAAATTCCTTACATAGTCGTTAAACACCAATGGTATCTCAGACTCCATACAGCTTAGCCTGTCTGCTATCACATCGTTGGGCTCGTTCGGAATTATCTCCACCAGCAACGCCAGTTCCTCCGGCGACAGCATAAGTATGGTGGTATCCTTTTCGACAGTAAGCAGTAGGCTAAGAGAGTCTGTCGGAACCGTAAGTGAATCTAGTGAATAAGACGGTGTCTCAAGCAAACGGCTATGGCCGAGAGCACTGGCGCTAAACGCACAGATGCTGCCAGCCATAGCCGCAAGCAATGTAAAGAATTTGCTGTAAGTCATGTCAAGGTTTATGCTTCAACGGTTATCTTGTCCAGGATGTAATTTGAGAAAGCAAGCAGTTGCGGCTCCTCAAATGAGCGGGTCATTAATTGCAACCCGATGGACAGGCCGTTGGCATCTCGCCCAACCGGAATAGAGATGGCTGGTACGCCTGCAAGCGAGGCCTGAACCGTAAAGATATCAGCCAGATACATGGCCAACGGGTTCGCTGTATTTTCTCCTATCTTAAAAGCTGTAGTAGGAGCTGTAGGCAAGATAAGAAAATCATATGCCTGAAGCAACTCGTCGGTCTTCTCTTTTATAAGGCGCCTAACTTTTTGTGCCTTAGTATAATAAGCGTCGTAATAGTCTGCGCTAAGTACGAAGGTACCTAGCATAATACGTCGCTGTACTTCCTCGCCAAAGCCCTCGGCTCTAGTCTTTTTGTACAACGATGTAAGGTCGGTTACATTTTCTGAGCGGAAGCCATATTTTACACCATCGTAGCGGCCCAAGTTAGAGCTGGCCTCTGCAGTGGTCAGGATGTAGTAAGTAGGCACCATAAAGTCCAAGTAGGGGAAATCCACAGCCTCTACCTCATGGCCTGCATCACGCAGCATGTCCTTTACGCCAAGTATGGCATCCTTAACTTCTGTCTCCAAGCCTTCACGCTCGAAGCAGTCGCGGATGTAACCAATTTTATACTTTTTATCAGTCTGTAATAGCTCGCTGTAAGCTGGCACCTCACGCTGGCTAGCAGTGCTGTCCATACCATCCTGTCCGGCTATTACTTCCAGTAGCAGGGCCGCATCTTCAACATTTTTCGTGATCAGGCCAATTTGGTCGAACGAAGAAGCATAAGCAATAAGCCCATAACGGGAAATACGTGAGTATGTAGGCTTGAAACCTACAACACCACAGAACGAGGCAGGTTGACGTACTGAGCCACCTGTGTCAGAGCCTATAGAGGCAAGGCACAAATCTGCTTGCACAGCTACTGCCGAACCTCCCGAAGAACCACCTGGTACACGGTTAGGGTCGTCAGCATTTAGGACATTCCCAAAGGCGGAGTTTTCATTAGAAGCGCCCATGGCAAATTCATCGCAGTTTTGGCGGCCTATGATAACAGCATCCTCATCAAGTAATCGTTTAACTGCGGAGGCAGTATAAAGCGACTTAAAGCCGTTCAGGATTTTGCTGGAGGCTTGCAGACTGTGCCCCTCATAGGCCAGCACGTCCTTTATGCCTATCACCATACCTGCCAGCTTACCTGCCGTGCCGTCGGCTAACTTCTTATCAACGGCTTCGGCCTGTGCCAATGCCTCATCTTCAAAAATCTCAAGGAAAGCATTCAGCTCAGCCTTCTCCTTAATGTTCTGGAGGTACTGCTCTACCAATTGCCTGCACGAGACCTGGCCATTGGCAATGTCTGTGCGGATGTCTCGTAGCGAATTATACTGTCTCAACCTTTTTTGGACTTAGGATCGTCTTTAATGGACTGCTCTAGTTCATTTTTGATTTCGTTTGTTGCGTCTTTGAATTCCCTCATGCCTCTGCCAAAAGAGCGGGCAATATTTGGAATCTTATCTGCGCCAAACAGCAAAAGGATGGCGGTTAGAATAACCATCATCTCACCTCCACCCAGGTCCCCCAGGAAGAGGAAAACAACATTAAGGCACATTTTGCTACCTTAAAAAGCTATAATAAGCAGGAAGGGATTACTTCGTGGTGCTGTTGTCGTCTTTTACTGAGCTCTCGATGTCGCTCTTAATTTCTTTGGTAGCATCTTTGAACTCGCGGATGCCACGTCCAAGACCTTTAGCCAGTTCAGGAATACGCTTAGCGCCGAACAGTAACAGAATGGCAAACAGAATCAGAACTACTTCTGTACCGCCTAGGCCTCCAATAAATAAGAAAATGTTGGTGATACCCATGTCTTTAATGTTTAAATGTGTGCTACAAAATTAGGGTTAATATTTTAAATAAACCCACATCAGAAGCGATAAGTTTAAAATAGCCAAAAGTATGTAAAATAAGAGTGCTTGGCCCAGAAGTTGTGGGAAATAACCAGCATACTTTATCAAGTATGTATAATCAAAGGAGAAGCCCCAAGGCTATATAACTTTGGCAGGTTTTCCAAATATGGGTTATTTGGTGTGAATTCTATCCCAAATTGGGACTTTTAATTTTTTGGCTATTGTTTTATTTGTTGATAACTAGTACCTTATGGCAAAGGTGGGAATTTGGCACAGAGATTGACAAACTGGGTATGAGCGAAAGCCAGAAACTGTACCTGTGCAAGTAGCTTCTTATTAACGGAGCTGCTGTTAATGGGTTGCCTCACCGCAATTTAACGATGGTAAAATTTTTTTAATGAGGTCAGGTAAAACCGAAACCTTATTCTAAAATAGTAGTATAGCTATACAGGAATGCTTGAAAAGCTATTTGTTTTTGCCTCAAAGTTGCATCTTTATGAATGAGGTTGTAATTTAGTGTCGTGAAATCACTGCAGGGCTTTTGTACCTGCTTTAGATATAAATATTAAGTTTGTTTTCATAGCTTGGAAAGGCACCCTGCACTGTGGGGTGTTTTTTTATTTTAGTGCTGTTCAGTTTTAACACAAACGGCCTTTAGTTATTTTACTGGGTTTGCCTGGGGGAGGTAGATCCAAAAGAGAAAGCCACGGCATTTGCCGTGGCTTTTCTGCTTTATAGCTGTTCGCCCTTCTACTGTTTCACTATCCAGCTTTCAGGGTTCATGTTGGAGCTGTTCTTCCAGATCTGAAACTGAAGTTCAGTGGTGCCGTCACTGTCTGTATACACAGTACCGATGTTATCTTTTAGCTTAACGGTCTGCCCTGGTTTTACACTTACAGTTTTAAGTTTGGCGTATACCGTAAAGTACTCACCATGTTGTACCATTACAATATTATTCATGCCGGGTACCGACGCCACCGTTAGTACTTTTCCTTCAAATATAGCTCGAGCCGTGGCGCCTTGTGCCGTCTGAATATCTACACCTCGGTTCTCGACTACAACGCCTTTCAGCACAGGGTGATTGTGGCGTCCGAATTTCTGCGAGATAAAGCCTCTTTCTACCGGCCAGGACAGCCTGCCTTTGTTGCCGGCAAACGATGAAGATATGAGGGCTGCCTCTGGTGTAAGTGTAATCTTGTTCGGACTACCGCTAGTTTCCTTACCTGCCGCACGGGCGGCACGGGCGGCACGGGCAATTTCTTCCCGCACAATGTCAGCAATAAGGTTGTCTAGCTTTTTAACTGCCTGCTGGCGCTGTGCTACCTCTTTCTTCAGGTTGCTTTCCTGTTGGCTAAGTCGTGTAATAACACTATCCTGCTGCTGTTTCAGGCTTTGCAGGTTTTTACTTTCAGCTACCTGTTTGCCCAATAGGCTTTTTTTCTGCTGTTTCTTCGATTCAAGTATGGTTAATTGCCCGCTAAGCACTGCCTGTACTTTATTAATCTGCTCAGCCTGTTTTTTGCGTGCTTCTGAATACTGCTGCAGGTAGCGCAGGCGCATCACAAACTGGTTAAAAGAGTCGGAGGCAAACAGGAACATGAGTTTATTATAGCTGTTCGCTGTTTTTGAGGCAGCGTAAACCATCGTGGCATACTCTTCCTTTAGCTTGTCGAGATCTCTTTGTAAGGAGCCAACAATACCTTCTGTCTCCTTTACGTCAGATTCTATAAAATTAATTTCTCGTGAGATGTTGTCGATAACACCTTTCTGAACTGTAATTTTCTCCTTGATGGCATTGAGCTGGCCAATAGAAGCCTGCTTCTGCTTTTTGGTCTGTTGCAGAATCTGGTTAGCTTCTTTTATTCGGGTGAGGTTTTCCTTTTTTTCTTTCTCCAGCTGCGCCTTAGACTTTTTCTGGGCCATAGTGGCCATCGGTAGGCTCAGCAGAAGTAGAAAAAAGGCTATTCTGTAAAGGGCCTTCATCAAAACGGGTAGTTCTTCTTCTCTCAGTCTACAAATATGGTAAATCTATAACGGAAGAACCAACAGGCCCTGAGATTTAATTAAAAGTGAGGTGCTTATAGTCGCCTGGTACTCCGAATGGAAACGAGAGAGGCTCATCTGAAATGGTGACACGGCTATGCTTCAGGGTGAAATCTGAAACTTGCCCTTTTTGTAGTATTTGTGCTATCAGCTCATAAGCAAACGGCACCTGGCCTATAGGTTCGAAGCTGTTATACTTTACTGTAATTGTATTGCCTGTATTGATGTCTTTTGCGTTTAGCTGCTGTAGCTTACTATTCTGGTTGCTGATGTAATAATCGAACGTGAGGTTGTGGCGCTGTTGCTGTATGTACTGCTGCCCTTCAACGCTCATTACCTTTTCGGCACCTACCGATTGATAATTACCTAGAAGTATAGCCTGTAGCACATCAAAGTTTACATCTACCTGCAGCTTGTTTCGCAGAAAACCATAGTCTGTTGCGGCATATTCCTTCTTCAGGCGGTTCATAAAGTATACCGAGTCCTGTGTTAGCATCATGCGGGCAGCCTCAATTCCCAAGCCAGGAAGTACTGACACCCAAATTACACTATCCTTCTGCATACGGATGCTTACACCTGAGGACAGGTTGTCGTTCTTGTCGTTCAGGGTAATCTGCCCTTTGGTGCTTAGGTAAGTAAAGTCGAGGTTATTAACTTTTACCTCTCCAACAGTGGTAGTGGTGGTGGAGGCTGTGGTAGGTGCAGTTTCCTTCTTGCAGCCTGCCAGTAACAGCAGGCCGAACAGGAAAAGCAGCATGTGCTTACTCATACAGTTTCTTCTCTTTTATCTTTCTATCGATAAATGCGGAGGCTTCTCCTTTTAATTTGGCTTTTTGCCATTGGCTTACAGCTTCTTCTTGCTTGCCTAATTTAAAGAGCACGTCGCCATAATGCTCTACAATGGTGGCATCATCGGAGATAGCCACTGCTTGCTCTAGGTACTTACGGGCTGTTGTGTACTCGCCCATCTTGTAAAGCACCCAGGCATGGGTATCTAAATAGGTAGGGTTATTAGGGTGCAGCTTTATAAGCTGCTCTGACATTTGCTTGGCACGGGGTAAGTTCTCACCTCTTAGAGAGAGGAAATAGCTATAGTTGTTTAGCACGTGCTCGTTGTTAGCGTCCTGCGCCAGCACAGCTTCATAAGCCGCGTCAGACTTTTGGTAATCTTTCAGGGAGTTATAACCATCACCCAGCTGCATGTTAAACTGTAGAACCAGTTCTGGTTCCCCAATAGACAAGCGCTTGCCATACTCCAGCGCCTTTACGGCCTTTTCATAATTCTTTTCAATCAAATGGCCTGTGCCGCTGTAGAACCAAAACACAGCCTGGTTCGGGAACAACTCCAGCGCCTGCTCTGCATGCTTAACCATGGCTGCAGGTTCCTCCAGTTCAGCATCTAGCAACACTATTTGCTGCCAAATCTTAAAATGGGAATCATCCAGCTTAACTGCTTTCAGATAGTTGTTGCGCGCAACTTCCTTCCGACCCACTATTGTCTGCAGGTCAGCAGCTACGGCATAGGCTTTGGCTTCATCTGGGTGTTTCTCTATAGTGAGATCTACCAGCTCCAAAGCCACTTCCTCTATCTGTGGGTTTGGCAGCTGCCGTATGAAATCTACTAGTATTCGAACTTTAGTGTCTATATCAAGCTCTGCACTGGCAAAAGCTAATTTCACCTGACGCTCCGACTCCGTAAACTCGCCTTTCTGGCGGCTCAGGTCTGACAGCATAAGATGAGCAAAGGGGTTGTTCGGGTCCAGGCGCAGTGCCTTGTTAAGCGTTGCGATAGCGTCGTCAGTGCGTCTGGCTGCATTATACAGCTCCGCCTGAGAGAGGAAGTACTGCATCTCAGTTGGGTACGCCTTCAGTAGCTTTTCTCCTTCAGCAATTGCCTTGTCTACATTTTTCTGGCGCAGGTATATCTGCTGGCGGTTTACCAGGAGCTGTTCCATCTCGCCAAACTCTTTTTCTATGCGATCATAGGTGCGCAGCGCATCGTCGTAGCGAGACTGAGACAAGTACAGGTCTGCAAGGTTGAAGAGGTATTCGTTGGAGTTAGGCACGTTGCGCAGCAGGTCATTAAAGGCCTGTGCAGCGGCATCATACTGCTGTTGCTCTGCGTAGAGCTGCGTTAGCAGCAGGTAATAATAAGCGTTTGTTTTCTCAAGGTTAACAGCTGCCAGGGCAAAAGGCATAGCCGACTTTGGCTCCCGCAAGTGCAGGTATGTTTCGCCAATCTTATAGTTTAAAGCAGCGTTGTTGGGAGTAACAGTGTAGGCTTTTTGAAAAAGCTGGAGGGCTTGTTGATAGTCCTCCAGCATAAAATATTTCATTCCATCCAGAAACATTGCCTCGCTTATCTGCCTGTCACGCTCGCTCGGTGCTTGCACCTGTGGTGCCGGGGCCTCCTGTTGCGGAGCTTTGCCTTTCTTTTTGTTGTTTTGGGCCTCAGCAGTGCCTGTGGCTATAAAGGCCAGACAGCAGGTGGCAAGTATGAAGTTTCTGTATGTGGTCATGTATTACTCAGCAAGTGTGTTGTAGTCGCCTAGGCTGAGGTCAGACTGGCGGCCTTCAAACACAACAAAGTTGCCGAGCATTGAGTTTGCAACATTGCCGTTTTTGAGGCTTGTGTTCTCCTGAATGATGGAGTTGCTTACCACAGAGTTGTACACACTTGTGTTGTTACCAATAGAAACGTGCGGACCAACTACTGAATTTGTGATCTTTGCGTTTTCACCAATGTATACAGGAGGTATGATAACTGCGTTCTCCAGCTTCGCCGATGTTGCCACCAGGCCTTCCTCATCCTTTATATACTCTAAATAGCGTTGATTAGTATAAACTGTTGCGTTTTTATTTCCGCAGTCAAGCCATTCTGAGATAACGGCAGGTATAAACTTGGTGCCCTTGTTCTTCATGTTCTCCAGGGCATTGGTTAGCTGATATTCGCCTTTATCCTTGATGTCGTTATCGAGTAGGTACTGCAGCTCGTCGCGCAGGTAAGCGCCATCGCGGAAGTAGTAGATACCGATAATAGCCAAGTCAGAAATAAATTCCTGTGGCTTTTCTACAAAATCAGTAATCTCGTTGTTCTCATTCAGCTTGATAACTCCAAAAGGACGTGGATCCTCTACGCGCTGTACCCAGATAGTGCCATCGGCGTTTGTGTCGAGCTGGAAGTCAGCGTTGAAAAGTGTGTCGGCAAAAGCAACCACCACTTTACCCTCTAAAGATTCTTTAGCGCAAAGTATAGCATGAGCTGTGCCTAGTGCCTCCTCCTGGTATACAATAGTACCTTTGGCGCCTACCTGAGTGGCAATTTCCTTTAGGTCTTTTTCTACCTGCTCGCCGAAATGGCCAATAATGAAAGCTACTTCTTCAATAGGCTCGTGACATACTTTTGCAATGTCCTCTACCAGACGCTGTACAATTGGCTTGCCCGCGATAGGTATCAATGGTTTAGGAACTGTAAGTGTGTGGGGGCGCATACGCTTGCCCATTCCGGCCATCGGTATGATAATCCTCATAGCAGTTTTTTTGTGTTCTAAGTTTTATTTTCAGCTGTAGCTTTTGCTACAGTAATAGTAATCCGTAATTAGTGTCCGCTACCTTTTAGCTTAACTTAAAGTATAGACTGGCATGCACCTGTTTCGGGCTATTTGGTGCCGGTACTGCCGTAGCCGCCTGCGCCGCGCTCGGTGTCGGGAAGGCTGCTTGCCTCCTGCCACGCTACACGCTCATACTTGGCAACAACCATCTGGGCAACACGCTCTCCGTCTTCCACCACAAAGTCCTGGTCCGACAGGTTAACCAGCAACACTTTTATCTCGCCGCGATAATCTGCGTCTATCGTGCCTGGGCTGTTAACAATGGAAATGCCCTGCTTGTACGCTAAGCCGCTTCTCGGGCGAATTTGTGCCTCGTGCCCCTCTGGGAGTTCTATGAAAAGCCCGGTTGGGATAAGGGCACGCTGCAGTGGCTTCAACGTAACTGGCGCCTCCAGGTTTGCCCGCAGGTCCATGCCTGCAGAATGTATTGTTTGGTAGCTCGGTAAATCGTGCTTTGATTGATTAATGACGTTAACCGGCAGGTTCTTGTTGTTCATCATCTCTAAATATACATATTATAATTTAAGGAAGCGAGGACGCTCCCGCAGCCATACTACTATGGCGAATACGGCACAAATGCCCAAGTGGTAGGCATGGCGGAGCCAAAAGTCCTGTATCTCAACTTCTAAAGCCAACCACACCAACCCGGTTGCCAGCAGCACATAAGCAAGTATGGTTTTTACAGGGTAAGGGATAGGGTAATGGCGGTTGCCCAGCAGGTAGCTAGCCACAGCCATACTCAGGTAGCAAATAAGCGTAGCGATGGCAGAGCCCATATACCCAAGTACAGGTATCAGCAGCAGATTAAAAATTATAGTAACAGCTGCCCCTCCAAAGCTGATGTAGGTGCCAAAATGTGTTTTATCCGTCAGCTTAAACCACACTGATAAGTTGTAGTATACGCCCAGAAACAGGTTGGCCAATAGCAGCACTGGCACTACCATAATGCCTTCGCGGTACTCCTGGCTACGCAGTAGAAGAGCGAAGTCTTCCAGGTTAGCTGAGATGAAAAGAAAAATGAAGGCACAGGCAATTACAAACCACTTCATTACCAAAGCAAAGGTTTGAGGAGAATTCTTGTCCTGTGCCTGCGAAAAGAAAAAAGGCTCAGCAGCATAGCGAAAGGCCTGTATGGTAAGCGTCATGAAGATGGACAGCTTATAGCAGGCGCTATAAACACCAACAGCAGCCATGTTGCTCATGTTAGGGTAAAAGCTTTCGGGTAACCACTGTTCCAGCAGAATCCGATCGATTACCTCGTTTACCATCCCGGCTAAGCCCATAAAAAGCAGCGGATACGCATACTGCCACATGGGTTGTATTACTTCTTTGCTGAGGTGAAACTTATAGTCGCGGAATTCGCGCCAGAGCATAGGTAAGAGCAGGGCATTTGCCACCAGGTTTATCAGGAAAATATAGCCTACCCCAAAGGCAGGATTGTGGATACTTGTGACAAGTGGGCGTAGCCCTTGCAAGTAATCTCCCTGGTAAATGTCGCGGCACAGTACTAAGAAGAACAGGTTAGCGCCAACAGTAAGTAGAATGTTGGTGAGCTTGATACCAGCAAATTTAATGGCCTTGTTCTCCAGGCGGAGGCGGGCAAAAGGTATGGCCACAATGGCATCTATGGCCAGCACCAGCGCCAGCCATACCACATACTCCCGTTGTTCTGGATACCCAATGTAATTGGCAATGGCACCGGAGGCAAGTATAAGGATGGCCGTAAACGTAATGCTGCTGCAGATGATGAGGCTGAGTACCTGGTTATAGTACTTGCGCCAGTCTGCGCCAGCCTTGTTTGCAAAGCGAAAAAAGGCCGTCTCCATACCATACGTGTACATGATGTTGAAGAAGGCTACAAAGGCGTAGAGGTACGACACCACACCATACTCCTCCGGCAGGAATACGGCTGTATAAACCGGAACGAGCAGGTAGTTCAGTGCCCGGCCTACAATGCTGCTCAAACCATAGGCAGCAGTCTGCCCGACCAATTTCTTGGCTATACTCATGCGTTATTTCTAGGGGTCGGGGAGGGGCTTGTTCTTAGTTTCCTGTGAAGTTAGCCTTGCGCTTCTCCATAAAGGCGCTGGTTCCTTCTACAAAGTCTTCAGAGGTGCAGCAACGGGCGAAAGCATTGGCTTCTGTCTGATAACCATTCTCGTCTTTGTTGAATACGGCATTCACACATTCAATCACAAGTCCTATGGCTAACGGAGCTTTGCCCATGATCTTCTCCATTATCTCAACGCTTTTAGACATCAACTCTTCCTGTGGCACCACATGGTTCACCAGGCCCAGTTGCAGGGCTTCCGGTGCAGTAACCATATCAGCGGTCATCATCAGCTCCATAGCTTTTCCTTTGCCTACCAGTTGTGTCAGGCGCTGCGTACCACCATAGCCTGGTATTAGGCCCAGGTTTACCTCTGGCTGGCCAAAACGTGCGCTTTCTGAGGCCACACGGATATGGCAGGCCATCGCTAACTCACAGCCGCCACCCAAAGCAAAACCATTTACGGCAGCTATCACGGGCTTATTGCTGCGCTCAATCATGGCAAAAACTTCTTGGCCTCTTTCAGCAAAACTACGGGCTGTTACCTCACTAAGCTCGGCAATCTCTGTAATGTCGGCACCTGCTACAAAGGCTTTTGCACCGGCACCAGTAATGATGGCTCCTTTTATGCTAGCATCATCATACACTTGCTGCATCGCATTCCTTATCTCCCTGATTGTCTCGATGTTCAGGGCATTCAGCTTATCAGCGCGATTGATGGTAATGGTTAGGATACCATTTTGCTGGTTGAGCAGGAGGTTTTCGAATATTGCCATATTTTAGTGTCAATTCTTGTTAGAATCTGTTTTCTTTGTCACAAATATAAGGATTTAGTTCTATTCTGAACAGCTATCAGCAGTTCAGTCAATCAGAGATCAAAAGCTGATGCAGTGGGTATTCCTGAATGTTTCCTATAGCTGCAGATTAGTTTTCAATCTTAAAATATACGTATGGGATTTTTCGCGGAGTTCAAAAAGTTTGCTGTAAAAGGTAACGTTATCGACTTGGCAGTGGGTGTGGTTATTGGCGCCGCCTTTGGCGCGATCACTAAGTCGTTGGTGGACGACATTATTATGCCGCCACTTGGCATTCTTATTAGCGGCATCAACTTCTCCTCGCTACAGCTCGTGTTAAAGGAGGCTGTAATTGAGAACGGAGAGGTCGTATCGCAGGCTGTTGCAATCCGGTATGGCAACTTTCTTCAGGTAGTCCTGAACTTTCTTATCATAGCTTTTGCTATTTTCCTGCTGGTGCGCACCATCAACCGCATGCGTGAGCACGAAGCTGCCAAGCCAGCTCCGCCTGTAAATAAGCAGGAGGTGCTTTTAGCCGAAATCCGTGACCTGCTGAAGAACCAACCGCAGGATCCTTCCGCTGATCCACAAAACAAAGTTGTTTAAGTCTATTTCTAAATCATGTTTTCTTCTTTTAGCCGTACTTTTTTACTCTTATTACTAGTTCTTACTTCTCTGGCTGCTACTGCAGTAGCACAAGAGGCCCCAAAAGCTCCGCAAGACACAGTAAATATATGGGACTTTGGAGGCTTAGGCACTGTCAACTTCAGCCAGGTTAGTCTTTCTAACTGGGCTGCTGGTGGCCAGAATACTGTTTCTGTGTTGGGTAATGCTAACCTATTTGCAAACTACGAGCAGGGCAAAAACACATGGAATAACTCTCTGGATCTGACTTACGGATTGGTAAAGCTGGAAGGCAGGCGCGTACAAAAAAGCGATGATAAATTGGAGCTTAACCTTAAGTATGGATACCGTGCCTCAAAGCGCTGGTTCTATACTTCTCAGCTGAATATCAAGACACAGCTTACACCTACTTACTCTATTACCCGCGATACGCTTATCTCTAATTTCTTTTCGCCTGCTTCTGTACTTGCTTCCCTGGGTATGGACTATAAGCCTAATAGTAAGCTGTCGGTGTTCATATCGCCCTTCACAGGTAAGTTTACTATAGTGGCAAACCAGCGACTAGCTGATAGAGGCGCCTTTGGTGTAGAGCGTGCTGAAAAAGATGTAGAAGGTAACCCAATACCGGGGACAGGTAAGCACCTGCGCCGTGAGTTTGGTGGGTACGTGAACGTGCGTTACAAGAATGAGATTTTTAAAAATATTACTCTCCAATCTAAGCTGGATTTATTCTCTAACTACCTTCGCAACCCGGAAAATGTGGATGTGAACTGGGAAAACCTTTTGAACTTTAAAGTGAACAAGACAATATCAGCAAGTCTTTTTGCCCACATGATCTATGACGATGATGTAAACATTGATGTGGACAGAGATGGTGATGGTAAAACTGATGGAAGAGGGCCGCGACTTCAGGTGAAACAAACGCTAGGAATAGGGATTTCGTACAAATTTAAATAGTAGGAATTTTCTGCTGCAGCTTTTCGTTTAGGAAAAAATGTATACTTTTAGAACATGTTTACGTTGTATACACTGAACATAAACAAGCTGTTATGAAGAAACTGATCCTTTTGCTGTTCTCTCTTGGTATTGTACTTTTCGTTTCAGAAGCCAAAGCCCAGTCATCTTTAAGCAGTGACAGTGGCAAGGACGAATATTGGGGTACTGCCAAGGCTGAGACTAAAGGTGCTTCTGTGGATGCTGTAGGGCGTCGTGCAACAGGCCTTGATACGCGCTATAACACGTATGAGGGTGAAACACGCTCTAGCTTTGCCAAGCGCAGAATTGCCAACAGCAAACGCATGAAAGAAATATTGAAGAAGGAAGACCAGATGATGAAGAAGCGTAAGCGCGACCAGCGCCGCCTTCGTAGACAAGGCCTTCTGAAGAACCCGAATGACTAATTATCATAAGATTTAGATAATTCCAAAAGGAGGGCTGCTCAATAGAGTAGCCCTCCCTTTTTGTCTGCCGGGCAGTACATGCTGTTGAAGATTCCCGCCTTGTCAAGTTGTTGTAAAGAGTACTGTGCTGTTGTTAAAGTTTTAATATTTGATGCTGCTTTATAAGAGAGAAAGCAATTTTATTAGTGTGTCAGGCTTTTCCCTCAACAAGCAGATCTTTTATACTTGTAAGTAATGATTCTTGTAAGGGGGCTTCTACTGTAAACCCTTAGGCGGTGTGATTACATGTTCGTTTTGTAGTAAAATATAATCCCCCGGCAACTTTTAGGCCACCGGGGGATTATATTTTAAAGTATGTTCTTTATTATAGCGTACGCTTTACTTCTTTCTCTACATAGGCTTCAATGATGTCTCCAACTTGAATATCATTGTATCCTTTTAAACTGATACCGCACTCGTAGCCTTGTCTAACTTCTGCAACATCGTCTTTGAAGCGCTTCAGAGCCAGTATCTCGCCATCGTGAACTACAATGCCTTCTCGTACCAGACGTACCTTCGCGTTACGCTGCACCGTACCATCTGTTACCATACAGCCTGCAATAGTACCCACTTTGCTGATCTTGAACACCTCACGAACCTCAACGTTACCGGTAATCTCCTCTTTCAGGGTTGGAGCAAGCATACCTTCCATGGCATCTTTTACCTCGTTGATAGCATCGTAGATGATTGAATACAGACGTACATCAATTTGCTCTTGCTCAGCCAGCCTACGTGCGTTTGCTGACGGACGAACCTGGAAGCCGATAATGATTGCATCAGAGGCTGAGGCAAGCAGAACATCAGATTCAGATATGGCACCCACACCTTTGTTGATGATGTTTACCTGTACCTCGTTTGTAGAAAGCTTCAGTAATGAATCTGAAAGGGCTTCTACTGAACCATCCACGTCACCTTTAACAATTACGTTAAGCTCTTTGAACGTACCGATTGCCAAACGACGACCAATCTCATCCAGAGTGATGTGCTTACGTGTGCGCAGGCTTTGCTCACGCTGCAACTGAGATCTGTTAGAAGCGATTTCCCTTGCTTCACGCTCAGACTCCATTACCACGAACTTATCACCTGCTTGCGGCGCGCCATCCAGGCCGAGTAGCTGTACTGGGGTAGATGGACCTGCCTCTTTCATTCGCTTACCACGGTGGTCGGTCATAGCCTTAACTCTACCGTAATGCGAACCAGCTAGAACCACATCGCCTATTTTAAGCGTACCTGTTTGTACCATTACTGTAGCTACATAACCACGGCCCTTATCTAGTGAGGCCTCGATTACGCTACCAACAGCAGCTCTGTTAGGGTTAGCTTTTAGCTCAAGTAATTCAGCTTCAAGCAATACTTTCTCTAACAGGTCTTCTACACCTAATCCTGACTTAGCTGATACTTCCTGAGACTGGTATTTACCACCCCATTCTTCCACCAAAATATTGACATTTGCCAGTTCCTCACGGATCTTGTCCGGGTTGGCTGTAGGCTTATCTACCTTATTAAGCGCAATTACAATTGGTACACCCGCAGCCTGTGCGTGGTTAATAGCCTCTTTTGTCTGAGGCATCACCGCGTCGTCTGCTGCTACCACAATAATAACTACGTCTGTTACTTTCGCACCACGAGCACGCATCGCTGTAAAGGCTTCGTGACCAGGTGTATCCAGGAAGGTAATGGTACGACCGCTTTCTGTTTTTACCTTATAGGCACCAATGTGCTGCGTAATACCACCGGCCTCACCGGCTGTAACGTTGGCGTTTCGGATGTAGTCGAGTAGGGAAGTTTTACCGTGGTCAACGTGACCCATGATCGTAACGATCGGAGCGCGGTCCACCAGATTCTCTTCATTTTCTTCTACAATACCCTCCAGTCCTTGTTCTTCCTCGGATGTGATGAAATCCACAGAGTAACCAAACTCATCGGTAATGATGGTGATGGCCTCTGCATCCAGGCGCTGGTTGATAGATACAAACATACCAAGCTGCATACACACCTTGATAACTTCGTTCACGCTAACATCCATAAGAGCAGCCAAGTCGTTTGCCGAAACGAATTCGGTTACGCGCAGTGTCTTAGACTCTGCCTGCTCTGCCATGCGACGTTCTTCCGTAGCATCTGCAATAGCTGAACGCTTCTCACGACGATACTTGGCGCGGTTACCTCCACCTCCTTTGCCGCCACTTAGTTTGGCAAGAGTAGCTTTAATCTGCTCCTGGATTTCCTTATCAGAAACCTCAGTTTTCTCAGGTCTAACTGGTTTACCTTTGCCTGGTTTTCCTGGACGTTGGTTGTTGTTACGGTCTGGGCGTCCGCCTTGCTGATTAGCTGGCTGGATAGGGCGCTGGTTGCCCTGGCCTCCTCCGCCTTGCTGCTGCTGGCCGCCACCACCGCCACCTTGTTGTTGCTGGCCACCTTCTGTAGCCACCATAATGCGCTTGCGCTTTTTCTTTTTGCCTTTGCGGTCGTCTGAGGATGCAACTGGCTTAGCGCCTTTTCTGCGCGACTCTACTGGCAGTTCAATTTTGCCTAGTACAGTTAGACCTTTTAGCTGGTCTGCTTTTGCTGTAATCTTTTCTATATCTTCTTTGGTTTCTGTGCCTTTGTTCGCCTCTGCAGGTGCGGCCGGTTGCTGTGGCTCCTTCTCTGCGGTTGGCTCTTTTGGTGCTGGTGCTGGGGCAGCTGGTTTTTCAGCTGCTGGTGTGGCCGGTGCCTCTGGCTGCTTAGGCGCTTCTGGCTGCTGAGGCTTGGCAGGCGCCTCAGGTGCTTTAGCGGCTGGTGCTGCAGGGGCTGGTGCTGCAGGGGCTTCTGGCTGTTTAGCTGGTTCCTCAGCTTTAGGTGCCTCAACTGGCTTGGCTGGCTGAGCAGGCTCTTCGGCCTTCGGGGCCGCAGGAGCTGCTGGTGCAGGTGCCGGCGTTGGGGCAGGAGCTGGGGCTGGTTTTTCTTCAGCCTTCGGTGCTTCGGCCTTTGGAGCTTCAGGCTTTGGTTCTGGTTGCTTAGCTACCGGTCGGCCTTTTGCATCTAGCTCTATCTTGCCTAGCACTTTAATGCCAGGAAGCTTAGATGCTGGCTCCGTAGGAGCCTCTTCCTTTTTAGGGGCCGGGGCAGGCGTCTCAGGTGTTTTAGCGTTCTTAATCAGGATTTCTTCCTCTGGCTCTTTTGCCTTTTTAGGCTCATGCTCCGACTCAATAACCTGGTTGTTCTGCGGCTTTTTACCAATATGGATCTCATCTGCCTCCTGCTTTTCCTGCATGGACGCAGCGAACTCTTTAGCCAGCATATTGAACTGCTCTGCCGTGATCTTGGTGGTTGGTTTATTTTCCACCTCAAACCCTTTAGCAGAGAGGTAATCCACGATAGTAGATGTACCAATGTTTAAAGTAGTCGCAACCTGTTTAAGCCTCCTTGTTTTTTCTTCTGCCATTTTGTTCTAATATGCTGTCTATTATTCTGTGTTAAAAGTATAGTTGCCTTACCTAAAGGTATAAGCTGTGCCCCGTGCAAACTTTTTTCAAAATTAGCGCAACCGAGCACAACTCACAACTATTGATTGTCTTCTGATTCAAACTCTTCGCGGAGGACAGAAAGCACATCTTCAATTGTTTCTTCCTCCAGCTCAGTGCGGCGAAGCAGATCTTCTTTGCTTACTGCCAGCACACTTTTCGCGGTGTCTAAGCCAATACGGCGCAGTTCTGCAATTACCCAATCTTCGATCTCGTCTGTGAACTCTTCCAGGCTGATGTCTTCCTCATAAGTCTCGGACTCGCGGAATACATCAATTTCCATATCCACCAAGCGGCTGGCAAGTTTAATGTTCTGTCCGCCTTTACCGATTGCCAGGGATACCTGGTCAGGCTTCAGGAATACAGATACTCTGCCATTTTCCTCGTCGATTTTCATGCTGCTGATCTTAGCTGGGCTCAGCGCACGCTGGATATACAGCTCCAGGTTCTCCGTGTAATTGATTACGTCGATATTCTCGTTCTCCAGCTCACGTACGATGCTATGGATGCGAGAACCTTTCATACCTACGCAAGCACCTACTGGGTCTATACGGTCGTCGAAAGATTCTACGGCTACCTTTGCACGCTCACCCGGCTCACGTACGATCTTCTTGATAGCAATCAGACCATCAAAAATCTCCGGAACTTCGTTCTCAAACAGACGCTCCAAGAAGGTAGGAGAGGTACGTGAAAGAATGATCTTAGGATTACCGTTCACAATCTCTACACGCTGTACTACAGCTCTTACTACATCACCTTTACGGTAACGATCTTTTGGAATCTGTTCGCCTTTAGGTATTAGCAGTTCGTTCTCTTCCTGATCTAGCAATAACACCTCACGGTTCCATACCTGGTATACTTCTCCTGAAATGATCTCGCCAACCAGGTCCTTATACTTCTGGAACAGCAATTCTTTCTCCATATCCTTGATACGCTGGATCAGTGTCTGACGCGCTGTAAGTACGGCGCGGCGGCCAAAGTCTTCCAGTTTTACCTCTTCAGATACTTCCTCGCCTACCTCAAAGTCAGGCTCAATCTTGCGAGCATCTGATAAGGCAATCTTATCATGGTCCCAGATGTCCTCAGAGTTGTCGTCCACAATCTCGCGGTTACGCCAAATCTCCAGGTCTCCCTTCTCCACATTCAGGATGATGTCGAAGTTCTCATCGGTGCCCCACTTTTTGCGGATCATGGTGCGGAATACATCCTCCAGGATGCGCATCATGGTCGGGCGGTCTATGTTCTTGAATTTCGCAAATTCGGCGAACGACTCGATCAGGACTGAACTGTTCATTATCTTATCATTTAAATGAGATTACAACATTTGCTTTTACAATGTCCCCAAAGGGTATCTGCACAGGCACATACGTTGCCTTTTTTCCTTTTAGTTTTACTTCCTCCATCAGGTTCAAGCCCGATTCGGTCACTTCTTCCAGTTTGCCTGTCTTTTCAGTGCCGTCCTGTAGTTTCACCTTCAGGTTACGACCAGTATGGCGCTTAAACTGCTGTGGTTGTGTGAGCGGAAAGTCCACTCCGGGAGAACTTACCTCCAGCACATAAGACATGTCCGGCCCAAACACCTCTTCAATTCTTTTATTGATGCGGCGGCTGATAGTAGCACACTGGTCTATGGTGATACCCTGCTCGCCATCGGCCAGCACAGTTATTTTAGGCCTGGCTGGTGAATCCGACACAGCTATATCCACAATAAACAAGTCGCTATCCGGCAGACTCGCCTCAGCCATCTCTCTTATATTCTTCGCAGTAAGTGCCATAGCAAACGGTTAAGAAATAAAGAAGGGGACTTTAGTGTCCCCCTCAGCTCCTTGGAAATATTGCTGCAAATTTACTACAAATTCATTATATACACAACATATTGTGCAGTGATGCCCTGTATTTAAATTATTGTCAGCATACGGTAAAGCATGTTGGGGTAAAAACTTACGTTGCGCCGTCATTTCGGTAGCCCCGAGACCTTGTAGCATAACAGTAAGAGCTATATTTTAGTTCGTCTATAGATAGAATGTGTAAAGTAAGTGTAGTGAGCCATTGGTAAGCCTGTCAGATATTCTGTTGGGTGGCTAGGAATAGATAGGTGCAGAATTCGTAAGTTTGCTTTTGTGTCAGGAACATTCAAAAAAATTCGCAGGCGGGTATGGCTTATTCTGAACACCCTGGTGGTGCTCTGGATGCTGTTAGGGGTGTTCTGTATGCAGGTGCCACCAAGTGATTTCTGGCCTGCCGGTTTTGTGGCTTTTTCGTTGCCTGGGGCACTGATGCTTAACTTCCTGTTCCTTATCTACTGGATACTACGCCGTTCCTGGTTGCTGGTGTTGCCCCTATCTGCCCTTATACTTAGCTGGAACTACTATGCCAGATTGGTGGCAATTAACTTTGCAACTGATGTGCCGGCGGAGGCAAAAACCCTGACGGTAATGAGCTTTAACACCCACATCTTCAACGCCTATGATAAAATAGTGGAGGGTGTGCCACAGGTATCTACAGACATGATAGATTGGGTAGCAGAGCATCCTGCTGACGTTTTCTGCCTGCAGGAGTTCTACAGCCGTGTAAATTCTGTAGAATACAACAACTTCAACCGCATTGGTACCCGCTACGGTAAGTATAAATATGCTTCAACCTCTGTTGGCGATCGCATAGCAGCTCATCTGGGTATCGTTATCTTCTCTAAATATCCTATTGCAGAGGGCGGCACCATCCGTTTTTCAAACACACCTGAACGAAGTGCTAACCGAGCTGCCTGGGCCGATATTGATGTGAATGGTGATACGGTGCGCGTTTACGCAGTACACTTGCAGTCGATGAGCATAAAGTCTGAGGACATCGAAAACACTTACTCCGCTATTGGCGACGAATCAAGCTTCAAAAAGGAAAGCCGCAACTTAGCACGCCGCCTGCGTAGAGGCTTTATCTCCAGGGCAGAGCAGGTGCAGCAGCTGCTGGATCATGTGAAGACATCCCCTTACCCGGTGGTAGTGTGCGGCGATTTTAATGACATTCCGTTTAGCTATACTTATAACGAACTGGCGAAAGTGCTTGAGAATGCTCACGTGCAGGCCGGAAAAGGTGTGGGTGCCACTTATAATGGTCCGCTTCCTTTTCTGCGCATAGATAATCAGTTTTACGGACCAGGGCTGGAAGCCCATACCTTTGAAACGCATTATGAAATGGGGCTTTCAGATCACTTCCCCATATTAGCCACGTATGTGCTACAGCCAAAGGACGTAGAGTAGTATTAGGAGAAGGGGAGCAATATTTTTAGTTTTGGACCACAATTGGCACAAAGTGACGTGCCAGAAATATAAGAGTACGGCGCCTTGAGGGTGCTTATACTTAGTATAACATGCAACAGAAACTGAACCTGTACAATACGCTAACGCGAAAGAAAGAGGAGTTTGAACCGCTGCACGCCCCGTTTGTAGGGATGTATGTATGCGGCCCTACTGTATACGGAGAGCCGCACCTGGGCCATGCCCGCAGCGCTGTTACTTTTGATGTACTGTACCGATACCTGAAGTACCAGGGCTATAAAGTACGCTATGTCCGAAATATAACAGATGTTGGGCACCTGGAAAATGATGCCGATGAGGGGGAGGACAAGATAGAGAAAAGAGCCAAGCTGGAGCACCTGGAGCCAATGGAGGTAGTAAACCACTACACCAACATTTACCACCAGGAGATGAACAAGCTCAACGTAATGCAGCCCGATATTGAGCCACGTGCTTCGGGCCATATTATCGAGCAGGTGCAGATGATACAGGAGATTCTGGACAATGGCTTTGCATACGAGGTGAATGGCTCTGTATACTTTGATGTAGAGACCTACAATAAGGAATACAAGTATGGAAAGCTCTCAGGCCGTATTATAGATGACCTGCTGAACAATACCCGTACTCTGGAAGGGCAGGAGGAGAAGCGATCTCCCCTGGATTTTGCCCTATGGAAGAAGGCTTCGCCTACACACATCATGCGCTGGCCATCTCCGTGGAGCGACGGTTTCCCCGGGTGGCATCTGGAGTGCTCTGCTATGAGCCGCAAATACCTCGGCACCACTTTTGATATTCACGGTGGTGGACTGGACCTGATGTTCCCGCACCATGAGTGTGAGATTGCACAGAGCCAGGCTAGCTGCAACCATACCGATGCTGCCAAGTACTGGATACATAACAACATGATCACAGTAAATGGGCAGAAGATGGGCAAGTCGCTAGGTAACTTTATTAACCTGAGCGAGCTGTTCAGCGGCAACCATGAGATGCTGGAGCAGGCTTATACACCCATGACCATCCGCTTCTTTATACTGCAGGCGCATTACCGCAGCACTTTAGACTTTAGCAATGAGGCCTTACAGGCAGCGCGCAAAGGCTATACTAAGCTGATGAACGGCCTGCGTGTGCTGAAGAAGTTGCAATATCCAATGGAATCAGAGGCTGTGGAGCCTGATGCTAAGCTAAACGAAGAGCTGCAGAAGCTAACGCAAGATTGCTTCCGTGGCTTGAACGATGATCTGAACACAGCGAAGACCATTGCTTCTTTGTTTAACCTGCTCAAAAAGATCAATAGCCTGTACTTAGGGCAGATCAAAATAGAGCAGCTTTCCAGAGGAACGTTCGACCTGATACGCAATATTTACCAGGAGCTGGTACTGCATGTGCTGGGGTTAGAGGAGGAGACAGTAGGAGACATGGAAGAAGTGCTGAGCCTGGTGCTGTCCTTCTACAAGGAAGCCAAAGAGCAGAAAGCTTATGATAAAGTAGATACTATTCGGGCAGAGCTGAAGCGACAGGGCATCGTTATCAAAGACATGAAAACCGGAGTAGACTGGGCTTATGAAGAATAAACTGAACATGCTGACGCTGCTGCTTTGTGGTACACTTTGCCTTGCCAGCTGTGATTCAACGGACAAAAGCGGTGCCAATCAAGTGGCTACTGTAGAAGAGGAGGCTGCACCCGTGGAGGCTCCGGATTTCAACGCTGACTCGGCCTATGCCTTTGTAGAAAAGCAGGTAGCCTTTGGCCCACGAGTTCCTAATACTGGTCCGCATTACCAGGCAGGCGAGTGGATTGTGGCTAAGCTGAAGGAATATGGCGCACAGGTACAGGAGCAGAAATTTCAGATGAAAGCCTATGATGGCACCATGCTGAACCTGCGCAACGTTGTAGCCTCATATAATCCTGATGCAGCAAACCGTATACTTTTAGCAGCCCACTGGGATACCCGCCCACTTGCTGATAAAGACGAAAACAACCCGGACAAGCCAATAGATGGAGCCAACGACGGAGCCAGCGGAGTAGGGGTACTATTAGAAATTGCCAGAACCATACACGAAGCACAGCAGAAGCCAAATGTAGGAGTAGACCTGATCTTTTTTGACGGAGAAGACTATGGACAACCGGACGATAGCGCAATGCCTTATGTTGAAGATTCCTGGTGTCTGGGATCGCAGTACTGGAGCAAAAACAAGCATGTACCTAACTATAGAGCAAATTATGGCATACTGCTAGACATGGTGGGTGCTGAAAATGCTCGCTTTGCCCGTGAAGGTTATTCAAGGCAGTTTGCCAAAGAGGTTGTAGACAAAGTATGGAAGGCAGGCAACAGTATAGGTTACTCCGACTTCTTTAAGTATAAAAATGCCCCAGCAATTACCGATGATCATTACTATGTAAACACGATCGGCAACATCCGCATGATCGATATCATAGAGCTGAACCCGAATGCAGGCAATGGCGATATTTTTGGACCATACCACCACCGCCATACTGACTCAATGGATATCATCAGCAAAAACACACTGAAAGCCGTAGGGCAGACAGTGCTGCATGTCGTGTACAATGAGTAGTTAATAAGCAAGCATGTCCTAAACAGCAACGGCTTTCCAAACTTGGAAAGCCGTTGCTGTTTACAGTGTCTTTACTTTATCAGGTTTTCCTGAGCTATCTGGGCTACCGTTAATTCTGCTAGTTTTGCAGAAGCCTTGCGCATGCTGGCAGGACTATGCGATTGAGACTGGGCAGACCACAACAGGTTTTCTGAGCTGGCATCATACAGGTTTGTTTCCAGAAAGTATACCTTCTCTTCAGTGTAGTAGCCGGGGTCGTACACCGTAGGGTACCAGTAGTTATAGTACCCCCTGAATCTGCCATACCAACCATAGCGTGTCATAGGAGTATAGCCGTAGTTGCCCGGCACGTACCGAGTTTCAGTTTCCTCGTCCAACAAGGCTACTGTTAGAATAGCGTCATAGCCTTGGCTCTGCACTTTCTCTAGTAACTGGTTAACATCAGGGCCGCCCTTACTCGATACGGTGGGCGGAAACATATCTATACTCCTGACAGCCTCTACTCCTCTCTGTTGCAGCTGTGCCTGCATATCGGTTTCCACAGTTTGTCTGGCTCTCACATTATCTGTTAGGGCAGCTATTACAACTTTTTCGTAGTTGCGGCTGCCCACTTCAGGGTTCTTCCATGTGCCCGTTATGCGAGTAGAGGAGGCACAGCCATGTACAGCTACGACAATTGCAAAGCATGCTAGAAAGTGAAAAAGCTTGTATGCTGATTTGCTTAGGTTTGTTCTCATAGTGGTTCTGTGTTGCTGCTAATACTCAGTATATTAGTAACGTTGCCTGCCCGTTAAGGATACTTGCCCCGAAGAGGCGGAGCAGGTAGTGGGTTTTGTTTATATAGAGAAATGCTTAAGTTAATGGGCTAAACTAACTATACATTATCACCCTTACCTCTCATTTATGATTTCTAACCAAAAGTTCCTGCACTCGCTGGGACTGGCTTTTATGCTGAGCACTGGCTCTCTGCTGGCGCAGGAGCAGCCTCATGTGTTCAAAGGCGCCAAAATTATCCCGGTAGTAGGCCAACCAATTGAAAATGGTGTGCTGGTTGTACAAAACGGCAAAATCACTGCCGTAGGCACTGCCGATAAGGTGCGCACCCCTAAAAATGCCAAAGAGTTTGACGTAACAGGCAAAGTACTCATGCCTGGCCTAGTAGATACGCACTCGCACATTGGAGAGGGCTCTGGTGGCGATAGCTCTGCCCCATTGCACCCTGACGTACGTATTGTTGATGCCATTAACCCGCTTAGCGATACCTTTAAACGTGCTTTGGCGGGAGGCATAACAACTGTTAACGTGATGCCTGGCTCTGGCCACCTGATGAGTGGGCAGACGGTATACTTGAAGATGCGGGAGGGAAAGACTATTGGCGACCTTACCTTCTGTGATGACGTGGTAAACGGCATCTGCGGCGGTATGAAGATGGCTAATGGTACCAATCCCATGAAGTCGGCTCCATTTCCGGGTACGCGTGCTAAATCGGCAGCCATGGTGCGGCAGCTGTTTCTGGATGCACAGGCTTACAACAAAAAGGTACAGGCGGCCAAAGGAAAAGCTGATAAAATGCCGGAGCGCAAGCCTAACCTGGAGCCGCTGGTAGAGATATTGGACGGGAAGCGCATTGTGCACTTCCATACACACCGCTACGACGATGTACTAACGGCACTGCGCCTGCAGAAAGAGTTTGGTTTTAAACTGGTGCTGCACCACGTGAGTGAGGCATGGAAAGCCGCCGATGAAATTGCCAAAGCAGGGGTGCCAGCCTCTATCATTACCCTGGATTCTCCAGGTGGCAAAGCCGAAGCAGTAGAAGTAAGCAATGCCAATGGTGCAGTGCTGGAAGAAGCAGGTGTGCTCACCGCCTTTCATACTGACGATGGCATCACCGACTCACGCTTGTTTATGCGCAATGTGTCACTGGCAGTGCGGGCGGGCATGAGCCGCGAAAAGGCTATTGAAGGCATTACGATTGCCGGTGCCAAAATGCTGGAGCTGGACAACCGCGTGGGCTCCTTAGAGAAGGGCAAAGATGCAGACTTTATTGTGCTGAGCGGAGAGCCTTTTAGCGTGCATACCAAAGTTGAGCAAACTTGGGTAGAGGGGCAGAAGCGCTTTGACTTAAGCAATCCTGAGGATAAAGCGTATGCCACTGGCGGCTTCAGGGCCTATGATGGTGTGCTACACTACCACGCACATTAAGAGACACAAGGTTATATACATAAGACACAGGACTCTTTCAGCACATCTGGGAGAACAATACATTTCACTCAATAAAAAAACCTTATATCCTGTGTCTTGAGTCCCGAATAAATAACAACATGAAAAGACATATACAATTAGCCGCCATACTTGCAGGTGCTGCCTTACTTAGCGTGCAGCAGGCTGTGGCACAAATAGCCGTAAAGGGGGAAACAGTTTATACCATGGCTGGGGAGCCAATAAAAAATGGTGTGGTGCTGCTGAAGGATGGTAAAATTGAGGCTGTAGGTACCAACCTGCAGGTGCCGCAGCACTACCAAGTATACTCAGCCAAAGTAGTAACGCCGGGCTTGGTAGACGCCCATACTTCTGTAGGGTTGGCAGGTGTTTACAATGTGCCTTTCGATCAACAGCAACTCGAAACAACGGCTCCTATACAACCAGAGCTGCGCGCACTGGATTCTTACAACCCCAACGAAGAACTTATTGAGTGGGTGCGTAGCTATGGTGTAACTACTATCAACACTGGTCATGGCCCCGGCGCCCTAATCAGTGGCCAGACCATGACCATTAAAACGGCTCCGGAAGGCTTTGCTACTCTTATGGATACCACCAACATGGTGGCCTTTACGATGGGCGCAACAGTAGGGCAGAACTACAACTCTCCTAAGACATCAGCTAAAGGCATGGCCATGCTTCGGGCAGAGCTGCAGGCTGCACAGGCCTACGCAAAAAAAATGGCGAACACTGATGCCAGTAAACGCCCTGACCGCAATCTGAAGATGGACTACCTGGTGGATGCGCTGAACAGAAAGTATAAGGCACTGATAACAGCTAACCAATCGCAGGATATTATGGCGGCACTACGCCTGGCAAAGGAGTTTAACCTGGACCTGGTGCTGGATGGTGCCGCTGAGGCATACCTGCTGATAGATGAGATCAAAGCTGCCGGTGTGCCTGTAATAGTGCATCCTACCATGGCACGAGCCACCGGAGACAGCAAGAACATGTCTTTTGAAACGGCAGGTGCGCTTGCCCGGGCTGGTGTGCCGGTGGCCATACAAAGCGGCTTTGAGCAGTATGTACCACGTGCGCGTGTAATTCTTTTTGAAGCAAGCGTGGCTGTTGCCAATGGCATGACCACCGATCAGGCACTAGCTGCCATCACCTCCACGCCTGCAAAAATCATAGGGCTGGACGACCGGGTGGGTACTCTGGAAAAAGGCAAAGATGCCGACTTGGTTCTGTTTGATGGAGATCCCTTTGAGTATACCTCTCATGTATGCGCAGTGGTGATAGATGGCAAAATAGTGAGCGAAGAGTGTAAATAACTGGCAGGTATTAGAGCGCCTAAAGTATAGGTAGTATACTTTAGGCGCTTTTGTTTTGGCAGGAATGTGTATGAAGTAGCTGTTGATGATTGAAGAAGCATGGAAGCGCGGTAGGAGGAGAATTCCCAATTATCGGCACAACCTTTTCAGGTAGTTAAAGTATAGTTTGGGGCAAGCCAAAAGCTTGCATCACCTAATACAGGTGCCTGCCATGCTATAGAAAACACCGCGGCTATGAGCCTGTTCCAGGCTTGGCCGCTTTGGTAGATAACTATAATCTGAGTTAAAGCTTCGATCATTATAAGTTACTTCATTTTGCCTTCTACCTAAAAACTGTCAAAACTAATGACTTACGACAACATCGTTTCCTTGCTTGGCGCCGAAGCAGAGGGCCTGCTGCAGTACCAGAGCCAAACCATTTCCAAAGATCAGTTACACATACCAGGCCCTGATTTTGTAGACAGGATTTTTGCTAAGTCTAACCGCTCCACGCAGGTACTACGTAGCCTGCAGCAGTTATTTAACCACGGCCGCTTGGGTGGCACAGGTTATTTGTCAATCCTGCCGGTAGACCAGGGCATTGAGCATACAGCCGGAGCCTCTTTTGCACCAAACCCGCTATACTTCGATCCTGAGAATATTATAAAGCTAGCCATAGAAGGTGGCTGCAATGCAGTGGCTACTACCTTTGGTAACCTGGCGATGATGTCGCGCAAGTATGCGCACAAGATTCCGTTTGTAGTAAAGATTAACCATAACGAGCTGATGACCTACCCGAATAAGTATGACCAGATCATGTTTGGCTCTGTGGATGAGGCTTGGAACCTGGGCGCTACAGCAGTAGGAGCCACAGTATACTTTGGCTCAGAAGAATCGAACCGACAGATAATTGAGGTGGCGGAAGCTTTTGAGAGAGCACACCAGTTGGGCATGGCAACCATCCTGTGGTGCTATACCCGCAACAACGGCTTCAAGAAAGATGGCACCGACTACCACGTAGCTGCTGACCTTACTGGCCAGGCAAACCACCTGGGTGTAACCATCCAAGCCGATATTATCAAGCAGAAGTTGCCAGTAAACAACGGTGGCTTCAAAGCTATCGGGTTTGGTAAAACGCACGATAAGATGTACTCTGAACTTTCCTCGGACAATCCAATAGACCTGTGCCGCTACCAAGTGGCAAACTGCTATATGGGTCGTGCCGGCCTGATCAACTCCGGAGGTGAGTCCAAAGGCGAATCTGACTTGGTGGATGCGGTTCGTACAGCCGTTATCAACAAACGCGCAGGAGGTATGGGATTGATTTCCGGGCGTAAAGCTTTCCAGAAAGACATGAAGGTAGGAGTAGAGCTGCTGCATGCTATTCAGGACGTGTACCTGGCAAATGAGATTACACTAGCGTAATTTGTAGCAGAACTGCTGATTATTACATATTTTTGTGGCCTGCCATTGCGGTACCTGTGCAAAAGGTGCGCTGGGGCAGGCCACTTTTGATTTTATACTTTGCTGTAAAGTATACCCATAACTTTAATGTGCAGAACGCACGCTGTTAACTATGATGCCTTGGTTTAAAAGAGCAGATAAAGGAATCCAGACGCCAACAGAGCAGAAGAAGGAAACTCCGGACGGATTGTGGTACAAGTGCCCGAACTGCAAAACCGTGACAAGTATGGCCGAGCACCGCAAGAATCTGAACACTTGCGTGCAGTGCAGCCACCACGACCGCATCGGTTCTAAAGAGTACTTCGCCATCTTATTTGATGATAACGAGTTCACAGAGCTGGACGAGAACCTGACTTCAGGTGACCCGCTTAGCTTTGTTGACTCAAAGCCTTACCCGCAGCGTATTGCCTCCACGCAAAAGTCTACCGGCCTGAAGGATGCTGTACGCACAGCTTATGGTAAAGTAAACAGTCAGAACATCACCATCGCCTGTATGGACTTCGCTTTTATCGGCGGGTCAATGGGATCTGTGGTAGGTGAGAAGATTGCCCGTGCCATAGACCATGCCCGTAAAACACGTTCTCCTTTCCTGATGATTTCTAAGTCAGGTGGTGCACGTATGATGGAAGCTGGCTTCTCGCTGATGCAGATGGCCAAAACCTCAGCTAAGCTGGCGCTGTTGTCAGAAGAAAAGCTGCCTTACATATCGCTGCTAACGGACCCAACTACGGGTGGTGTAACAGCCTCTTACGCTATGCTGGGAGACTTCAACATTGCTGAGCCAGGCGCCTTAATCGGTTTTGCCGGCCCAAGAGTAATCAAAGAAACAATCGGTAAGGATTTGCCTAAAGGCTTCCAGAGTGCAGAGTTTGTGCTGGAGCACGGCTTCCTGGACTTCATTATTGACCGTAAGGAGCTAAAGAACAGGTTGAGCGAACTGCTCAGCATGGTGTTGCTGCCAGAGGATGTAACTACGGCAAGCAAAACCAAGAAAGCTGCAAAGGCATCCTAAGCAAAAAATAAGCTATAAAAAAACCTGTTAGTCAAAAGCTAACAGGTTTTTTTATAGCAACTTAGAAGATAAAGCCCGTGTAAATATATGTTTGGCAAAATATTTTACGATGTGCAAAATACGTTTTGGCACAGGACTTGCGTTTGCAGGGGTAAGTACAACTTAAACATTTCAACGGTACTTTAACTTTTAGACAACAAACATTTACCAAATTCTACTACTATGAGATTTGTAAAATTATCCCTGAGCTCTATGCTCGCTGTAACGTTGCTGTTTTCTTCATGCAAATCTACTGCTCCTGTGGCTGGCTCAGAAAATACAGAGACCACTACCCAGGCTAAAACAGAAGAAAAGCAGGGGATGAATAAAACAACCAAGGGCGGTATCATTGGTGCCGGTGGCGGTGCAGTAATTGGTGGCCTTATTGGTAATAGACTAGGAAATACAGCTGCCGGGGCTATTGTGGGTGCCGCAGTTGGTGGTGCGACTGGTGCCGTTATTGGTCGCCGTATGGATAAGCAGGCTGAGGAGCTGGAGAAAAGCATGGAGAATGCAAACGTGGAGCGTGTTGGTGAGGCCATCCGTGTTAACTTTGATTCAGGTATTCTTTTCGCGGTAAACTCTGCCGAACTAAGTGCCACTGCTAAGCAAGACATTCAGAAGCTGGCTAAAACGCTGCAGGAGTATCAGGGTACCGACGTTATCATTGAAGGTCACACCGACAATACTGGTTCTTATGAACTGAACCAGCGCCTGTCCGAGAGACGTGCTGAGGCTGTGGCTGCATATGCCCGTAGCCTGGGTGTAGATGGTAAGCGACTGCAGGCGAAAGGATATAGCTATGATCAACCGATTGCTGAGAACACCACTGCAGAAGGACGCCAGCAGAACCGCCGCGTAGAGATCATCATTGTGGCAAATGAGGAGCTGAAGAAAGCTGCAGAGAGCGGTGATGTAAAATAAGCTGCATATCTTTATTAGTATAAAACAATGCCTGCCCCTGTAAAGAGGCAGGCATTGTCGTTTTATGTACCACATGGCGTCTTATAGCTGTTTCCAAAACTCCCTAGTTTGAAAGACGTTATAAGTTTATACCTGAATGCTGCTTCCTGAGCAGTTTGTCTGAGGCAACTGTTTTAGTAAAGTTAGTACAAAATGTTTTATATAAGTTTATATAACATTTTGAGTATATATGAAGTAAAACAGGCAGGATCTTCGGATTCTGAGAATAAGTGAATAAAATGAGAACTATGAAAAACTTTAGAATAAACTTATCCATACTAGCTATTATAGCTATCATACTTTCGTCGTGTGCCTCTTCTGGTGGCGGCGGAATGAACAAAACAACCAAGGGCGGCATTATTGGTGCTGGTTCTGGTGCAGTAGTAGGTGGTGTGGTTGGTAAAGTGGCTGGTAACACAGCAGCTGGTGCTATTATTGGTGCAGCCGTGGGGGGTACAGCTGGTGCCTTGATCGGTAGAAGAATGGACAAGCAGGCAGAAGAGCTGCGTCGTGACCTTGAGGGCGCTAATGTAGAGCGTGTAGGAGAAGGTATTAAGATTACGTTTGAATCTGGTATTCTTTACCCTGTAAACTCTGCTGAGCTGCAGCCTGGTGCTAAAACAGAGATCGCACAACTTGCTGAGACTCTAAAGAAGTATCCGGATACAAACATCCTGATCGAGGGGCATACAGATAATACCGGTACTCGTCAGATCAACCAGCCTCTTTCAGAGCGTCGTGCACAGTCTGTGGCTAATTATCTGGCATCAATGGGTGTAGATCGCAGCCGTATGACAACAACAGGTTATGCAGACGATCAGCCAGTTGCTGATAACAGCACAGAAGCTGGCCGCAGACAGAACCGCCGCGTAGAGATTGCCATCTACGCCAACGAGAAAATGAAAAAGGCCGCTGAGCGCGGAGAGCTATAAGAAATTAAGTAGTAGTAGATTGATTGGATAATTGGTGATTACCAGCCGCACGGGGGTGCGGCTGGTTTTTTTTATGCCTGATCTTAAAGTTGATGAAGCCTAGCTGTTATGTCCTATCTATATAGAAGTCTATAATTGCCCTTTTGTGGACATTAGAAAAGCGGGTTGGAACAGGAAAGGGTCAAGGGCGTATCCCGTCGCTTTATTCTTCTCTTCGCCCTCTGCTGTTTTGTAACAACCTCTTAATTTTGACTGCTGTTATTGCCTTTTCTTTTTCTTGGGGCAAAGATAAATGTCAGAGCCATGGCAACCAGGCTGCCGGAAAAAGCCATGCCTACATCCTTCTGCGCATCCCATATATCGCCTTGCATGCCCAGAAAGTCCATACCCTGGTCGCCACCGCCATACACCCAATCAGCTACCATCCACTCTACTAGTTCATACACCATGCTGCTAGAAAGAATAAGGTCTAAGGGTAAAAGATAGCTCACCCAGCGCCTTACCTTAAAGCCGTAAGCCAGCACCTCATATATCGGAAAGGTTAGCAAGAGTCCATAGCCCAGATGCACTAGGCGGTCGTAGTGGTTGCGGCTGAAATTGTACTGTCCCTTTAGCCACTCTCCAAAAGGATTATCAGCATATTGGTATTGGCTACCATACACGTGCAGCAGCAAAAACAGGAACAGTAAAACGTAGCTGGTATCAGAGAAACGGAAGATGTTGTAGAAGGCTACTAGAAAGATAATAAGGGACATCGTGAGGGTGTTCTCCAGTATCCAGTTCTTCAAGTCTACAGTGGTAATGCCAGTATAAATCCAGAATGCAAGAAACAGCAGTGTAAGTATAATATGGAGAGGCTGCTGCTTGTAGCGTAAGGTGGGGGTAAGTGTGGCAGACATAGTTACATTTGAGGTGCTCAGGGTAGAGCGTTAATTGTCTGCCATTTAACTCCCAAACCAGTGCTTGTGTTTCGGAGGAAACTTACAATTGCTTGTACTTCTGGGGTATTAACTGTTAAGCCATTAGCTCCTGTTGGTAAAACACCAGGCGGATAGGGTTATCAGAGGGGTTCTTGGTAGGGTCGCAGTGGTAGCCATACATCTCTACACCATTCATGTAAGGAAGCAGCTTCTTATAGTAAGTGTGGCCCACATTGTCTGGGGTGAACGTTATATCATGGAACACACAGGTTTTTATATCAGGCATTTTATGTAGCCTATCAAAAAGCACTTCTGGCCGGGAAAGGTCGCCGGAGTAGGCAATACGCTTTTCCTCATCCTCAAAAATATAAGAATAAGTCTGCATTCCCTCCGAATGCTTACCGTACGTATCTACACAGGTAATACCATCAAACTGCTCCAGGGGTACAAAGTCTGCATACTTATCAGGATCTTTTACCTGTATCTCCAAAAAAACGCACAGCTGCTGCTTAAACTGCTCCGAAGGATAAATAATAACAGGTTTAGGTGACTTCTCTACTATGCTCTTGTACAGCAGTAAGTTTGCCAGGCTGCCACAGTGGTCATTGTGCAGATGGGTGAGTATGATATGATTGACTTTTTGTATCAGGTTTTTCCGAACAAGTGCCGGAAAAACTGTAAAGCCGCAATCAATAAGTAAGTTCATACCTCTGAACTCTAGTAAGGCAGCAGAATTAAGGTAGTCGGTGTCGAAGGCGCCTCCTGTTCCTAAAAACTTGATATCCATAAATTTGTGTAGCAGTGGTAATGTGGAGCTAATTGCCAACAAGTATAGCGTTAAGCAGAAAAAATAGTTGTGAGAAAAGCCATACTGCTATGTCTTTAGCTGTATGATGTGTTAATCAAGAGTAGTTAAGGTACAAAGGTAGTAAGACAGCAGCCTTAACGGAAGCTTAGCTGGATTCGTAAAGAAGGTTGCTGAAAACGAACTTTAACTTATGGATGCCCACGAACTTCCCGCAGATGAGAAAACCTTGCTAGCACATGAACTGCTGAACCAGGAATATAAACGCCTTAAGTTAGAGAGCCGAAGAACGCCTATGCACGAGCTCATATCTACTATGCTCTCTCATAGGACCACCCATAAGGATGAGGAGACAGCATTTTATACTATGCTGGAGCGTTTCGGGGATTGGGAAGGGGTGATGAATGCGCCGCTTGAGGAGTTGGCAGACGCCATAAAAACTACTCGGTATCCAGAGCAGAAGGCGCCTCAGATACAGCAAACATTGCGCATGATAAAGGAGGAGCGGGGCAAGATTAACATTGATTTTCTGGCTGATATGCCTGTAGAAGAGGCAATGAACTGGCTGACGAAGCTGCCCGGTGTAGGCTTGAAAACAGCTACCCTGCTGCTGCTCTTTAATTTTAAGAAACCTGTTATGCCCGTAGACACGCATGTGTTCCGGATAAGCCAGCGGGTGGGGCTGATTGGAGCCAAAGTAACAGCTAACAAAGCACATGACCTGCTCCTTAAAATGCTGCCATCAGAGCCTGTGGAGCTATATAATTTTCACATACACATGCTGCGCCACGGCCAGCGCATCTGTACTTTCTACAGCCCTAAATGCGAGAAATGTGTGCTAAACGGCATCTGCAACTATTACCAGGATGTGCGTGAGAAAGGTATAGACAAGGCAGCATAGAAACGAGTAATAGCGGTGCTATGGATCAGAACTAGTACATATGCCTGCTCGTATTGCTTTTGTATTCACCTCCTCACCCTACGCAACTATTTCATCCAAAGTATGCATAGAAGGGTACTTCCAGAATGTGAATGTAAATTACTTTTTGTGTTGTATAGCTAAAGCAGGAGTTACTCCTTTGCTATTGATAAGAGAAGGTTGCTTTTGGGTGAAAAGTGTAGACAAACTTCGTCGCCAATCTCATATTTATTATCATCCTCTCTAATGACTACTTGACGCTCATTTATAGTTATCAGATATTCGTCAAGCTTCGGCTGCGAAGCAGAGGCTGCTGCTGGATTTAAGTGCCACCCCCAGTTTGTGCTTTTGACTTTAGTTGTAATTTGTCCTGAATAGATTGCTTTAGAATCGCTTCTCAGATCATACAAATAATCTTTAATTGAGAAGTAAAAGGATACAATTAATGCAGCGGTAACTATAGCAAGTATGGTGAAAGTAACAATTTCGTTTCTTTCAGAAACCGCTTCTTTTTTTGCAGGAAAACGAGTAAGGCAGAAGTGGCTATTAGTGCTATCATACTTACCGTTAAGTAACCGACAACAACCTGTTTTATCTCCTGCTTTACTTTACTCTTATCATAACTGCTTAGCTTTCCTGTTCTCATACTTACGTAAGTGCCAGTTTTTAGCAGTATACCAGCGTAGTTCCAGCCTCATTGACCTCCAGTTTTGCCTGGCGGCCACATATCATTGCGAGGTTCAGCGGCTCATGGCCCACCGGAAAACCATAGCAAACAGGATAGTTATACTTGCCCGTGTGCTCTAGTATGATCTCGTAAGCTGACTTGTTGAATGACACAGGTGTATCATTCATATCGCTCATATCGCCGATAATTAACCCAGAGAGTTTAGCCAGCTTGCCGCTACGGTCGAGGTGCACCATCATACGGTCCAGATGGTAAAGGTACTCACACAGGTCTTCCAGGAATAAAATCTTGCCTTCGGTGCTGATGTCGGAGCGGGTGCCGGTAAGCGTGTGCAGCATCGACAAGTTGCCACCCACAAGTTGTCCTGTGGCAGAACCTGTGCGATTAAAAGCATGAGGAGCAGCTGTATACTGTAGCTCCTCTCCAAACAGTGCACGGCGCAATGTCTCAATAGAATCTTTAGCTCCTTCTTTCGGGAAGAGGAGCGGCATAATGGCATGTAAGCTTTCTAAGCCAAGGGTATGAATGTGGCTATGCAGCGCGGTTACATCGCTGAAACCTACGAGCCACTTAGGTTGCTGCTGGAATTTGGTAAAATCTACCTGGTCTATGATGCGTGTAGTACCGTAACCACCGCGTGCGCAGATAATGGCTTTTATACTTTCATCATCCAGCATCTGCTGTAGTTCCTGCAGGCGCAGGGCATCATCGCCGGCAAAGTAGTTGTAGCTGGCGCCTATGGTTTTCCCTACTACTACCTGCAGCCCCCAACCCTCAAAGGTCTGGATAGCCAATTCTATTTCTGGTAATGAAATTTTACGGGCAGTAGCAATAATGGCGATTTTATCGCCAGGTCGCAGGCTTGGAATCATACTTTATACTTGCTTTGGCTTTGGGCTAAGTTAGGGCTTTTAGCCAAGATTTGCGAACACGCCTATTTTTAGCCAAATTCGGACACGGTTTGGTAGGATTAAACTCAAGCATCTCATGATGCAGATGCCTGTCAGGCCGGGAAGCGCAGCTGGAGCTGTGTACAGCTAATCAACTCAACCTTTTATGACACAAATACAAAAGAAAAAGTCCGGTGTAGACAGGTTTCTGTCGGTGGTAGAGCGCATTGGTAATGCCCTGCCTCACCCTGCAACACTTTTTGCCGGCTTCGCTCTGCTGGTAGTTATCCTGTCGTGGGTGGCCAGCCAGTTTGAATTGGCAGTGGTGCACCCCGGTACAGGTCAAACAGTAACACCGTTTAACCTGCTCTCTACCGAAGGGCTCCACATGATCCTTACCCGCATGGTTACCAACTTTACCGACTTTGCCCCTTTGGGTACAGTGCTGGTGTCTTTGCTGGGTATAGGTATAGCCGAGGGAACAGGGTTAATAGGTGCGGTGCTGCGTCTGGTGGTGCTGTCATCACCGAAGCGCCTGCTAACTTTTGTTATTGTGTTTGCGGGAGTTATTTCCAACACCGCCTCGGAGGTTGGATATGTACTACTTGTGCCACTGGCGGCGGTAATCTTCCTGGCGGCGGGTCGTCATCCGTTGGCTGGTTTGGCGGCTGCCTTTGCTGGTGTGTCTGGGGGCTACAGTGCAAACTTACTACTGGGTACGGTGGATCCACTATTGGCTGGTTTATCTACTGAGGCAGCCAATATCATTGATCCTAACTATGCAGTAAACCCGGCTGCCAATTACTACTTCATGTTTGTTTCTACTTTCCTGATTGCGGCACTTGGTACCTGGGTGACAGAAAAAGTGGTGATACCGCGCCTTGGAGAGTATGAGGGAGACGAGAAGCCGCAAAGTATAGATCGACTGAACTTGCAGGAAAAGCGGGGCTTGTTATATGCTACCATTGCTATACTGCTGATGATAGCTTTTATACTTGGCGGCCTTATACCGGACTACGGATACCTGCGCGACCCGGAGACAAATGAGATCCTACACTCGCCATTTATGTCGGGTATTGTGGCCTTTATCTTCTTGCTGGCAGGTATAGCAGGCATTGCTTACGGTATAGGAGCTAAAACCATCAAAAACGACAGCGATGTAATGCGCGGCATGTCTAAATCAATGGAAACGCTGGGCTCTTACATTGTGCTGGTATTCTTTGCGGCGCAATTTGTAGCGTACTTTAACTGGACTAACCTTGGGCTTATACTTGCTATCAATGGTGCTGATTTACTGAAGACGCTTGGCCTGAGCGATATTCCGCTCATGATCACTTTTATCGTCGTAGCTGCATTGATTAACTTGGTAATGGGTTCAGCCTCGGCCAAGTGGGCTATTATGGCACCTGTTTTTATCCCAATGTTTATGTTATTGGGCTATACACCGGAGTTTACGCAGGTAGCTTACCGCGTTGGCGACAGCGTAACAAACATTATTTCGCCTATGATGTCATACTTTGCCTTGATCGTGGCCTTTATCCAACGCTATGACAAGAAAGCGGGTATAGGTACGGTTATCTCTACCATGCTGCCTTATACTGTGGCTTTCTTTGTAGGGTGGGTACTTCTGCTCATAATCTGGATTCTGCTGGACCTGCCAATTGGGCCAGGAGCACAAATGTATATGCCATAATGCTATAAAAGCCGATTGGTCAAAAAAGAGAAGCCTTAGCAACTTGTGTTGCTGAGGCTTCTCTTTTAGTATTAAACTATTTAATCAGTTTCAGACCAAGGCTTACCAGAAACTGTTCGTTTTTTACCTTGCCGCTGGTCTGCTGCGAGGTGTTGGTAAAATCGCGGTTAATGCGCTCATAGCGTACATCCAGTGTCAGGGTGCCAATATCTACGCCTAAGCCAGCCTGGTAACCCCAATCGGAGCTATCATAATAATCCTTTATGCTACGCCCTTCCTGCTTAGCTGTGAGAAGAGTGGAGGCAACTGGTCCGGCCTGTACCCTGGCTACTTTTAGAAAGTTTAAACCTACCAGTAGTGGTACGTCGAGCCGGTTAAAACGGAATTTTTCAACATGTACACTAGTGCTGCTGGAATTGTCTGTTACCTCTACCTTTCCTCCGGAGGTGGAAAGTATAGCCTCTGGCTGCAGCAGTAGCCCCAGTATCTGAAGCCGTGTAAAAGCACCTACATGGTAACCCGTTATATTATCGGCCTTAGCGTACTGCATTGGGTCGTTCTGTATGTCACTCAATCTTACATTAGAAGAGCTGACGCCGGCTTTTACCCCGGCCTGAAAAGTTTGTGACTGGACAGCTACGTTTATAGCCAGCACGGTCATAAGAGTTAAAATCAGTTTTTTCATCGCAAAATAAAGTGTTAGGGTTGGAGTGCTGACGAATGTTCTAACGAACGATTAGTATACGTTAGTGCATAAAAAAAGCCACTCCCCGAAGAGAGCGGCTTTTGCCAATATCTTTACTATCAAGAAATAGTTTCGGAACTTTATTTACATCTCACCTTAAACAAATATTCCCATTGGCTTTATGCTTCAAAGTTACTAACAATAAACATACCCTTAAGTTAATTTATACCAACACTTATCATTATTATGTAATCCGCGGTATTTTCTAGACAAATGCCCACGAAGTGCTGACAAAATGCTTACCCACCGCTATGGAAACCGTTAGCCAAATTACGGCAATGGTAAGGGGTATATACTTGCCGCAATATTCCTACTTTTGTACAACTAAACCGAAGAACCCCATGCGCCTAAGGTCAAAACCAGTACTTTGCAATTACTACGTTACATACCGATGTAACGCAAAGTGTTCGTTCTGTGATATTTGGGAGCGACCATCGCCATACATTACGATGGAAGATGTGGCCCGAAACCTACACGACCTGAAGCGACTGGGGGTGGAGGTGGTAGACTTTACAGGAGGCGAGCCGCTGCTGCACCGGCAAATAGACCAGATGTTGGGTATGGCTCATGATATGGGCTTTATAACAACGCTTACCACCAATGCCATGCTTTACCCCAAGCTAGCCGAAAGGCTGAAAGGTAAAGTAGACATGCTGCACTTCTCTCTCGACTCCGCCCATAAAGAGGAGCATGACAGAGGCCGGGGCGTAGCCTGTTATGACTTTGTAATGGACTCAATCAAGATAGCACGGAGCTTGGGTGAGCGGCCTGATATACTATTTACAGTGTTCAGGCATAACCTGGACCAACTAGAGGAAGTGTACGAGAAAGTTATCCTGCCAAACAAGCTGGTACTGATACTGAACCCGGCCTTTGAGTACAACAATGTAGAAACAGGCAAGCAACTGACAGAGGAGGAGCTTCGCTACCTGAGCGAGTTCGGAAAGCGCAAGCAAGTATACCTAAACGAGGGCTTTGTACAGTTGCGCTTGGATGGAGGCAATAAAACTCAAAAGCCGGTATGTAAGGCCGCCAGCACTACGTTGGTTATTTCACCGGAGAACGAGTTGGTGCTGCCTTGTTACCACCTCGGCGCAAAGAGCTACCCAATAGAAGGGCGGTTGTATGACTTGTACCGTAGCCAGGAAATAGAGGAGTTGAAGCGGCAGGAGGGAAGGCTACCTGCCTGTGAAGGCTGTACCATTAACTGCTATATGCAGCCGAGCTTTGCCGTGGAGCTAAGCAAGTACTTCTGGAAAGCCTTGCCCAGCACTTTAAAGTATAATTACCTGAAGGGCACCTGGAAAAGGCTCATGTGATATTTGATTTTGTGTCAAAAGATCACTTTTTACTTTCTCATTCTTAAACTTTTTAACTTAACATATGCCAGTTATACTTCCGGTTAAGGGCGTAAAGCCACAAATGGGTGATGGGTGCTGGATTGCCGAAAATGCTACCATCGTTGGTGATGTGGTAATGGGCAATGAGTGTTCAATATGGTTCAATGCTGTTGTCCGCGGTGACGTCAACAGCATCCGAATAGGCGACAGAACCAACATACAAGATGGTGCTGTGATTCACTGTACTTATGAGCGAGCGGGTACTGCTATTGGTAGTAACGTTTCTATTGGTCATAATGCCATAGTACATGGCTGTACTGTACACGATAATGTATTGATAGGCATGGGAGCCATCGTAATGGATAATGCTGTTGTGCACCCAAACTGTATAATAGCAGCTGGAGCCATTGTGCTGGAGAATACTATCTGCGAATCGGGCTGGATTTACGCAGGCATACCTGCTAAAAAGGTAAAACAGCTAAGTGCAGAGCAGGTAGAAGGCTTAACCAGAACATCCAATAATTATGTGATGTACAGTGGCTGGTTTAGCGGAAAAGAGTAAAGCCGCAGAGGCTAAACCTCACTGCTCTTTTTAGCAAGGGGGGGAGGATAGCTTAGTCCCCCTTGCTAATTGGCTCCTACTTTTCAAAGCTGCACTCGCTACCTTTGAACTCTCGTTTTCGATAATCAAAGGAGGGAAACTCATCATACTCCACCCTTCCCCAAGATAGCGGGAGTAATTTCAAGCTCCGCCAGCCTCAGCTATCGAAATATTCCCCAGTCATTGGGTTGAGCGCCTATGCGAGCTTTTCGGTCCTGCAAGGATTGCAAAGCGACAGCAAGCAAAGAAAAGCTCCCAGCGCGATGCCCAAGGACGAGGCCCCGCGGCCTTGATCGCACCATAGGCAGAGGTGAAACGAACCGCTCGTAAGACTGGAGGATTAACAGCAGCTTTAAAGGATAGCTTAACCCAAGCCGCGAAAGCAGGGGCAGGCAAAAGCACAAGCTGGTGCTTTTGCCAAGTATAAGCGAGGCAAAGGGTAGATTACTCTCCTAACTGCTCCAGCACTTGCTGCTGCAGTTCCTGCAACTTCTCTTCAGGCAGTTCCTGCTGTAGTGCCTCAAAGAAAACACGCTCCTCTTGCCGTATGTGTTGCTCCAGCATTTTTCCCACCTCATCTAGCTTAACTGGTAATTCTGCATCCGTAGCCTTTGGCAGCGCAAGTATGAACTGCTCTAGTTTCCGGTGTTCGCTCTGCAAATGAATTGCTTGTTGCCTTAATTCTTCTGAGGTATCCGCTGCAAGTATAAAAACAGTCTGCTCTTCGAGTTTGAAGTGGGGGAGCAGGTGCTCCTTTAGAAAATCCAGCACATAGTCGCGCTTAGTAGCAGGAGTAGTAGGCATGTCTTTATAAGGAGGCGCGCCATGTTGTAACAGCCTGGCCGTTAGTAGGCCACCGTGGTGTTGTCTGGAGATCGGTATAAGGCTTTCGTGTCGCTTCATACCTTAGCTAGTTGCCTCCCGGCCTTCTTCTCGTACTGTTAGCAGCACCCAGTCCACACGGCGGTCAGACTTCTCCAGAATGCGCACATCATACTGGTTTAAGGTGGTGGTTTCGTTCAGGTTCTCCGGAATCTGGCCATAAATTACATTCAGGAGCCCGCCAACTGTTTCATAATCTTCGCCCTCTGGCAGTGGGTAAGGCAGGAAGTCGTTGGCGTCAGACACGGCAGAGGCACCATTTACTTTATACTCAAAGTCGCTGATGCGCTCTACCAGTGGAGCTTCTTCATCGTACTCATCCTGAATCTCGCCCACTAATTCCTCAATAATATCCTCTATGGTTACGATGCCCGAAACACCGCCAAACTCATCGGTAGCAATAGCCATGTGCAAGTGGCGGCGCTGAAACTGTTTCAGCAGCAGGTTAATCTTCTTGGTTTCTGGCACAAAATACGCAGGGCGCATAAGGTCTTCGATCACAATCGGCTGGCCCAGGCGCATAATGCTCAGGATATCCTTCACGTAAAGTATACCCACGATATTGTCCATGTTGCCACTATAAACGGGCAGACGGGAGTATCCTTCGTTAAAGATCACCTCCATAAGCTCTTGCTCCGGAATATTGACATCAATAGCCACCATTTTAGTACGCGGCACCAGGATCTGCTTTACCATGCGCTCGTTAAAAAGGAATACATTCTCGATCAGCTCGTGGTGGGCATCCTGGATGGCGCCTCCTTCCACACTTTGCTCAAAAAGCAGGCGAAGCTCCTCTGCTGTGTGCACCTCCGCTCCATGCATAGGCTGGATGCCCATGGCGCGCAGCACCATGTTGGCTAAGCCGTTCAATAACCAGATAAACGGGCTAAACAGAATGTAAAAGAAACGCAGCGGGTAAGCTATAGCCAGGGTAGTAGACTCAGAGCGCTGTATAGCCAACGATTTTGGGGCTAGCTCACCAAACACAATGTGTAGCACCGTGATGATAGCAAAGGAAATAGGCAAAGCAATAGTATGTGCCAGCGCCTCACTTCCCTCAAAACCAAACGCTTCCATAATGTTGATCACGATCTGCGCTACCACGCTCTCCCCAATCCAACCGAGACCCAATGAGGCTAAGGTAATTCCCAGCTGTGTGGCTGAAAGGTAGGCGTCGAGGTGGGTGAGCATGTGCTGCGCCAGTTTTGCCATGGCATTTCCGGCCTGTGCCCGTAACTCGATTTGCGATGCCCTCACCTTTACAATGGCAAACTCTGCAGCCACAAAGAAGCCATTAAGCAATACAAGGAATATCGTTAAGAGAATATCAAAAATCATAGTGCGTGTCTTTTGCCGTTGTGTGTCGGCAAGCTGTAAAAATAGTAAAATACGTGCTCCTTTTACATGTGTATATGTTGTGTCCGCTATATTTTACGGGCAACACCGGCTATAGGGCTATCTTAGGGGCTGCAGGCACTCATTTTTCTGCCTTAGTGGAGAGGACACACCTAAAGTTTAAAGAGATAAACTTTTTTGGAGCACAAAATGGCGCTTTAAATTGTTATGTGCTTATGCTTGAATAGTATTTAGTCTCGACGACTGTATTATAGAGTGGCAGAGCTAACATTAGGATAGGCAGAGTTGTTGTTTAGCAAACTACAGAAAGAGCAGGTGCCGCCTCATGCTAAAAATGCCTACTTTTGTAACGTTAAAATTGAAAATGATCCTAATCGGAGCCAGTTAATAAGCTCCTCCTGGCATAATAAAATGCACTACGCAATGATTAAAAATATTCCCCTTAAGCAGCTTCTGGCTACGTTGCTGCTGTTTATGGTGGCCCTAGTGGCGCAGGCACAGGTACTGAAGCCTGCCACCTGGAGCTACGATGTCTCCAAAAAGCAAGTGGCCGTTGGCGAAGAGGTAGAACTGATCTTCAATGTCAAAATTGATAAAGACTGGTACTTATACTCTTCTGACTTCGATCCGGACCTGGGGCCAATGGTTACCACCTTCACGTTTCAGAAACACCCATCGTACGAGCTGGTAGGCAAGATAAAGCCTGTCAACCCTAAGAAGAAGTATGATGACCTGTGGGAAGGAGAATATACTTACTTTATTGGCACAGCCCAATTCCGCCAGAAGATTCGGGTGCTGCAGCCGAATTTGCAGGTAAAAGGAAGTTATGAGTATCAAGTTTGTACTGATGTGGACGGCCGCTGTATTCCTTTCGACGATGAGTTCACCTTCACAAACAAGCAGGTAAATGTAACCGGAAGTGCTGCACCTGCAGCTAAGCCTGCTCCGGCCTCTGAGACTCAACAGGAAGTAAAAAATGAGCCGCAAAAAGAAAATGGACAGACTGCCGCCCTGCCTGGTGCCACCGAAGTAGTGCCTTCTGACGCAGCGCTTTCTGCAGCAGATACAGGTCAAACAACTGAGGTAGCAAAAGCTACTGCGGATACAGCTGCTGCTCCTGTTATTTCTGCCATACCCGATGAAGAGCCTGTTCAGGGAGGTGGTGAAGGATTATGGGCGTTTATGCTGGTGGCTTTTGGTTCAGGGCTGGTAGCGCTGCTAACACCTTGCGTATTCCCGATGGTACCCATGACAGTAAGCTTCTTCACCAGTAGTGGAGGCAGCCGGGCTCAGGGTATCCTGAAGGCTCTTGTGTATGGTCTATCCATCATCGCAATTTATACCCTTATCGGTACTATTGTAGCCAGGCTCTTCGGTGCCGATGGAGCTAACTTTATAAGCACACACTGGCTGCCTAACATTCTTTTCTTCCTGATCTTTCTGGTCTTCGCCATGTCCTTTTTTGGAATGTTTGAGATTACCCTGCCAAGCTCATGGCTTACCAAGGTGGACTCTCAGGCAGATAAAGGCGGCTGGATTGGCGTGTTCTTTATGGCCTTTACGCTGGCGCTGGTTTCTTTCTCCTGCACCGGCCCTATCGTGGGAAGTATACTGGTAGCCTCCGCCGGAGGCGAAACTATCCGCCCGATTGTAGGGATGTTTGGTTTCTCACTGGCCTTTGCCTTGCCTTTTACACTGTTTGCCGTTTTCCCGTCGTGGCTGAGCGGACTGCCGAAATCAGGTGGCTGGCTTAACTCGGTAAAGGTAGTGCTGGGCTTTATTGAGTTGGCACTGGCGCTTAAATTTCTGAGCGTAGCCGATCAGGTATATCATTGGGGCATCTTGGATCGTGAGGTATACCTGGCGCTTTGGATCGTGATCTTCACGTTGATGGGCTTCTACCTGTTGGGCAAGCTCAAGTTCTCTCATGATTCTGACCTGAAGTATATCAGTGTGCCGCGCCTCTTTTTTGCTATTGTTACCTTCGGGTTTGTAGTATACCTGATACCAGGTTTGTTCGGTGCTCCGCTTAAGGCATTGGCTGGTTACCTGCCACCGCAATCTACGCAGGACTTCGACCTGAATACTATTGCCCGACAGGGTGGAGGAGGTACCGCAGTGGTAGCTGCCAACACAACTGATAACTGTGAGCCTCCAAAGTATGCCGACTTTCTGCATTTGCCGCACGGGCTGCAAGGTTACTTTGACTTGGAGCAGGCTAAGAAATGTGCCGCTGAGCAGGGTAAACCAATCTTTATCGACTTTACCGGCCATGGTTGTGTAAACTGCCGCGAGATGGAGCAAAGCATATGGTCAGACCCTGAGGTGCTGAAGCGCCTGCGCGAAGACTATGTAATTGCCGCCCTCTATGTAGATGACCGCACGGAGTTGCCAGAAAGCGAGTGGTACACGAGCAGTTACGATGGCAAAGAGAAGAAGACCATCGGTAAAAAGTATGCAGACTATCAGATATCCAAATTTAATGTGAATGCCCAGCCATACTATGTGCTGATGGATGAAAACGAGAATGTACTGGTTAAGCCTATCGCCTATGAGCGCAGTGTAGAGAAGTTTGTGGAGTTCCTGGATGCTGGTGTGGCAGCTTATAACGCAAGGCAGCAGGTAGCCCAAAACTAACAGCTATAAGTTAAAATTAACAAATAACCCCTGCCGTGGCTATGTGTTGCGACAGGGGTTATTCTTTATAACAAGTACGTGGTAAAACAAAAAGCCCTGCCGGAATAGGCAGGGCTTTTTTATTGATACTAAGGATAGTATACCTTACTTCGCTTCGTTATAACGGCGAGTTACTTCCTCCCAGTTTACCACGTTCCAGAAAGCGCTGATATAGTCTGGGCGACGGTTCTGGTAGTTCAGGTAGTACGCGTGCTCCCACACGTCCAGGCCAAGAATTGGCTGGCCACCGCAGCCGTCAGCGAACGACATTAGTGGGTTATCTTGGTTAGGAGTAGAGCATACTTCCAGCTTGCCACCATTTACGCATAGCCAAGCCCAGCCAGAACCGAAACGGGTAGCTGCAGCAGCATTGAACTTCTCCTTAAACTGGTCAAAAGAACCGAAGGCAGAGTTGATAGCATCAGCTAACTCGCCAGATGGCTGGCCACCACCGTTTGGAGAAAGGATAGTCCAGAAAAGGTTGTGGTTATAAAAGCCACCGCCGTTGTTACGCACAGCACCATTCTTGCCATCAATGCTTGTCAAGATTTCTTCGATAGACTTACCTTCCAGATCAGTGCCCTGAATAGCATTGTTCAGGTTAGTAGTATATGCCTGGTGGTGTTTTGTATGATGGATTTCCATAGTGCGCGCATCGATGTGCGGCTCCAGTGCGTCGTAGGCGTAAGGTAGTTTCGGAAGTTCGAAAGCCATAGTTTTATACAAGTTTTATGTTGAAAAATTACGTTTTTACACTTTGGTTAAAGCTTACGTGGCGGTATCAAAGTTAGTTAATTTCTTTTAGTCGCAAAGAACGAGGCCATCAGGTCAGCACATTCCTGCGCCATAATGCCGCTTACCATTTCTGTTTTTGGATGCAGCAGATTGCCTACGCGTCTATAACCGCGCTTAGGCTCAGATGTTCCGAAAACTACACGTTTTAGTTGTGCCCAATAGCTGGCTCCTGCACACATTACACATGGTTCTACCGTAACATAAAGGGTACAGTCGTGCAGGTACTTATTGCCTAAGTACTCAGCAGCAGCAGTCAAAGCCAGCATTTCGGCGTGAGCAGTTACATCATTCAGCTTCTCAGTCTGGTTATAGGCTTTGGCAATTATTCGCTTGTTTGCCACTACCACAGCCCCTATCGGAATCTCGCCCTCCTCATAAGCATACTGCGCCTGGCGGTATGCCTGTTCCATAAAATACTCATCGCTGTGGATGGATAAAAAATCTGTTGCCATAGAGTAAAGATGGTCATGCAGCGCCTAAAATGCAAGTTCAGTGGAATTGGTTAGACTGATACCTGCTTAGTAGAAGCGGAGATAGGCCTTTAAGTTAAGCCTATCAATATAAGTTAATACGGAAGAAATTCTTTATATTGAGTAACAAGTGGTTGTATAGTAAAGCAAAGCTGTTCCCTTAGTTGGAGTGTGTCACCTGTAATAACCTTAGCTATGAAAAAGACCTTGTTCTTCCTTTTATTAGCCTTTGTGGCTTTCAATGCAAAAGCTCAAGATAAGTTTGTACCAGAAACATTCTTAGGGCTTAAAGGAGGGGTAACTTACTCAGGGTTCGGCTTTGATCCTTCCATAGACCAGGAAATGCTGTTAGGCTATACAGGAGGCTTGGTACTCAAGCACCTCTCACAGTCAAAGCTTGGGGTACAGGTTGAAGCAAACCTTGTGCAAAGAGGCTGGACAGAAGTGGTTGCCCCAGACACCTCCTATACGCGCCGCTTAACCTTTGTAGAACTGCCTTTTATGACGCACCTATCTTTTGGCGCACGAAACTCCAGGTTTATAGTAAACCTTGGTCCTACGGCTTCCTTTCTTATAAAAGATGAAGTAAGTTCCGATGTGGCGGACCCTAATGGCGAACTGGAGGGGGATGAAGTAAAGATGTATAGGTACAGAGACATAGACAATGAGTTTATCTATGGGTTGTGCCTGGGGATAGGCTTTGAACAAAGGACAGCTATAGGCACATTTCAGTTGGAAGGAAGGTTTACGCACAGCCTGAACGATATATTCAGCAGAGATTTATATAACCGTATCTCCAAAAGCCAAAGCTTAAGCCTGACTATGAGCTATTTACTAAGCCTCAGGTCCCGGAAGGCGGAGTAAAGCTTTTCAACGAACAAACCATAAAAAAAGCCCCTCCAAAATGGAGGGGCTTTTTACGTAGTAGATAGATAGGTAGTAGTGGTTCGGTTATTTTATATTGATAGAATTCATTACCTCTCTCGCTCTTCCCTGCCAATCGTTCTTCAGCGAGAAAGGTACATGCATTGTAAAAATATACAGCTGATTGCCTTTTATGGTGTACTGCACGATGCTATACTTCTGTACTGGTGCCAAGGTAGAAGAGCCACGCTCGTCGGCAAGCTTGCTGACAAACTCAAATACCAGATAATCCTTTCCTTTCACCTGTGTTACCTCCTGTCGAATAAAATCCACTTGGGTAAAGGTCTCCAACAGGTTTGCTTTATAGAACTCACGCAACATGTTCAGGTCTTCCTCCTTAAACTGCGAGCGTTTCTGCGTTACACTAAAGTCAATCTGGCCATTAGGGCTGGTATACACAGCAAGCGGCTTGGTGGCAGCAGGATATTTACGGGCAATGCCATCATCGGGCATCGGCATAAAATCCTGTGGCAGCATTACACTCACTTCTTTGCTAATCTGTGTCTTCTTCAGTTTAGATTGGGCAAAGGTGGCTCCGGCTATCAGAATAATGGCTAAAAAGGCTATGTATCGCATGTTCATGTGTTTGTATCGGCAAAGCTATTAAATATTGGGGAAAAAGGACCTGTTGCCACTTATTAAGCAATAATTCTGCCAACATTGAGGCATAATTGCACTGAAGTGGTGGGGCTGTCCTAAAAAATATCTTATGTGGAGGCTAGTCCGTTATAATAAACAGGCAAAGGCGCTAAAAGGTGCCGGCATTTCGAATGTGGCTATTGCAGGCGAAGCTTGAATGAGTAGCCGCTGCCAAAGTATAAGCATCAACAAAATTCAATAAGACTATGATCGAAAACCTGATAAACGGATTGAAAGGGCAGCTTACTGGGGAGCTGCAAAGCAAGTTTAACCTACAGCCCGACACGGCTAACAAATCAGTGGATCTGGCCAAGGATAACGTGGTGGGCGAGCTAAAGCAGCGTGCCAGCAGCGGAGAAATGGGCGGGCTAATGGATGTACTTAAAGGGAGGAAGGCACCTGATGATAGCAGTGCTACAAACAGCATCATTAACAAGTATGTCTCAGACCTGACTACCCGCCTGGGTATACCTGAAAGCGTTGCAAAACAGGTGGCGCCATTTGCCATCAAGTTTATTATGCAGAAGATAGGCGGGCAGGCCAGCGCAGGCAACATAAGTGAAGGAGATCTGCTAGGTGGTCTGATAGGTGGAGGCTTAAAAGATAAACTGGGCAAAGGACTTGGCGGGCTGTTCAAATAAGCACAACAGAGTATACCAGTGTCAGCCACACTTGTAATGTGTGGCTGATTTTTTATGGATAATCAACACCAGCATGCTTCTTGTTTGAGTGGGGATGGAGAATGTATAGGAGTAGACTGTGAAAGTAAGGTTGTTAGCCTGCAGTAAGTATATTACTTTTGTAGCGCCTGAGCTATAGCCAGTGCAGATGTACAACAAAGCAACCAGATGTCAGAAAGTTTACAGAGCCTCTTCTTCAAGTTCCTCAAGTTTGGTGTAGTCGGCTTTTCAGGTCTGTTACTGGATTTCGGGGTAACTTATCTGGTAAAGGAGAAGTTGCGCTGGAACAAGTATATAGCTAATAGTCTGGGTTTTCTTTTAGCCAGTGCCAGTAACTATTACCTCAACCGCATCTGGACCTTTCATAGTGCAGACCCTGAAATTGGTTGGCAGTATTCTAAATTTTTGGCAGCTGCTCTGATAGGTTTGATACTTAACAACCTCATTATTTACCTGCTCACAAACAGGACTGGCATTAACTTTTACATAGCCAAATTCTGCGCAATAGTGCTGGTCTTCTTCTGGAACTTCTTCATAAACTACCTCTATACCTTTACCAGGTAAGCTTGAATGTATAGTCGGCTTCTCTTGCTATTATGCTTATTACCCATAGGTTTTAACGCGTGTGCCCAGCACAAAGAAAAGCCTGATTATGATAACGTACAGACACAAGTGGAGATGAACAGGTGTGCCGCACAGAAGCATAAGGAAGCGGATGAGGACCTGAACAGAGTATACAGGGAGGTAATCATAAGATTAGACACAGATGCCAAGGCTCTACTTATAAAAGCTCAAAAGAGCTGGCTGGTAGTGCGGGATAACCACTGCGGCTTGTACGAACAGTTTTATGAAGGTGGTTCTATAATGCCGCTTATGCTCTATACCTGTAAAACCGAGCTGACTGAGAACCGCACAAAAGAGCTGGAGACTATTCTAAAAGAGGTGTCAAGCCAATTATTAGCTAAATATAACGAAAAAGCCCTCCTTACACGGAGGGCTTTTTCGTTAATCGACTTTGTAGATTTGTACATGTTCATCCTTGTGCACACGTGGGTTTAGCAGGTGCAGAAGCTGATCATACAATGATGGGTTGATGGTATACTCCAGTGTAAGGGCAGGAAACACCTGATGTAAGCGTTCCATGCGTTCTTCCATGTCGTCGATGCCAACTACCACTACATAATCTGGTTTATAAGCAGAGGCCGTAATTTCCTTTTGCAGCTCCTCCGGAGTTTTTTCTTCGTTCAGCGTATAAGCCATCACAAAGTTACTTGGCAGCTGCTTTTGCCCCTGTAGGTATTCTTCCCACACCATGTCGTCGTCTATAATATAACCGTCGTATACAGCGGCTGGGCGGCCGAGGTAGAAGAGTGGTGGTTTCTTTACACTGTGGTTGCCAAACTCCAGCACCACCCCATCAAAGTTCGCTTTCTCCGACAGATACACCAGTGGGGCTACGCGGCTCTTTTTAGTATAGGTAAAGGCCATACCTACAGTAGCCAGCAGGTTCAGCACCCAAAAGAACCCCCAGCTAAAAGCAAGTAACTTGCGTCGGTTTTGCCAGAAAGCAGAGTTGCGTACAAACTGTTGCCAGCCAATTACACCAAGCACCATAATTAAGGGTAGTAGCGGCAGTATAAAGCGTTCCTGTTTATTAGGAAACAGTGAGTGTGCCACGAAAAAGATCAGCCCTCCCCAAAAAAGGGCAGGTGTAAGCTTAGCCGTACGTGCATAACCTACTACCAGGAAAGCACTAACCGGAGGCACCAAGAAACCAAGTATGGTCAAAGCAAAGCGGTACACAGGTCCGGAGCTAAAATCGTTGGCGTGCGCGGAGTTATACTGGTAGTATGCAACTATAGAATGGAAAGGATAGTCGAAGAAAACAATGTCTATCACGCCCTGTACCAGAAAGGCAGCCACAATAAAACCTAGTAGAACAGCTATAGCTTCACGCCACTTGTGTTGGTAAAGCAGCACCAGGCCAGCCCCAGCTCCGAACAGCACAGTATGGTAACGGAATACAAAGGCCATTGCAAACAAAACTCCTGTCCAGAAGTATGGCAGCACGCGTTTACGCTCTGTTTGCTCAGCCTTCACCATCAGGTAAAAGGCTGCCAGGTAAGGTGGGATACACACCATCTCTACAAGATTACGCACGCTCATAAACGGCATAAACCATACCAGTGCCAGCATGAGCCCAACCAGTCGGGCATTGGCCCTGTTGGAGAGACGCTCCGTTAGCCTATAACCAAAGTATACTATCAGCAGAGAGTACAGGCCATGTACAAGGCGCACGACTGTCATCTTCACATCCGGGCTAAAAATGCCTATGGTCTCAAGTATGTAAAACAAGCCGTAGTGAATGAGCACATAAAACATACTATGGCGCGGCGGCATTGGCTCGTTTAGCCACAGTGGGAATCCATCCAGCCAGCCCTGGGCAATTGTAATCACATCAAAATGGTCATCGCTGAAGGCAAACCCTCTAGAGAAAAAAGCAGCCACTAAACGTATGGCCAGTGCTATGATAAGTATGGTGGAAATTGGGATAAGGTAACGCTCCTGTGGCTGGCCCAGCGTGCTTGCATCGGCGGTAAAGGCTTTAGCTACAGTTGTTTTCGTTGAATTCTGCATGAGGGTAATCTTGTGCGGCTGCAAATTTAACGGTAATTATAACGAATCTGTATTACCTTCGCTTTTTAATATGATATTTTAGTAAGTGGCTCATATACATCAAACATTAGGGCGGCGCGTGTCGTCAAAAGTGAAGCTATTTATACTTGCCTTTTTGGTTTTGGCAATGACTGTAGGCGCATGGCTGATGTACCGCCACGATGAACTGCAGCATAAAGATGTGTTGCTATTGGGCCACGCAGGCTCCGGTTTTTTCTCTCCATTCAATCCGTTTAACCCGCTGCCTTCTAATAGTATGGCCTCCATTGTAAAGGCGATGGAGGAGCATAACGCTGATGGCGTAGAAGTAGACGTGCAACTGAGCCAGGACGGCGTGCCCATACTTTACCATGACGTAACGCTGGAAAGCAGCACCCATGCCGAGGGTATCATAGATAATCTACAGGCAGAGGAAGTAGTGGGGCTGAAATATAGCGGAGGGTTATTTTATGACCTCTTCCATGACGAGGAGATCATTACACTGGAGGCTTTGCTGAAGCGTTTCGCAACTTATCCGGAGCTGCCCTACCTGCACCTCGATCTGCGGAACCACAACCCGGAGCGGCATTCATACTATGCACAGACACTGATGTCGCTGCTGCGAAAGTATAACTATCCACTGCAGAGGATTACTTTTATATCACCTAACCCTCAGTTTTTAAAAGCATTTCGTGAAGTGGAACCTCAGGCACAACTAATGATAGACACGGGCGGCAACTTTGAGCAGGCGCTGCAGGAGGCTAGGATTCATGAGCTGCAGGGCATCTGTGCCAATGGCCGTGATGTAACAGCTGAGCACGTTGAGCGGGCAAAGGAGCAGGGGCTGCAGGTAGCGTTGTTTGGCGGTAAGTCGCGCTCGCGCATTGCCCGCATGATTAACATGAAGCCTCACGCCATACAGGTGAACAATGTGGAGGCTATGCGCGATATGCTGGACTAACATCTTTGCAGCATATAAAGTAAACCAAGATTTAGATTATTACATTTGCAATAAACTATACAGTAGATCATACTATGTTTCGAACACATACTTGCGGCGAGCTTCGCCTGGACAACGTTGGAGAAGAGGTAATATTAACAGGTTGGGTACAGCGCCTCCGCGATAAAGGCGGCATGCTATGGGTAGACCTGCGCGACCGTTACGGTATTACGCAGCTTACGATGGAAGAAGGCATTACGCCTGCCAACCTGATGGAGCAAGCTCGTAATCTGGGCCGTGAGTATGTAGTGAAGGTGGTTGGAAGAGTAGTGGAACGTTACTCTAAGAACGACAAGATTCCTACTGGTGCCATAGAGATCCATGTTTCTAAAATTGTTGTGCTGAACCCTGCCAAGCTGCCACCGTTCCTGATTGAGGATGAGACAGACGGCGGTGATGACCTGCGCATGAAGTACCGTTACCTGGACCTGCGTCGTACGCCGGTGCGCCGTAACCTGGAGCTTCGCCACCGCATGATGCGTGAAACTCGTGCTTACCTGGATGCTCGTAATTTCATAGAAGTAGAAACTCCGTACCTGATTAAGTCTACGCCGGAAGGTGCCCGCGACTTTGTAGTGCCTAGCCGTATGAACCCAGGTGAGTTCTACGCCTTACCACAGTCACCACAGACATTCAAGCAGCTACTGATGGTGTCTGGCTTTGATAAATATTTCCAGATCGTGAAGTGCTTCCGCGACGAAGACTTGCGCGCTGATCGCCAGCCCGAATTTACTCAGATTGACTGCGAGATGTCTTTCGTGTCTCAGGAAGATATCCTAAATAATTTCGAAGGATTTATCAAGCACCTGTTCGAGAAGGTGAAGGACATTCACATTAATAAGCTGCCACGCATGACGTATGCCGATGCCATGAAGTACTATGGCTCAGACAAACCGGACATTCGTTTTGACATGCGATTTGTGGAGCTTAACCCGCTGGTTAAGAATAAAGGTTTTAAAGTGTTTGATGATGCTGAGCTGGTGGTAGGTATTTGTGCCACAGGTGCAGCTAGCTATACCCGCAAGCAGGTAGATGAGCTGACTGATTTTGTGAAGCGTCCGCAGATAGGAGCCACTGGTCTGGTTTACGCCCGAGTAAATGAAGATGGAAGTATAAAATCTTCGGTAGATAAGTTTTATACTGCAGAAGATCTGCAAGCCTGGGCTGCAGCCTTCCACGCAAAGCCCGGAGATCTGATTTTAGTGCTTGCCGGTGGTGCCGATAAAACTCGTAAGGCTTTGAACGAGCTGCGCCTGGAGATGGGAACACGCCTCGGACTGCGCGATAAGAATGTATTTGCACCGCTGTGGGTAGTAGACTTCCCGCTGCTGGAGTGGGATGAGGAGGCAAATCGCTACCACGCGATGCACCATCCATTTACTTCTCCTAAGCCTGAAGATATTGATTTGATAGACGATCGTCCTGGTGATATACGTGCTAATGCCTATGACATGGTGATCAATGGTGTAGAAGTAGGGGGGGGCTCCATTCGTATTCATGACCGTCGTTTACAAGAGCAGATGTTCCGCTTGCTGGGCTTTTCTAAAGCAGAGGCAGAAGCACAATTTGGCTTCCTGATGAGTGCCTTTGAGTATGGTGCACCTCCACATGGAGGTATTGCTTTTGGCTTTGACCGTCTGTGCTCACTTTTCGGTGGCTCCGATTCTATCCGCGACTACATTGCCTTCCCTAAGAACAATTCTGGTCGCGATGTAATGATAGATGCTCCATCACCAATCTCTGATGTTCAGCTTGATGAATTACACATAAACATGAAAAACCTGCCGCATAAGTAACAGTTGTTTTCCACAGATAAAAAAGGGCCTGCCGCTTAATCTAGTGGCAGGCCCTCTGTTTTTTACCTATCCTAGAGCTTTTGTTGTTGATACTGTTGATAAGTCTGTGGATTCCACAAATAGGTGCCTACTTATACACTTTTTCGAGCAAAATTCGATTTAAAGCTGTGGATATGTGGAAAAGTGCTGTGGATAGGTATGTGTGTAGCAGTGTTGGTGTACTTTGCAGAAGTTATACTTTAATGTGTAGCAGATGAATTCTGCTACTCTAGTTTTAAAACATCAACCCAAGCAAAGCCTTGAGGCACGAAAGCCAGATTGAGCATAAACTAAGCTTTATCCATAACTCATCTCTGGAAAGCGTGTTAAAAGGGCTCTTTAATAGTCTCTTCTCCTAAACATCCTCACTGACGTGTAAGAGTTACTTTATCGGTTTTGAGTCGCTCATGAGCGCATGTTTGGAGCAATAGGAAATGAAAGAAGAGTCTATAGAATGCCTTAATGTGCCGCCGTTAGCGTTAGTGCAGCATATTTAGAACGGCTTATAGGAAGCACAAAAAAGAGGGTCTGCCTTAGTTAAGGCAGACCCTCTTTTTCAGGTATGATATATACTAATGCTAGATCAGGTCACTAACCAAGGCTGGAGCTATACCTAGCAGAATGGTCAGAACAGTGATAAAGATCAATGTGAAAGAGGCAAAGCTGCCAACTTCAAGCTTCTCATAGTTTGCTGCTGGTTGCATGTACATCGCGATCACTACACGGAAGTAGTAGTAGATACCAACGGCAGCTAAGATCACAGCCAGCACTACCAGCCACAGCATATCAGGGTTCTGCAGTAGAGCAGAAAACACAAAGAACTTACCAAAGAAGCCTGCTGTAAGCGGTATACCAGCTAAGGAAAGCATCGAAACTGTCATGGTGAAGGCCAACAGTGGGTTTGTTCTACCCAAGCCATTAAAGGCTTCATATAAGGCGCTGCCTCGCTGGTCCTGTACTATTTTCAGTACACCAAAGGCGGCAATAGTAGCGGTGGCATAAGCTGCTGAGTAAAACAGGATAGAAGAGTCTGAAGCTTGATTGAAGGCTACCAGCGCCATCAGTAGGTAACCAGCATGCGAGATGCTGGAATAAGCCATCATACGCTTAAAGCTTGTCTGTACTACTGCTCCTATGTTGCCAACTACTAGTGTCAGTACAGTAATGGCTACCATAGTCGGGAACCAGGTAGAGTAAGAAGCTGCGAAGGCAGCCGACATAAGCTTGTAGAAAGCAGCTACACCAGCCGTTTTCACTACAGTAGACATAAATGCAGTGAAGAAGGTAGGAGTACCGTCATAAACATCAGGAGCCCAGAAGTGGAACGGAGCAGCCGATATCTTGAAAGAGATACCTATAATAAGCACCAAAATACCCAAGATGAACATGGTATCCATCACACCATCCGTACCAATACCAGATTGTGCTGCCCCGATCTCTGTAATGTTGAATGTGCCTGTAGCTCCATAAATCATCACGATACCAAAAAGCATAACACCTGTAAAGAAGGAACCCATCAGGAAGTACTTCAGAGCTGCTTCGTTGGAACGTAGGCTGGCTTTGTCACTACCAGCCAAAACGTACATGGCAATTGAAAGAATCTCAATTCCAATGAAGAGCATGATCAGGTTTTCGTAAGATACCATCATTACGGTACCTACCAAAGAAAACAGCAGCAGTGAGTAGTACTCAGCAAGGTTGGAGTCGTTCTTATCGATGTAACGCTGAGAGAATGGCAACATCAGAATGGTAGAGAGCGTCATGATGCCTGTAAAGGCAACTGCATAGTTATCTACCGTTAGCATGTTGTTGAAGTAGCTCTGCGTACCGTTCCAGTCTAACAGGTTAACGGCAAAAACTACTGCCAGAAAAATAAGTGCTAGTGGTAGCAGTACCTTCTTTGACTTAGCAAAGCCTACGAAAAGATTAATGATACCAAAAACGGATAGAAGTATGATCGAAGTCATGTCGTCGTATTTCTCTAAAACTCTTTATTCACTTTTGCCGCTTAGCGGTTAATGATGCTCAGAAGGTTGTTTACTGCAGGTTCTGAAATATCCAGGAAGGTGTTCGGGAACAAACCAATCCAGAATACCATCACTACCAACGGAATCAGTACCGCCTTCTCATAAAATGTCAGGTCTGTAAAATGCTCTGTCAGCTCAGACTTAGTGCCGAACATAACGCCCTGGAACATGCGCAGCATATAAACTGCACCAAGTATAATGGTAAGACCAGCCACACCTCCAAACCAGGCGTTGTATTGGAACACACCTGAAAGTAGCAGGAATTCGCCCACAAAACCGTTTGTAAGCGGCAGCGCCACAGAACCTAGCAATAGTATCATAAAGAAGATCGACAAGCCTTTGGCGTTTTGTGTTATACCACCCAGGCTGGTAATCTCTCTTGTGTTGGTGCGGCTGAAAATAATGTCGATGATGAAGAACAGGCCTACCACGTTGATACCATGACTCAGCATTTGGATAACACCACCCTGCAGACCTTGCTCGTTAAGGGTAAAAATACCGGCAGCAATAAGACCAACGTGAGCGATGGATGAGTATGCAATCAGGCGTTTCAGGTCGCGCTGGCGAATAGCAATGATAGAGGCGTATACTATACCGATAATGGCAAGTATAAGCACCAGCTCATCCCATTGGCTAACTCCGTACGGTACAACTGGCAGCAACCAGCGAAGTACACCATAAATGCCCATTTTCAGCATGATACCAGATAGTAACATTGTAGCCTGAGCAGGCGATTCTGTATAGGTATCCGGCTGCCAGGTATGGAATGGGAACACCGGCATTTTAATAGCGAAGGCAATAAACAGGAACCAGAATATCCAGCTCTGTGATTCGCTTGAAAGTGTTAGCTGGTAGAAAGCGTTTACATCAGAAGAGTGCGTGCCTGGAGTTTGCAGGTACAGGTACACAAAAGCAGCCAGCATGAAAAGCGAGCCGAAGATGGTATACACAAAGAACTTAAATGTAATGCGAATTCTGTCCGTACCACCCCAAACTGCCGCAATAAAATAGATCGGAATAAGCGCCACCTCCCACATGAAGTAGAACAGGAAGGCATCCATTGCCACAAACACGCCAATCAAGCCAGTTTGCATAAACAGGATGAGGGCGTAGAATACGTTAGGGTTCTTATACTCGTGCTTGTAAGACGAAAGCACGATCAGCGGTACCAGGAAGGTTGTCAGCAGGACCATCAGCAGGCTAATGCCGTCCATACCTACACTGAAGCCGATACCGCTCTCAATCCACGGTAGGTTAAGGGAGTGCTGCATGGCACCGCTCTGGGTATCAAACGATGAGAGGGCGAAAAGTGACAACGCAAACTCCACGAGCGCTGCTATAAAAGCCACTTTCTTGGCACCCTGTCCCTTAATAAGCAATACCAGCAGGGCAGCAAGGGCAGGCCAGAAAAGTAATAGAGCTGTAATCATCTTCTAAGAACCTTATCCGATAAAGAAGTTTAAAAATAAAATCAGGACGATGCTGAACACCATAACCATCAGGTAGAATCCAATTGCACCGCTTTGTGCGAAACGCAACGTGCGGCTGCTGTAGGTAGTCAGTTTGCCAAAGCCGTTTACAACACCATCTACTATCATATTATCCAGCACACGGTGGAAGATAGCAGACATCCACATGATTGGGCGCACTACAATAGTGTCGTACAACTCGTCGATGTAGTATTTGTTATAAATCAGGTTGTGTAGCGGAGAAAGTCTGCTTCCTTCCGGAACCGGAACAGTTCTTTTGCTCACGTACATAACATAGGCAATAATAGCTGCCACTATGGCTACAGCTACTGAGATTCCCATCAGCATCCACTCTGTAGCATGGTCAAGGTGCATTGGCTCCATCGCCCTCGGGTTGGCTACGCGCGCGAAATTATAGATTGGTGCCAGATAGCCCTGCAGAATGTGCATGTTCTCTCCAAAAATTGGCGGAATACCAAGGAAACCACCTACAGTAGAAAGTACAGCCAGAACAATCAGCGGAAGTGTCATAGAGAACGGTGACTCGTGCAGGTGAGACCTCTGTGCTTCTGTGCCACGGAAGGTTCCGAAGAAAGTCAGGAATACCAGGCGGAACATATAGAAAGAAGTCATAAAAGAAGCCAGCACTCCAAGGCCCCACAACACTTTGCTATGCTCCCAAACATGTGCTAAAAGTTCGTCCTTAGAGAAGAAACCAGCAAATGGAGGTATACCGGCAATTGCCAATGTACCGATCAGGAAGGTCACAAATGTGATAGGCAAGTACTTGCGAAGGCCACCCATAAAGCGGATGTCTTGCTCATTGCTCATGGCGTGGATTACTGAACCAGCACCTAGGAACAGAAGAGCTTTGAAGAAAGCGTGAGTAAGCACATGGAAAATAGAAGAAGAGAAGGCCATTACACCCAGCGCCAGGAACATATAACCCAGCTGCGATACGGTTGAATAAGCCAGTACCTTCTTTATATCGTTTTGTGCGAGGCCAATTGTAGCCGCTAATACAGCGGTAGCCACACCAACGATAGCAATGATCTCAAGTGTTGTAGGAGCCAGTACATACAGTACGTTAGAGCGAAGCACCATGTAAATACCAGCTGTCACCATGGTTGCCGCGTGGATTAGGGCCGATACTGGAGTAGGACCGGCCATTGCGTCTGGTAGCCAGGTGAACAGTGGAATCTGAGCACTCTTACCCATGGCACCAACAAACAGAAGCAGGGTAATAGCGATCAGTACACCGGAGTCAACACCGCCTGTATACTGAGCCGCCTCGGCAAACACCTGTGGGTAAGATACAGAACCGAACGTGATAAAGATCAGGAAAATGCCCAGCAGGAAGCCAAGGTCACCGATACGGTTCATCACGAAGGCCTTCTTAGCAGCATTGTTGTAGTTAGTGTTTCTGTTCCAGAAGCCGATCAGCAGGTAAGAGCAAAGACCTACACCTTCCCAACCTACGAACATCATTACGTAGTTAGAGCCCATTACGAGCAACAGCATCGAGAACATGAATAGGTTGATGAAGGCGAAGAACTTTCCGAAGTTTTCGTCGTGGCTCATGTAACCTGCAGAGTACAGATGGATAAAGAAGCCTATACCTGTTACCATAAGCATCATGAGCAGCGTCAGCTGATCTATCAGGAAGGAGAAGCCAATCTGCATGTCGCCCACTGAAATCCAGTCGTAGAAGTCAACTGTATAGGCGCGGCTTCCGTTAGCGGTAAAATCGAGGAACAGGTAGACAGTGATGAGGAAAGAAGCCAGCACTGTGCTGCAACCAATAAAGCTTACCAGGCCTTTGGCTATGGCGCGGTTGCCCAATCCGTTGATGATAAAACCTGCCAGCGGCAGCAACGGAATAAGCAGACAAAGCAGTGCCATTCCCTGGTTGTTAATCGGCATTACAATCTCTTGCATCTGTTATAAGGGTTTGTTAAGCTATTCAGCGTTTTATGGCTGTTACCACTTCAGGTAGTTCAGCAGTTGTACATCAGTAGAGCGAATGTTGCGGTAGGTCATCACAATGATGGACAGGCCGACACAAACTTCAGCCGCTGCCACTGCCATGATGAAGAACACAAAAACCTGTGCATTAGCATCTGCACGGTAGGCAGAAAGAGCTGTCAGCAGGAGGTTTACAGCATTCAGCATCAGCTCCACACACATAAAAATTACGATAGCGTTGCGGCGTGTAAGCACCCCGATAACACCTATCACAAAAAGAGCCGCGCTGAAAAACAGGTAATAATCTAGTGGAATGGTTCTGATAACCTCAGGTATGTTGTTCATTTTCTGTGTGGCTGAACGTATTTCTCTTAAATTACTGTCCAAAAATCAAGTCGCAAAGTTATCCCCATTTTTGTAAAAACCATAATATATTTCCTATTCTTATTCTTACTGATTAGTTGTGTTAACAGGTTTATTTCTTGGGCTTAAAGCGCTTCAGGCGTACTTCCTGATTTTCTTTTGCGGGTGGCATCAAGGGAGCTGATTTATACTTTTGACCTGTGTTTGCGTAGCTATGTGAGTTAGATTTATAAACTATGATGCACCGATACCTTCTGCACCTTTTACTGGTCTTTTTTGTGCTCCAGGGTTGTAAGTCCGGAGAGCCTGCTGTTACAAGTTCTGCTAGTTTTGTTGAGAAGATGAAAGAGATTAGAATTTCAGCCCGCACAGATAGTAAAGTGTTTTACGAGTCACTTCCTTCAGCTTCGGGCTTAGAGTATGTGCAGGGGGCATATTACGTTTTGGGTGATGATACGCCTTACTTGTATGAGGTAGATGAGCAGTTCATACTGGTGAATCGCCATGCCATATTCGATACAACTGCAGTTGTGGAAGGGCGTATTCCGAAGGCCGTGAAGCCTGATTTAGAAGGAATGGCCCATTTTACCTATGGCAGAGACCAGATGCTGCTTCTACTTGGCTCTGGGGCCAGTAACACTCGCAACAAAGGTTACCTTATAAATCTCTCTGATAACATGCAGGTGCAGGAGCTGGACCTTAGCCGGTTCTATACTTTTCTTAAAGAGGTGCTGCATCTGGAAAGTGAGGGGCAGCTAAACCTGGAGGGACTTGCTATGGATGATATCTATACTTACCTGCTTCAGCGGCCATTAGGTGCTGGATCTAACACGTTGCTGCGTTTTGATACAGATGATTTTAAGAGGTTCCTCATGCTAGAGGGGGAGGTGCCTTCAGTAGCTTTATATCATTTCGATTTACCCGTAATAGGGCAGAGCAGCGCTAGCTTTTCTGGAGCTTACTCTCTAGAAGGCAAGCTATACTTCACAGCCTCTGTCGAGGATACACCAAATGCAATAGATGATGGTGAGGTGCTTGGCAGCTTTATTGGTGTTATTGATCTATATTCTTTACCACAGGCAATGGATGCTCTAAATCCTTACAAAGCTTCAGTTACGCAGCTAAAAGATACGGACGGCTCGGCATATAGCGGTAAGGCCGAATCTCTGGTTGTGATGAAAGGGGAGGAGCCGAAGAGTTATAAAGTAATTGTTGTGTCAGATGATGACCAGGGGCACTCAGAGTTGCTAGAGGTACAGATGGAGCTCGATGAGTCCTGAATGAAAAAAGGCCTGAAGTGATTCAGGCCTTTTGATAGTTTAGATATAGCTAATCTTAGAAATGGCTTTCGCCTTCTTCTTTCTTACCGAGCATTACAGCACCCACCATTGCTACCAGGAACAATATGGAGGCAAGCTCAAAAGGTAACAGATAATCTGTAAACAGTACCTTGCCCAAGTTCTCTACCATACCTATTTGTGAATCGTAGGTTTCAGGATTATAACCTACTACGGTTGCATCCTTCAAAGCAGAAATTAAAACAAGGAACAGGAGGCCACCTGCAATAGCACCAGCAAACTTACTGATGGTGGATGTCTTGATTTTATTATCTCCGCTCTTACTCATGTTCAGGAACATAATCACAAAGAGGAAGAGTACCATGATGGCACCTGCATACACTATGATGTTCACGGCTGCCAGGAACTGCGCATTTAGCAATACATAGTGGCCTGATATAGTAAAGAACGTGATGATCAGGAACAGAACGCTGTGTACCGGGTTTTTCGACAGAACTACCATCAGGGCACAAAGCAGCGTTAACGAAGCAAGGAAGTAAAACAGATTCTCCGTCATCGGGTTATTTTGTTTCAGTTGTTTTTAGTGGCTCAACAAGGCGGTCTTTGCCATAAATAAATTCGTCGCGCTCAAAGCGGGCTGGAGCAATTTTATCATCCTGAAGGAAGATAGCTGCTTTCGGGCAAGCCTCTTCGCATAGGCCGCAGAAGATGCAACGCAACATATTTACCTCATAGGTAACTGCATACTTTTCCTCACGGTACAGGTTCTCCTCACCAACTTTACGCTCCCCGGCTGTCATAGTGATAGCTTCAG